>JAJTDO010000076.1 GCA_021300475.1 Burkholderiales bacterium | reverse complement strand
CAATAACATCCGATTGCATTCCAGATTGGGAAATCTGCCACCCAATGCCTATGAGCAAAAAATGGCAGTTGAGAAACAACCTATCTTAGTGTCCGAAAATACTTGACCACTACACTCCTCCTAGAAAAACAGACCTGCGTCCAGCCAGAGGCGATTTTCATCTTTGGACCCATCCTGGTCCTTGCCATCTGGCGTTTGCCCCGGATTACTGCCCAATCGTCTGGCCAAGGTGGCTCGCAACTGCGCTGAAACCAACTCTGTCAGGTTTTTGTCCCAACTCAGTGAAACGCCCACGCCCTTAAGGCTGTAACTGTTCAAGGGGGCCTGGGTTATGCTGTTGTCCTTGAAGGCATTGATGCTCCCCCAATCGTAAAAAGCCGCTGCATTCAAACCACTGAACAAGGCTTTTCTGATTTCCAGAGAAGCCAAGGCGGCTTGGGTTCCGGGCGCCTCGCCCGCAGGATAAGCCCTTACACCGTAAAGCCCCCCCAAGGAAAAACGCTCTGAAGAATCCAGGTTTTTGTTGGCGCGCTGTAATTGCGCAGAAGCAAAACCAAACCAGCCTTGCGGCAAGGTTTGCAAACGGCTGACGGACAGCCGCTGTTTTGTGTAGCTGCCTTGTGTGTTCGCGCCGGCAGCGTCTGCAAACTGGTTGGGGGACCCCTCAAGATCGGTTTTTCCCCTGAACACCAACAAAGCAGCCGTGTTGATGCCGCCATGGCTGTCCACCAAACTGCCATTAATTCCAGCGCTGCCCACCTTGACGCGGTAATCGCTGGTGATGTCTGCGCCAGACAAGTTTCTAAATTCTCGGCTTTCATAACCCAAAGAAAAATACAGGTTTCTCAGGCGGGTTCTAATCAGGGGGTAAGTCGCCTCAAGCCCCAAGGTTTTTGCGCTGCCTTCAATTTGCAAGGCAGCAAACTCCTCACTGACCAAGCGGTAATCCAGCCTGGAGACGTAGGTTGAAATTCGCAGTCCGTCATTAAGAACCGGCGCACTCAAGCCCAGGCGTAAAAAACTGGCACCCTGACTTTTGCTGCCATTGAGTTGTACCTGCTCTCCCAGGCCAAGGGCGCTGTCCAACAGCACACTGATATTGGTACGGTTGGATCCACTGGAGCGATTGCCTGCGTTGTCCAGTGTTGCAGCACCCACCAAAATCGGTGAGGAGGACATTTTTAGCAGCAGGTCTGTTTGTCCGGGCTGACCGCCCTCCTTGAGCGCACCTTCCTCCTGAATATCGAAGCGAACCACACCGGCATCCGCCGACTGTGGCGGAATCGTCACCTTGGCCAAAAAACCGCTGTCCACATACAAAGCCTCCAGCTCCGCCGCCACATTCCTGAGATCAGCCAACGCCAGAGATTTTCCAAAATACGGGGACAGCAATGCGGTGATTCGCTCATCTGAAAGGGCCACATTGCCCTTGAAAATAATGCTGCTGACGTAAACCGTGGGGCCTTGGGAAAACTTTTGCGATGCGGTCGAGGAAGGCAGCGTAATGGGGGCATTGGCTGGTTGAGAGGCCGCGCTTGGCTTAACAGTTTGCTGACGCAGCAAATCGCCAGCGTCAGGTCTGGTCTGTGTCTGGCTGTATACCTGAGTCACACTAAAAAAGCAGAGCAATAACGCCGTGCTTTTTTTACAAAATGCCGCCATGAGCTGCGCTCTATTCATACCCTCTGACCTTCACACATTTTTGCCAGAGCCATACCCCGACGTGTTGTAGCAGTTCAAACCCCTTCCCAGTCTAGAAGATCAAAAAAAACAGCGAGCAAGGAACAGCGACCCATTCAGCAGGCGTTTAAACTTCTTAACAAACCAAAAAAAAACGGACCGCGAAGGTCCGTTTTTTTAACTGCGATGCGAATGGTTCAGGGGAGACTCAAGCGCCAGATTTTAAGGGTGGTGGTACCCAGTTGGCGCGTCATTGACCCAGTGTTGTAAGGCAGACCGTACCGTTCTGCTGCGGCACGGACACGCGGGGCGATTTCCGGGTAGCGGTTACTCGGAAGGTCGGGGAACAAATGGTGCTCAATCTGGTGGCTCAAGTTGCCGGACAGAATATGGAACAGTTTGCCTCCACCAATGTTGGCACTGCCCAACAACTGGCGAACATACCAGGCTGCGCGGGTCTCGGCTTCAACTTCTTGTTTGGTGAAGTGACTAACGCCATCTGGAAAGTGTCCGCAAAAAATAATGACGTTCGTCCACACGTTTCTCATACCGTTTGCCACCAGGTTGGCCAAGGCAACCATCACAAAAGCCGCGCCCATCACGTCCAGCGTGTCCAACCCGAGGGCCAGAGTCACCGGAATGGTCAAGAAACTGCCCAACAAAGGCCACAGCAAGTAATCTTTGCGCAACTGGCGCATGGATTTCATCAACATTTGAACGGCCAAGGGCTTGACTTCTGACCATTTTTTCTTGCCAGTCGCCAAGCGACCCAAATGCAGATCGTGAACTGCAACGCCCCACTGGAACAGCAACATCAGAACCACGTGAATGACCGGGTTGAAAAGGCTCATGGGCTTCCAGCGCTGACGCTCCGAAATGCGGATTACGCCATAACCAATGTCCGGGTCTTTGCCAAACACATTGGTCCAAGTGTGGTGAACCACATTGTGGCTGTGCTTCCACTGATCGGACGGGCAAACGATGTCCCATTCCCAAGTGTTGGACTGCACGGCAGGGTCGCGCATCCAGTCCCACTGGGCGTGCATGACGTTATGACCGATTTCCATGTTCTCAACGATTTTCGCCAACCCCAGGGACATCACACCCATGGCCAGCAGTGTGTAGAACGCAGGATCGCTGGAAAATTCAAGCCCGATGTACGATGAAAAAAGGAAACTGAAGAAAATCAAGCCGCGACCCGCCAGCGCCAGCCAGCGTTGCCACTTGATAACCTGCAATATGTAAGCGCGGTCTTTCGCACCACGGGAGTCCATGACTTCGTTTCGGATCGAATCCATCTCTCGACCGAATTCCTCGATCTCTCCCGCACTTAAATGTGTCGGCATGCCCATTTCTATTACCCCTTGACATCAAAACTTCTGCTTCTACTTCCACGGTCAACACACCGCGACCCAAAGAATGACTTACATTACGAACATTAAACAGTAGTTGACCCTCTAAATTTCACAATTTAACAACTTGCGGCCTTATTAAAAAATGTGATTGCGTAACGTCCCCATTTCACCCTTTCTCAAATTTTCGCCTAAGATAGACATCTTGAAAAATTAAAGAAACATATCGGAGATTTTATGTACGTCACAGGCCTGATGATGCAAATGCCGCTGCTGCTTTCCTCCATTTTGGAGCATGCAGAACGCCATCACGGAAAACAGGAAATCGTTTCCCGCCGCACGGAGGGCGACGTCCATAGAATCAGTTTCGCTGACACCGCAGCCCGCGCCCGTAAACTGGCCAATGCACTGACAAAAATCGGTGTGAAACCTGGTGAAAACGTGGCCACCATCGCCTGGAATGGTTATCGGCACGTAGAAATTTACTATGCGGTAGCGGGTATGGGTGCCGTAACGCACACACTGAATCCACGCTACTCCCCTCAGCAACTGATTTACATTATCAACCACGCAAAAAACAAAACCGTGCTTTTTGATGTGACTTTCGCACCGCTGGTCAAGGCGATTTCGGCTCACTGCCCCACTGTGGAACGCTGGATTTTGCTGTCGGACGAAAACAAAATGCCGGCTGAGCCACCCGTGGCAAACCTTCTGAACTATGAAGCGCTGCTGGCCGACGCCAGCGACACTTATGTGTGGCCGCAATTCGATGAAAACACTGCCTGCACGCTCTGCTACACCTCAGGCACCACAGGCAATCCGAAAGGCGTGTTGTATTCTCACCGCTCCACCATTTTGCATGCCATGGCAGCCAACTGCCCTGACGCCTTGGGACTTTCCCGCAAAGACACGATTTTGCCCGTGGTACCCATGTTCCATGTGAACGCCTGGGGCCTGCCTTATGCAGCGCTTATTTCCGGCAGCAAACTGGTGATGCCGGGCGCTCAACTCGACGGCGCCTCCATCTATCAACTGATGGAAGAAGAAAAAGTCACCATCGCAGCCGGTGTGCCTACCATCTGGCTGGGTTTGCTAAATTACGTCACGCAAAACAAATTGAGCTTTTCCACATTCAAGCGCACTTTGGTGGGTGGGGCGGCCATGCCCATCAGCCTCATCAGGGCCTACGATGAATTGGGTGTGGATGTCATGCACGGTTGGGGCATGACGGAAATGTCCCCGCTTGGAACCGTCTCAAAACTGGCGGGCGATGAATACAAGCTGAGCAAAGACGAGCAATATCAACTGGTTGCCAAGCAGGGGCGCGCCTTGTTCGGTGTTGACATGAAAACGGTTGATGAGGCTTTGAATGAATTGCCTTGGAGCGGCGAGGAGTCAGGCGAACTGTTGGTTCGCGGTCACTGGATCGTAAACCATTACTACGGCGACGAGGGCGAAAAGTCTTTTTCAAGCGACGCCACGGGCAAACGCTGGTTTGCCACCGGCGACGTCTCGAAAATTTACCCCAACGGCATGATGCAGATCACCGACCGCAGCAAAGATGTCATCAAATCGGGCGGTGAATGGATCAGTTCCATTGATCTGGAAAACATCGCCATGTCGCACCCGGCCGTGCAGGAAGCCGCTGTCATTGCCATGCCCCATGAAAAATGGACCGAACGGCCACTGCTGATTGTGGTTAAAAAGCCGAATGCAGAAATCAGCCGGGATGAACTGTTGAAATTCTACGAGGGGCGCATCATCAAAATGTACATACCGGACGACGTTGTTTTCGTCACTGAATTGCCCCATGGCGCCACTGGGAAAATCCAAAAAAGCCAGTTGCGCGAACAATTTAAAAACCATGTAATGCCTTAACTGCGCCCAAAGGGTTCATTACAGACTCAGTGCCGTACAATCTGACGATGAACCCTAACCTCCAAGACACCTCAAAAAACCCACCCGATTCAGACGCCCAGCCCTACGCCGGGCTGACGCCTGACGCCGTCACAGACGCGCTTTGCAGCCTTGGTCTGTCGGCCGATGGCCGTTTGCTCGCATTGAACAGTTATGAAAACCGGGTTTATCAAGCCGGCATTGAAGATCAAACGCCCGTGGTGGTTAAATTTTACCGACCGCGACGCTGGAGCAACGAAGCCATTGCAGAGGAACACGAATTCACCGAACAACTCGCACAGGCCCAAATTCCTGTTGTGGCACCCACGGTCATCAACAATCAGACACTGCACAGTTTTGAAGGCTTTCGATTTTCAGTTTTTCGCCGTCAAGGCGGTCGTGCGCCCGAACTGGACAATCCTGACGTGTTGCAGTGGCTGGGGCGCTTGATGGGGCGCATACACGCCGTTGGACAACTGCAGCAATTCCAGCACCGCCCCACCTTGAACATGCAGACCTTTGGCCTGGACCCGCGCGACTATCTGCTGCGCAACGGGTTTATTCCCCCTGACATTCGCCCGGCCTGGGAAAGCGTGGTTCAAATGGCGCTGGATGAAGTGGCCCGTTGCTACGAACGGGCGGGCAAGCTTGATCTGATCAGACTGCACGGCGACTGCCACGCCGGTAACGTTTTGTGGACCGATGCAGGCCCGCATTTTGTGGATTTCGACGATGCCCGTAACGGACCCGCCATTCAAGACCTTTGGATGTTGTTGTCTGGCGACCGGTATGAAATGACCTCGCAACTGAGTGAAATCCTGGACGGCTATGGGCAATTCTGCGATTTTCCAAGTCGTCAATTGCATTTGCTGGAAGCCTTGAGAACCTTGAGACTCCTGCATTACAGCGGCTGGTTGGCCCAACGCTGGCAAGACCCGGCCTTCCCTGTCGCGTTTCCTTGGTTCAACACCCAGCGTTACTGGCAAGACCGCGTTCTGGAATTGAAGGAACAGGTCGCTCTGATGCAGGAACCACCTCTATCGCCCTGATGAGCCTGCGTTCTTAGGCTATGATTGCTCTAGCGTAAGTCATTGCTTGGGTAACAGAGGACTAAAAGTGTACAAATCCGCCGAGACGTCACACAAAACATTTCATAAAACCCACCACGCCACCGACAAAGAAGGCGTGCGTTTGGTAGATCAGTACTTTGATCAGGTGGGTGATGCCTATTTGCGGCATTCTGAAGAGCCCGCCATGGAAGTGCTCAGAGCCTGGCGGCCGAAATTATTCAGCCTGACCTTGCTCAACCCCTATTACGCAGGTTTTGTAGGCGTGCACCGCAAGCGTATCGGTGTGGGCAAAGACAAAATCGTCTGGCTTGAAATGGGCAACCCCGACAAGCCGCCGCTGCTGCTGCTGCACGGTTTCTCCGCCGCCAAAGAGCACTGGATGCCGCTGCTGCCTTTTTTTGCAGGCGATTTCCGGGTTCTGATGCTGGACTTGCCGGGTTGGGGCGAAAGCGGCTTTAACCCCGAAACTGTGTATGGGCTGCAGGAACAGGCAGACCGGGTGCAGCGCTGGCTCGGCGAATTGGGCTTGAAGCGGGTTCATGTGGTGGGCAACTCCATGGGCGGCGCCATCGCCGGCATTTTTTCAGCGCGCCACCCCAGTTCAGTATTAAGCCTGACACTGATGGACGCGCTCGGCCTGCCCGGCGAAGAGCACACCCCGTTTGTGCATGAACTGTTGCAAGGTCACAACCGGCTGATTCCAAAGTCGGCCACAGATGTTCTCAAGCTTACCGATCTCGTGTTTCACAACCGGGCACTGGCCGCTTCAGCCGCCTTTTTTTCAGCCACCGAACTCATACACCGCAAGGACGTCAATTCCCATTTGTTCCGGATGATGCTGAGCCACCGCCCCAACTTCAACGAGGCCAGCTTTGAAGACATTTCAGCACCGACACTGGTGATGTGGGGCAGCGAAGACAAAGTTCTTCACCCCAGCAGCGCCCTCACGTTTACACGCGTCATCAAGCGGGCAGAACTCTGCATGCTCAAGGCTGTGGGCCATTTGCCAATGATAGAAAGTCCTTACCTGTGCGCGCAGGCCATCAAGGCATTCGTGGGAAAGCACACTTAAAACAAATGGTTCGAATTGAGCTGGACATTGAATTGAACTATGAGGTGGCTGCACACGGCGCTGATTTTATTTTCAACATCCATGCAGCCCACACCAAAAATCAGACTGTGATGGCGGAACAACTGAGCATCAACCAGATGTCACCGCCGCAAATTTACGCTGCCCCCACCACACGCAACCGCTACATGCGGCTGCACGCTGCCCAGGGTGAGCTGAAGGTAGGCTACAAAGCCACCGTGGACATCAGCCACCACGTGGAAGAACCGCAGGCCTTGCAGGAGGTACCGGTTCGTTATCTGCCTTTAGGTACGGTGCAATATATTTATCCCAGCCGCTACTGCCACCAACACGTCAGCGCTGGAAACCTATCGCCAGGGCTCAGGTGTGTGCCGCGATTTCGCCCACCTCATGATTGCCCTGTTACGGGCCATCAACATACCAGCGAGGTTCACCACAGGCACCGATTTTGGCGCAGACCCCGACATTGGACCACCAGATTTCCACGCTTATGTGGAAGTGTATCTGGGAGACCGTTGGTATATTTTTGATTCTTCCGGCACAGCGATTCCCATGGGGTTTGTGCGGTTTGGAACCGGGCGCGATGCCGCAGATGTAGCCTTCGCCACCATTTTTGGCGATGTCACATCGCAATCACCCGTCATTCGCATCAAAGCCATTGAAGATGAGTCGCGCGGCCTGACACTGCCATTTCTGGGGACGCTGGCACTTTCAACCGATGGTTACCAGACCAACGGTTGAGTGCAGATCCAGACATCCAGCTCAGTCGTCGATACCGATCTGATGTTCAGTGTGCAACCCCCAACGGGTCAGCGCGGGCAAGAGGTTCAAACCGGTTTTTTCCTTGAGTTCGAAAGCAGCGGATTTGTAGTCTTTCAAGCTGCCTTCAAACACCGGTTGATGCCCGGCAAAGGCAATGACGTTGCCGGGGTCTTGAGAATCGAAGGCAATCATCTCGCCGTCAAAAGACTCACCCAGGCGCTTGAGCGAGGTTAGATAGTCTTTGCGTTTGGACAACATGTTGCACACCAACAAACCATCTTGTTTCAAGCATGTCTTGGCGTTCAGATAAAACTCCAGAGAATTCAGCCGCCCTACCCGTGCGTTTTCATCAAAGCCATCCACCAATATCAAATCAAACTGTTGTTTGCAGCGGGCCACAAAATCTGCGCCGTCCTCATACACCACACTAAGATGTCTGGACTCTTCCGGGAACTTGAAATGCATTTGCGCCGCCACGTGCACAGAGGGGTCTATTTCAACCACTGTCATTTGTGCGTCGGGGCAATTCCGGTGCAAATATTTTGTGAGGGATCCAGCGCCCAGACCAATAATCAGCACCTTGCGGGGCCAGTTTGAAAAGCCTCTAAAGAGCAGGCAGGCCATCATCTCGCGGGTGTAAGCCAATTCCAGATTCCATGGCCTGGCGATGCGCATGGCCCCCTGAACCCAGGAACTCCCGAAATGCAGGGTTCTAACGCCTGCCTCTTCGCTCACCAAAATATCCATTTTTAATTGTGTTCTACTTGTAAAACTGCTTGATTGCTCAACAGGCCAGAATGTATCGGGCGACCGGAGTCACGGCACCGTCCTGTATTTATCGACATCCACCGGCGAAACATAACCCGCCTTGTTGCCCCAGGCATTCCTGATGAACGACACCACCGCCGCGGTTTCTTCCGAGCTCAGACTGACGCGGTAAGGCGGCATGCCATACGGAAACGGATGCTGTGGCGTACTCGGCCCGAAACCACCATTGAGCACCATTTTTAAAGGATTCACTGGCGTTGGCGCCACCACGGAAACGTTGCCAGCCAGGCCCGGATAAACAAATGCCCGCCCTTGACCCTGATCACCATGGCAGTCCTTGCAATGTTGCTCATACAACTTCGCTCCGTGCTTGAACACCGCCTCTTCTGCCGCTTTGCTCACCAGACTGACAGGACTGACCGCTGCAACCAAGGGTGGCAAAGACTTCAAGTAAGCCGCCATCGCCTTCAAATCCTGCTCTTTGTAATGTTGCAGGCTGTGTTTCACCACATCCGCCATGGGACCGTAAACGGCATTGTTCTCAGAGCGACCTGTTTTTAGAACCTCAACAAGTTGATGCTCCGGGTAGCGCCCAAGGCCATGGATTGCATCGCTGTTCAGGGCAGGTGCATACCAGTTCAAAACTGGAATGGTGGCACCGGCAAGATCAGCTTCTTTTTGCAATGCACCCAAGCGGTTTCGGGGGGTGTGGCAGGCGTTGCAATGCCCAGGCCCATTAACCAAATAGGCGCCGCGCTGCAAACTGGCCTGCGGCGCAATCGCCACAGTTGCCGCCGGCTTGAAATAGAGGGCTCGCCAAACGGCCATGAGCGGACGCAAATTGAAGGGGAAATCCATCTGAGCCGCGGGTGTGGCGTTTTCCACCGCAGGCAGACGCCTTAAGTAGGCAAACAAGTCGTCGACATCGCCACGGCTCATTTGCGTGTAATTGGTGAATGGAAAAGCCGGGTACAAATAGTGGCCGTCCCTGGATTTGCCTTCGTGCATGGCCCGGTAAAAATCGTCTGCCGACCAGGCACCCAGTCCGGTTTTCACATCGGGGGTCAAATTCCCGGCAAACACTTTTCCAAACGGCGTTTCAACCGCACGGCCACCTGCAAACGCCTGACCTCCGCGCTGTGTGTGGCAGCCTTCACAATTGCCCAGTTTGGCCACATACCAGCCACGCTGTTCCTGGGCAGAAAGTACCGGTTCAGGGGCAGCCTGCTTTATTGAAGCCTCGGCAACATTTACCTTCAAGTGGGTACCGCATTGTTTTGGGAACTTGATGTTGCCCTGCGCAGCAGGTCTGGCATTCAAAGGCACAGGCTGGGAGGACAAAAACGCAGTCACCGCATTCAGGTCTTCCGAACTCATGGCTTTGACAATATCGGCCATGCAGTCAGGGGCGGCTGCTTTGCGCTGGCCATTGAGCCAGGCGCCTAATTGTGCATTCAAATAATCGCGGGGCAAACCAATCAAGCCGGGCATCACCGGGGACAAACCGGTCAGAGAATTTCCATGGCAAGACACGCATGCGGGAATGTCTTTTTTCTCATCCCCCTTCAGTGCCAGTTGCTCGCCACGCTTGAAAACTTTTTCAGAGACCTGTGCCTTGACCGGGCTGGCATAGGGCGGGTGCAAATTCGAAAAATAACGCGCAATTTCCAGCAAATACGCATCCGACAAATTCTCCACCAAATAATTCATGGTGGCGTGGCTGCGCTGGCCTTCCCGGAAATGAATCAGTTGGTTAAACAGATACGCCTCAGGTTTGCCTGCAATGCGCGGATAAAACCCCTCGGCGCTGGCCTTGCCCTCGTTGCCGTGGCAAGAAACGCACGCTTGCGTGCGCTGCTGCATGTCCGGGGGCGGACTGGCAGACGCCGTGGTTGGAAGAATAAAAAACTAGACCGCCAACAATCCGGCGAGACTAAAACGCGGCGTTCCAAACATTGCGTTCTCCTCTGGGGTTGGCTGCGCGGAATTCTTGTGACAACCACAAGAAAACACGCGAATAGTAACACCAGAGGAAAGGTAGTTGCGCGCTTGAACCGTGACAATGCGCATCAAAAGAAAATCCCCCGAAAGGTTTAACTTGATATATTCGTGACTACAAATATCCGCACACAGGTCAATCATGTCCAGAAACTCCAAGCTGATCAGCCCCACGGCTCACTACACCGGTCAGGTCTGGTTTCGCAATGGCCTGTCAGACCGGCGCTTGAGCACCCTGCAAGGCAAAGTTTTTTATCAAACCTTGAAGCCCATGATGCAGGCCAGTGCCCGCATGGGTGGCCCCACACTCGAAGGCTTTCTGCTGGCGCGCCACCAACTCATTGACTTGCAACTGGAACAGGCCATTGCATCCGGGGCAATTTCTCAAGTAATAGAAGTGGCCGCAGGCTTGTCGCCCCGAGGCTTGCGCATGAAAAAAAAGTTTGGGGAAAAACTCACCTATGTTGAAGCAGACCTGCCTGCAATGGCGGCGTTGAAAGCAAAAAAACTGTCGCTCACCACCACCGGTTCGCACCGGGTGTTTGCCATTGATGCACTGCAAGACCACGGCCCGCAATCACTGACCTACCTGTGCGACGGACTGCGACAAAACGAGGGGACTGCCCTTATCACAGAGGGTTTGCTGAATTACTTTCCGCAGCACGCCGTTGAAGGTCTGTGGAATCGGTTTGCCAGCGCGCTGGGCCGCTTTCCTGCCGGCTTGTATTTGTCGGATCTGCACTTGAAGCCCAGTAACAACAGCCCCTTGGTTGCCGCGTTTTTAGCGGGGCTTTCAGCTTTTGTCGCCGGCAAGGTTCAACTGCATTATGAAGACGATGAAAGTTGCCTGAGCGCCTTGGGTGTGGCGGGTTTTGAAACGGCCGAACTGCTCAAGCCCGGTCAGTGGGCTCATCTGCTGGAAAGCTGCGCTGCGCCCGGCGCAAATTTGGTGAGCATCGTAAAAGCGCAATGTTCCCAGCGCTCAAAATAAGGCTGTTTTAGCGCTCTGCTATCAGGCAAGCAGCAACCAAGCCGAGCAAGGTGTCACGCTCGCGGTCCGGATGAAACCGGGGGGCCAACGCCGCAGCAGCCAAACGGCATTGTTCCAGCACGCCTGACCCGACGGGCGCCAAGCCTTGAGAATTGCGCATTTGCAACAGCAGATCAGCCAGAGCACCGGCATCGCCAAAATCAAAATACCCTGGGTAATCTGCTCCCAGCAAACCCACGTTGCCGTCTATTCTGGAAGCCAACACTGGCGTTCCGGCGCAAATCGCTTCCATCACCACATGTGCGCCGCCTTCCATGCGGCTGCAATGAACCAGCACATGGGCCTGCTGTATGTGCTGCAAGGTGGCCGCGTGTTCAACGGCCCCCAGCCAGCGGTAATTTTCAAGCCGCTGTGTCAGTTCAAGTGCCTGCAGGCGGTAGCTTTCATCCAGTGAGGCGCCGATGTGGGTCAGTTGTATGTCCGGGCAGCCTGCCAACAGTTCAGCCGCCTGAAAAAAGGTTTCAGGTGATTTTTCTTGTCGCAAATGCCCCACCATCACGGCATTCAAGCAGGCGTCGGTTTTTTTCAAGGTTTCCTGAGTTGGCGTGGACTGCAACACAACCCGGGTTTTTGCTTGCAAAGCCTGCGGCAGGCTTTTCGTACCCAGTTCGTTCAATACAATCAGGCGGTCAGCCAGCACCAAGGAACGCTGCGCATCTGCATCGGTCTGAATGTCTCTGTACAAGTCTGTGCCTGTCAGCGCCACTACCAAGGGGGCTGAGTTATTCGCCTTGAACGCTGTGATGGAAGCAGCAGATCGGCGCGCATGCAGTGCTATCATTAAATCGCAGGGCTGCCCATTCCAGATTTTTTGCAGGTCGACATCAAACAAACCGGACAAAAATTCAGCCCAGCGCTTCGCCGTCTGCCAGTTGCCATTGTTGGCATCAGACAGGGCCGGGGTCACAATCAGGATTTTTTTCTTTTTATTGTTCATCGCCTTAACCAGGGGACACATGTCAGTCGCAACAAATGCAGCACGCTTGATCGGTCGGGAAGAATTGGCGTCTGCCTTACAGGAAAGCCGCGCGCAATTGCTCGGCCATCTTGCCTGTTTTAAACAAGCGCTGCAAACAGAGACGCTGCGGATTCCTTATTGCATTGAATGCAACCTGCCTTTGTGGGAAGCAGGCCATGTCGCTTGGTTTCAAGAATTCTGGATTGCGCGCAACCCTGAAAAACACCTTGGACACCTCGCCGACCCGACCTGCGAAAGAAGCAACAGCCAACTGCCCAACTCAGACGCGTTGTACAACTCCAGCGTGGTAAGCCATGCCAAACGTTGGCAACTGGAACTGCCCGTGCTGGAAAAAACACAGGCTTATTTAAGCCAGACGCTGGAACAAACGCTGGAGCTGCTGGCGCACACGCCTGAGAACGACAACGATCTCTACTTTTACAGGCTGTGTCTGTTCCATGAAGACATGCACACGGAAGCTGCCCGTTACATGGCCAACGCGCTGAATATTGCGTTGCAACCTGAAAGCGAACAAATGTGGGACGCGCTCGGCAACCGCGCCCAAATCAGTCAGGCGACCTTACAAATTCCGGCCTCAAGGGTTGGCTTGGGAACCCCCGCTGAAAAGGCCAAAGGCTTTTATTTCGACAATGAACTGGGATCAAGCCAACATGCCCTACCCGCTTTTGAAATTGACGCCCTGCCGGTAAGCCACCAAGCGTTTCTTGACTTCGTAGAAGACGGTGGCTATGAAACCCCCGCTCATTGGAGCGCTGCGGGTTGGCAATTCATACAGCAAAAAAAATTGCTGCAACCGCGTTTCCTGAGAAAGAACAACAACCACTGGGAAAGGCGCTGGTTCGGGGAATGGCGCCCAGTACCCGGGCACCAACCCATGACGCATATTTCCAGACATGAAGCGCAGGCATATTGCCGGTGGGCGGGTCGAAGGCTGCCCTCGGAAGCAGAATGGGTGGCAGCGCAAGCGCAAAGCCAAGCATTTCAATGGGGGCAGGTATGGGAATGGACCAGTGAGGCATTTACCGCATTCCCGGGATTTTCCGCGCATCCTTACCGCGACTACTCGGAACCGTGGTTTGACGGCCGCCCCGTACTCAAAGGTGCCTCTGTGGCCACCCATGCGCGTATGCACTCACCCGCCTACAGAAACTACTACCCCGCCGAAAGAAACGATATTTTTAGCGGCTTTAGAACCTGCGCGCTTTAAAAATCAAAAATCATCGGCAAAAAGAGTCAGATCGCGTGGGCGCTGAACACGGCGAACTGATGCTTGGGGTCGGTCCAAGCCTTCACCTGGCTGTAGCCCAACTCCCCGAGCAAACTGGAAAACGCAGGTATCGTCCACTTATAAGAATTTTCAGTGTGTAACAAATCCCCTTCTAAAAACATGCGTGAACCCGTCTGCCATTTAACAATGACTTCCCGCTTGGCCCGCAAATGCATCTCGATCCGACTTTCCTGCTCGTTGTAAAAACTCAGGTGAGACCAATCGGAAACATCAAAATTAGCCCCCATGGAACGGTTCACATGGCGCAACATGTTTAAATTGAACGCGGCTGTTACACCGAGGGGGTCGTCATAGGCCAATTCCAAAACGGCTTTGTCCTTCACCAGGTCAACCCCGATCAACAGCCCCCCGCCGCAGGCCAGTGCACGCACCTGAGTCAGGAAGCGCCGCGTCTCTGCCGGCGAGAAATTACCGATGCTCGAACCCGGGTAAAAAACAATGGAGGGTCCTTGAACACACTTTTTTAATGGCAGCAGGGTTTCAGAAAAATCCAGCCCCACCCCATTCACCTGTATTTGGGGGTGTCGCGCCTGCAAGTGGCCCAATGTCTCGGTGAGGTAGTCGATTGAAACATCCACTGCGGTGTAGTGCGCTATTGCCAACACTGAAAACAAGCCTTCGGCTTTGGCACAATTACCAGCTCCCAGATCAATCAAAGATTCTAAACCTTTGAATTCCTGAGCTATTTTTTCCGAGTGCAGGGAAAATATGTCTACCTCGGTGCGGGTTGGATAATATTCAGGCAATTCGGTGATCGCAGAAAACAAATGCGACCCCAGCTTGTCATAGAAAAACTTGAATTCAATGTGAGGGGGGTCGTCGAGCAAGCCTTTTTCAAAGTCTGCCATTGCAGACCGGTTCGGATTTGCCTCTAATTGCTGCAGCTGCATGTGCCAACGCCATTCAGGTTTTGTAATGCTTCAAATGTAGCAGAGACCTACCCGATCTGCACCGGGGAGGCTCACACAAGTCTGAAAAGACAAAAATCCCAGTTGTGAGATAATCACACCGTGCATTTGTTTGCACTAATCAAAATTGCGGCCTCGATGGCGAAATAGGTAGACGCACAGGACTTAAAATCCTGGGGACTAATCATCCGTGCCGGTTCGATTCCGGCTCGAGGCACCACCGCAAAACACCTTCTGAAATCTTTTCGGAAACACCCCGAAATTCTTCCTAAAAAACCCATCCAAAGAGCAAGCTGCCTAAACAAGGACTGCTTTACACGCTGCCGTGAACAAAGGTTACGCGATTAACAATCCTCTACACCTGCGCCATCTTCTCGACTTGCCGCGCGTCGATAATCCTCTCTGTCATCTGTATTACGACCCAAACACCACCGCAGAGGAAACCAACCATGCCACTCGTAAAGAAGGCCGCTCCGGCCGCAAGAAGCACAACCGAATACAGCTCAGGAAGCCCTGCGGTGTCAGCATCTGCCCAACGCGAAGCAGACCTGCAACGCAAACGTGCCCGCACCATGGCAAAGCAGCAACAGGCAGCAGAACGCATCGCAGCAGCCACCACGCAACTGTCCGCTGGCATTACCGAGGCCTCATCAGCCTGTGAAGAGCTCAAGAGAGCCACCGATGAAATCGCAGCCAGCGCTGAAGAAGCCGCAGGCGCAGCGCAAGAATCACTGCAAGCATTGACACAGGTCAATGTGGGTATTGAGAAGAGTTTGAAAAACTCAGACATCGCCGCCACGAAGGCAAGTGAATTACAAACGCTTAGCACCAAAATTGGCAATGAGGTCGCATCAACTGTCAGCAACATCCAGACCGCCGCCGAGAGACAAGCTCAAAGTGTTGAAATGGTCGGCGAGCTGGAGCGTCAGGCCGCCAACATTGGCGACATTGTTAAAGCCGTCGCCCGCATTGCAGATCAAACCAACCTGTTGGCCCTGAACGCCGCCATTGAAGCTGCGCGCGCAGGCAAACATGGCAAGGGTTTTGCAGTGGTCGCCGACGAAGTCCGCACATTGGCAGAAACTTCAGAAAAGAGTGCCCGAGACATCCAAAACCTTGTATCCCAGATCCAAACCGAAGTGAAGGTGATTGCCGAAGGCATTAACCAGTGCGCCGAAGACGTAAAAGCTGAAGCAGAGCGTGGCAAAGTGGTCATGGAACAGCTTGAGGTAATTTCCAAAGACTGCGCCAGCATTGTTGAAGGTGCAAAAACCATGTTGCAGTCCGCTGAGGAATCCGGCATGGCCTGTACCCAGGCGCTCAAAGGTGCTGAGACCATTGCAGCTGCGGCTGAAGAGCAAAGTTCGGCCACGGAAGAATCCGCCAAAACCGTACAGGAACAAACGTCTGCCCTGTCAGAGTCCGAGGCTGCCGCCCGCGCCCTGTCTGAAGTGGCTGAAGACTTGAAGAACAGCACCGACATTTCCAAGAGCGCAGAAGAAGTCGCGTCTGCGGCGGAAGAATTGTCTGCCGCAGTGCAGGAAATTACACGCGCGTCCACACAAATTATGGTGGCGGTTGAAGAAATCCGCAGTCTTTCAGGCACTGCGCTTGAAAAGAGCCGCACAATGTCAGAACTCGTTGATCAAAACAAAAAAGCCGTCACCGGTTTGATCGCAGGTGTGGCCAATTCGCTGGAGTCTACAAAAGACAGCCTGCGTCAGGTCAAGGCCTTGGAAAACGTGGCCCGCCGCATCGACAAGATTGTCGACGCCATCACCACCGTGTCCATACAGACCAACATGTTGGCCGTCAATGGAGCGGTTGAGGCCGCCCGCGCTGGCGACTTTGGCAAAGGCTTCGTTGTGGTGTCCACCGACATTCGTAACCTGGCCCACGACTCCGCCGAAAACGCTGACCGCATCAAGGACATGGTGAAGTCCATTCAAGACCAGATCCGCACTGTGGGCCGCGACCTCGATGAAATCCTGATTTCAGCCGCAGCAGAAATGGAAAAAACCAAGGCCATCTCCTTGAATCTGGACACCATGCAACGTGATATCGGCGTGATCGAAAACGGCAACATGGAAATTTCAGAATCTTCGAAGATGATGGTGTCCGCAATTTCTCAGGTCAAAGTCGGTGTAGAGCAAGTGTCGTCTGCATCCCAGCAGTCCGAGAAAGCAGCCACCGAGTGCGCCGCCGCAACGCGTCAGCAGTCCAAGGGAGCAGAAGAATTGTCGGCAGCGATTGAAGAGATCGCCTCTTTGGCCGACGAACTGCAAACAGCCTGAGTATCCCTGTCACCAGAGTAAAGGTTCAT
>JAJTDO010000018.1:52143-53176 GCA_021300475.1 Burkholderiales bacterium | reverse complement strand
GGGGCTGTGGGGCTGTGGGGCTGTGGGGCTGTGGGGCTGTGGGGCTGTGGGGACTGCATGAAGCCCCCACAAAAAAGGGGCTGTCTTCAGGCACTGACGATGGTTGCGGCTTCGCCCTGGGCCTTTGCCCTGACCACGCCAATTTCATAAGCGGTTTCACCCTGCTCTGCCAACAAGGCCAAAGCGGCTGCCACACCTGTGGCGGGAACAATGAGAACCATTCCAATACCGCAATTGAACACGCGGTGCATTTCCGCATCGGCGACGCCGCCTGCATTTTGCAGCCAGGCAAACAGGGGGGTTACCGGCCAGTTGCTGCGCTTAAGCTCAACCGTGAGGTGTTCAGGGACAACGCGCGGAATGTTTTCAACCAAGCCACCACCTGTGATGTGCGCCAAGGCATGCACGGTTTGCTCGGCAATCAGCTTCAAGAGCGGTTTCACATAAATGCGGGTGGGCGCCATGATGGCATCGGCGAGGCTGACGCCACCGCAATCCTGATTCAAGTCAGCACCGGAAACAGCCAGAATTTTCCGGACCAAGGAGTAACCGTTGGAGTGAACACCATTGGAGGCCAATCCCAACACCACATCACCAGCAGCCACAAGACTACCGTCAATAATTTTGGATTTTTCAACCGCGCCGACTGCAAAGCCGGCCAGATCATATTCCCCATCGGGGTACATGCCCGGCATTTCAGCTGTTTCGCCACCAATCAGTGCGCAACCCGCTTGCTCGCAACCCTGCGCGATGCCGCCCACCACTTTCGCCGCCGTTCCCACCTCAAGTTTGCCGCAAGCAAAATAATCGAGGAAAAACAGCGGCTCGGCGCCTTGTACGAGAATGTCGTTCACGCTCATGGCCACAAGGTCAATGCCGACCGTGTCGTGGCGTTGCCACTCGAAAGCCAACCTGAGCTTGGTACCAACGCCATCCGTGCCGGAAACGAGGACCGGCTCCTTGTATTTTTTCGGTACCTCAAAGAGCGCACCAAAACCGCCTATGCCTGCAAGAACGCCCTCCCGCATGGTTT
>JAJTDO010000018.1:0-52124 GCA_021300475.1 Burkholderiales bacterium | reverse complement strand
CTCCCGCATGGTTTTTTTAGCCAAGGGTTTGATGGCCTCAACCAACTCGTCGCCAGCATCGATATCGACGCCCGCATCGCGGTAAGTGAGTGATTTTGAGGTGTTTGGAGTGCTTTGATTGGACATGGATGGGCTGGCAGAGTGTGTCAGACAACACGCAATTTGTTAGCAAAAAACAACAAAACGATTTCGCGGGCTGACGGGTTTATACTGTGGGATATCAAGACGCAATTCTACCTTAGACGATGAGCTCCCGCCTCCCTGTTCCGAAGACTTTTGCCGGGTTGCTTGGCCTGATCGCCATCGTTTTTGCAATCGGCAGCCTATCTCCCATACTCACGCCCTTTGTTTTCGCAGTGATTCTGGGCTACATCCTTAATCCCGGCGTTGATAAATTCGTTCGCATCGGCTTGAGCAGAACTATCGGCGTCTCCATCATGATGCTCGTTCTGTTGCTCATCTTCATGGCCCTTTTGCTGTTGGTCATTCCGGTTCTTCAAAGTGAAGGGGCCCTGATTCAAGAGCAGGTGCCCAAACTGCTGGAGAAACTCAACCTCACGCTGGCGCCCTGGATGAAAGAAAACCTCGGTTTGCGGGTGCGCTTTGACCCAGCCTCCATGAAGCAATTTCTGTCGCAGACCTGGGGCAACAACTCCGACGACATCATTGCCTTTGCAACAGAGTTTCTGAAAACCAGTTCAGGCACGGTACTCACAGTGCTGGGCACCTCGTTTCTAGTGCCTGTGGTCATGTTTTATTTATTGATCGACTGGTACAGCCTGGTCTCGAAAATCGGACAGGCCGTACCGGTGCGTTGGCAGGCGGAAACGGCTTCGATCGCCAGAGAGATCGATTTGCTGCTTGCACAGTATTTGCGCGGACAAATTGCTGTGATGTCCATACTTGCCTGTTATTATGCGGTCGCCCTGCTGTTAATTGGTCTGAAACTGGCGCTGCCCATCGGTATATTGACAGGTCTGTTGATCTTCATTCCCTATGTGGGCTTTGCGATCGGCATGACCTTGGCTTTGCTGGCCGCAACGCTTGAATTCCAGAGCATCAATGGTTTGCTGTACGTCCTGTTGGTTTATGGTGCCGGCCAGGTGTTGGAAAGCATGTTCCTGACACCCAAATTGCTGGGCAAGCGCATCGGCCTGCATCCATTGGCGGTTATTTTCGCCTTGTTGCTCTTTGGCTACCTGTTGGGCTTTATGGGGGTTTTACTGGCGCTGCCAATTAGTGCGGCTGCTTTGGTGGGCCTGAAAAGAATTAAAAACCAGTATCTTTCAAGTGATTTTTACAACGCCTGACTATGCAGCAACTCCTCCTGGACGTTTTTACCCCGCCTGAACCCACGCTGAGCAATTTTGTCGGCGGCAACAATGCTGAGCTTCTGGCACAACTCAACGCAATGACGGCAGGCAAAAGCGAAGAGCCCACACTTTTTATTTTTGGCGGCTCCGGCAGTGGGAAATCGCATTTACTCAATGCGCTGTCCAAACAGTGGAATATTCCCGTCATTTCCGGCAAGAACCGCTTCGTCTGGCGCAACCAGAATCGGGTTATCTTGCTAGACGACGCGCAACACCTCAGCCCCTATTCCCAAGTACAATTGTTCAATGCATTCAATGAAGTGCGAAGCAGTGGCTTGCCGAAACACATTATTGTGGCGGCCGATGCGCACACCTCGCAACTGAAACTCAGGGTTGATCTGGCCAGCCGCATGAGCTGGGGGCTGACCTACCGGCTTGAACCGCTCTCAGACGATCAAAAAAGAAGATTGCTCATGGCAACCGCCCATGAAAAAGGTCTGGCGCTTGATGAAGAAGTCATTGAGTACGCCCTCACCCACTTTCAACGCGACATGGGTTCATTGTCTGCCCTGCTCAACGGACTTGATGAGTTTTCATTGCAACAGCAAAAACCGGTCTCTCTTTCCCTGATGCGTCAATGGATGAAGAAACGGGAAGGCCTGATCCTGAAAAATTCGCCTTATTGAGCGCCGACCACGAACCTCCTGAAACAACCGCCATGAACCTAGCCCTCTTCGATCTAGACCACACGCTTCTACCCATAGACTCAGACTACACCTGGTGCCAGTTCCTGATTAAAACCGGCATCTTGAATGCCACCGAATACGAGGAACGCAATCAACGTTTTTATGAGCAATACAAGGCAGGTACGCTGGATATTTATGAGTTTCTCAGTCATCAGTTGAAACCTCTGGCGCAAAACAGCCGAAAGCAGCTCGATTCGTGGCATGAACGCTTCATGCAAGAGGAGATTGAACCGCATGTGCTTCCGCAAGCGGTGGAACTGGTGCAAAATCACCTAAGTGCGGGAGATGACTGTATTTTGGTCACAGCCACAAACAGTTTTGTCACTCGCCCCATCGCAACCCGGTTTGGAATTGCCCATTTAATAGGCACAGAACCCGAGTCTCGCGATGGCGAGTTCACTGGAGGCGTACATGGAACCCCCAGTTTTAGAGAAGGAAAAGTAACTCGAACCCATGATTGGTTATCGTCCAGAGGCAAAAATTGGTCAGATTACGAGCGAGTTTATTTTTACTCGGACTCCATCAACGATTTGCCACTGTTGGAAAAGGCAACCCACCCGGTGGCCACAAACCCGGATGACCGGCTTGCTGCAATTGCGCAGCAAAGAAATTGGTCTATCCTGAAATTATTCGAATGATCAGACAGTTTTTCAAGAAAATATTCACCAGCCCCCGGTTGGGTAAAGCATCAACGAAGGCAGAAAGCCACGTGGGCACACACCGTCCTGTAAAACAGGAACACGGGTACGCGGCTGCGCGCGTTGAAGTCTTACATTTGCATCAGCACAACATCAATCGCCATCTGGCCTCCAGCAATGCAATACGGGTTTGCGAAACCCTGCAAAATGAGGGTTTTCGGGCCTACATCGTAGGCGGCGCAGTGCGCGATCTTTTGCTGGGCATACGTCCCAAGGATTTCGACGTCGCCACAGACGCAGAGCCCGAACAAGTGCAGCGGCACTTCAGGCGTGCTCGCATCATCGGGCGACGTTTCCGACTGGTTCATGTCATGTTTGGTCCTGAAACCATTGAGGTTTCAACGTTTCGCGCGCTGCAGACCGAAACTTCGGAAGTAGATGAACACGGTCGAGTATTGCGCGACAACGTTTTTGGCGAACAGCACGAAGACGCAGCCAGACGAGATTTCACCGTCAATGCCCTCTACTACGACCCGAAAACAGAAACTGTTCTGGACTACCACCATGGTGTGAGGGATCTGCGCGCAAAAACACTACGAATCATCGGCGACCCCGCCCTGAGATTCAGGGAAGACCCAGTTCGCATGTTGCGCGTTGTCAGGTTTGCCGCCAAGCTGCAATTTGACATAGCGCCCGATACCCGGGCACCCATTGCCGCCATGGCCGACCTGATTCAAAATGTACCGGCGGCGCGCCTGTTTGATGAAATGCTCAAGCTGCTGCAGTCCGGTTCAGCCTTGGCGTGCCTCAAACGCATGCGCCTGGAAGGTTTGCACGACGGCTTGTTTCCACTGCTAGACGCAATTCTCGATCACCCCACTGCAGAACCTTTCATTATGTCGGCCTTGGCCAAAACAGATGAACGCGTGCGCGCAGAAAAGCCGATCAGCCCCGGGTTTTTATTTGCCTGCCTGTTGTGGCACTTGGTGCAGGAACGCTGGCAACTGAGAAAATCCGGTGGAGAAGTGGACATTCCCGCCCTGTTTGCGGCCATGGACGATGTGTTCGACAAACAGCTCGAGCACATGGCCATTCCACGAAAAATAACCTCCGACATCCGAGAAATATGGGCCTTGCAGCCGCGTTTCGAAAAACGCAATGGCAAAGCGCCCTTCAGACTCATTGAACACCCAAGATTCCGGGCAGCACTCGACTTCCTTGAGCTTCGGGCGTCCTGCAAAGAAGCCGACACGGATCTGGCTGTCTGGTGGCGCACGTTTTCAGACCTTGACGGGCATGCCCGCGAAGATTTTCTGACCACATTGAACGCTCAGAAATCGGCTGGAACAGGCCTGAAAAAAAGACGCAAGCGGCGCAAACCCAACCGGGGTGAAGAAGGCGGGGCGGGTTTTACGGAATCAAACTCCCACGACTCGGACGCCGCCGACGCGACATGAGCACCACCGCTTTGATCGGGCTGGGCGCCAACTTGGGCGACCCGGCTCACATGCTTGAAACCTGTCTTGAGGCACTGATACCGCTGAGTTGCGACGCCAGACTTCAGGTTTCAGGCCTGTACAAGTCAGCCCCGGTGGATGCAGACGGCCCAGACTACTTCAATGCCGTCGCCAGCCTGAGTACCCATCTGGAGCCCATGGCACTTCTGCATGCATTGCAGGCCATTGAAAATTTGGCGGGTCGTGTCAGAAGCCATATTAATGCGCCCAGAACGCTGGACCTGGACCTGCTGCTGTTCGGAAAACTGCAAATGAACACTGAGGTGCTGTGTTTGCCGCACCCACGCATGCACCAACGCGCTTTTGTATTGCGCCCTTTGTTGGACCTAGGCTTGGCGCAATGGGTAATCCCCCCGTTTGGTACGGTGGAACAGCTCGAAGCGCAAACGCGCGACCAACGCATTGAAAAGTTACCCACAGATTTGCAGATCAGACTGTAAGCCTACGGAATTTGAAGTCTGACTCCAATGAGTCACTGACGAATGAGATAAACTTCCGCCTGTTGGCGGGTTCTGCCTGATAGAAGAGAAATGACCGTGTTGTTTGACCGTTATCGCCACATCGTAATTGAAGGCCCCATCGGGGTCGGCAAGACTTCACTTGCAAAAAAAATGGCAGAAAAACTGCGTGGAGAGGTGTTGCTTGAACAACCCGATGAAAACCCGTTTCTCGCCAAATTTTACAAGGACGCCTCGCGCTATGCGCTACCGGCACAGCTGTTTTTTCTGTTCCAGCGCGTCAATCAATTGCGCAGCCTTGCCCAGCGCGATTTTTTCGAAACACTGATGGTCAGCGACTTTCTCATCGACAAAGACCGTCTGTTTGCCTCCATCAACCTCGATGAAGAAGAGCTCAAGCTGTACAGGCAAATTTACGACAACCAGCGCCCGCACGCCCCAACGCCTGACCTCGTCATCTACCTTCAGGCACCCACTGAAACCCTCATAGAGCGAGTTCACAAGCGCGGCATTGGTTACGAACAAGGCATTTCAGCCAGTTACCTAAAAGAGTTGTCGGAAACCTACAGCCGCTACTTCTATCATTACGATGAGGCGCCGTTATTGATTGTGAACACACAGCACCTCAACCCAATTGACAATGAAGAAGACTTCAACCTTCTGATTCGTCAAATTGAAACCATGCGCGGCAAGCGCGAGTTTTTTAACCGCGCCGCCTGAAAGTCATAAAGGTCACACCATGAGTGCCCAGCCCAAACCAGACAACGCAGCCTCCCCTCGTCCGCCAGTCACGCTGACCAAGCTAATGGCAATGAAGCAGGCCAGAGAAAAACTGGTCATGCTGACCTGTTACGACGCCAGCTTTGCCGCCTTGATGGACCAGTGCGGTGTTGATATTTTGCTAGTCGGCGACTCTCTTGGCATGGTGGTTGCTGGCTATGATTCCACCCTGCCTGTCACCATGGAGCAAATGGTCTACCACACCGAATGTGTGGTGCGTGGTGCAAAACGGCCCTGGATTGTGGCTGACATGCCATTTGGCAGCTACCAGAAAAACATGGAGCAAGCCTACGCAAACGCCAGCAGGTTTTTGTCGGCCGGCGCCCACATGGTAAAAGTGGAAGGTGGGCAATGGCTGATTCCCACCATAGAGTTTCTCGCCACCCGGGACATTCCGGTGTGCGGGCATCTGGGTCTGACGCCGCAATCGGTTCATGCGCTTGGCGGCTACCGCGTGCAGGGAAAAACAGAAGAAGCCGCCCAACGGCTGCAAAAAGAGGCGTTGGCACTTGAAAATGCAGGTGCCCGCCTGTTGGTTCTGGAAGCCATTCCGCAAACACTGGGTACAGCCACAAGCGCCGCATTGAAAATTCCCACCATCGGTATTGGTGCAGGACCATCGTGTGATGGGCAGGTATTGGTCATGCACGACCTCTTGGGTGTTTACCCGGGTAAAAAAGCACGTTTTGTTAAAAACTTCATGGAAGGGGCTACGTCAATTGAGGCCGCTTTCACAAATTATGTAAATGCCGTGAAGCGTCTGGAATTTCCGGCGCCTGAACACTGCTTCTGACCCACCCCGACAACGGCACACATGAAAATCATTTCCAGCATTTCCGATCTGCGAGACCAACTGCGAGGGCAAAACCGCATTGCTTTTGTACCCACAATGGGCAATTTGCATGAAGGTCACATGTCTTTGATGCGCTTGGCCAAGCGACACGGAGACCCCGTGGTGGCCAGTATTTTCGTTAATCGCCTGCAGTTTGGTCCCAACGAGGATTTCGAAAAATACCCACGCACCATGGAACGCGACATCGCCATGTTGGAAAAGGAAGGGGTATATGTGCTGTTCGCCCCCACTGAAAAAGATTTGTACCCCGAACCCCAAGAATTCAGGATGTCGCCGCCCACAGATTTGGGTGACATTCTGGAAGGCGAGTTTCGCCCTGGTTTTTTCAAAGGTGTGAGCACGGTGGTCACAAAATTGTTCAATTGCACACAACCCAGGGTTGCAGTGTTTGGCAAAAAAGACTACCAGCAGTTGATGATTATTCGACGCATGGTGGAACAATTCGCCATGCCCATCGACATTATTCCTGCCGACACCATACGCGATGCAGATGGTTTGGCCATGTCGTCGAGAAACGGTTATTTAAGCCCGGAGCAACGGGCTGAAGCACCGACACTCTATGCAGAACTCAATAAAATAAAAGCAGCCTTGAACCAAGGCGAAATGTCGCTGGAACATCTCGCACAACTGGAACAGGACTGCAAACGCGTTTTACTTGAACGGGGTTGGCAACCGGATTACATTTCAATTAGAAAACAACACAACCTGCTGCCTCCGGCTCAGGACGCCTTGGAGGCACAAGCGCCTCTGGTGGTACTGGCCGCAGCTAAATTGGGCGCAACCCGCCTGATTGACAATTTGGAGATTTGAATATGCAACGTGAAATGCTTTTAGGCAAAATACACCGCGCCAAAGTAACGCACTGCGAACTGCATTACGAAGGCTCCTGCGCGATTGATGAAAACCTGCTTGAGGCTTCCGGCATTGTTGAGTTTCAGCGCATTGATATTTACGTAATAGACAACGGCGAGCGATTTTCAACCTATGCCATCAAGGGTGAACGTGGAAGCGGCATGATTTCACTCAATGGTGCGGCCGCCCGCAGGGCTCAAAAAGGTGATTTGGTGATTATTGCCACCTACGGCATGCTTGATGACACTGAGGTGGCCACGTTTCAACCCAAGCTGGTGTTTGTTGATGACAACAATCGTATGGTTGAAAAACGCGGCCACATTCCCACACAGGCCATGTGATTAAAATAGCCCCGTTGGCGTCAGCGACCAGCGTTGAGTTGATCGCTGAGGGCCTGGGCATCAGCGTGAATGGTGCTGAACAGACTGGCAACAAGCTCAGCGAAGTCTTGCTGCGCCAAATTTTGCTCCGTCAGCATTAAAGACATCACGATCATCTTGCGCTCAGGCATCAAACCCAAAATGGGCAATGGTTTAAGCAAAGCCTCTGCCAACGTAGGGGCCTGCTGTGACAAAGCATCGCTTTTCAGGCCCAAAATTTGCGACTGAAAATTTGCATAGAGCAAAGTGGGCGAGATCAAACGAATTTCTTCGTCAGAGCCTGAAAATATATCAGCCACCATCAAGACCGTTCTGGAACCCACCGGACACACAAAACGGAACTCGCGTTGTTTGTACGTGGTGAGCAAGGTGCTTGCGTCTTCATTGCTCGATAAACAGGCGTTGGTGCGAAGCGCCTGATTGACGACATCCAAGGGGGAAGCATTTACGCCAGCGGCAGGATTCAATACACGACGGGAAAACGATAAAGCATTCATTTGCTCTCTCCAATAAACAACTTTATGTGCGCAAAAACACAAAAGAGTTCGATTTAATTGGAAAGAGTTTGATTTAGTTGATTTACGCTGCAAAAAACGTCGAAAAACCTTAGGCAGAAGCCCGTTTCAGCCGGTCTTGAACACCTTCCCAGACCGCCAGCCCCGGTGGTTGCTCGCAAAAAATTGACTTCACTGGCAAATGATCAGCCTGCCTCAAAACAGCGTAGAGATCGTGTGCAATTCGATGCACATCGTTGGCCATGACCAGCAACTGACCGTTTTCATTCAATGAGGCGCCAAACCCACACGCGCGAGCAGCGTTCAAGAAGGGTTCCGACCACCCGATGACAGCCACCGGGGAACACTGGCTGATGCGAACCACCGACAACACATCCTGCAGCGCTGAGGCGTGCACCAATTGCAAAGGCTTGCCCGGCGCGTAGTGCTGCTCCAGAGCGCCAGACACACGTGGCGCTTGGGCATCCGGGCGGGCGGGCATTTGACCCAGTACGCCGGCAATGGCTTCGATGGACAGATCGCCCGGGCGCAACAGTACAGGAAATCCGCGGGACAAATCAATAATGGTGGATTCAATGCCCACCTGACAGTGTCCGCCGTCGAGTATCAAGGGAATGCGACCTGATAATTCCTCAAGCACATGGCTTGCAGAGGTGGGGCTGATGCGACCGAAGCGATTGGCAGACGGGGCCGCCAGAGCGCCACCAAAGGCAGAGAGCAGGCGTTGGGCATCCGGATGGCCGGGGCAGCGCAAGCCAACGGTGTCTTGCCCACCTGTAACGGCATCAGGGACATGGGCTGCGCGTTTTAAAATCAAGGTCAATGGCCCAGGCCAAAAAACGCTGGCCAAGCGCTGCGCAGCTTCCGGCCACTGCGCCGTCCATTGCAAGGGATCTGCATCGGCAGCGATGTGAACAATCAAGGGGTGATCTGAAGGGCGGCCTTTTGCTGCAAAAATTTTTTGCACCGCCTCGGGGTTGGAAGCGTCAGCACCCAAGCCATACACCGTTTCAGTGGGAAAGGCGACAACCTCGCCCCGCCGCAGCAGTTCCACCGCCAGACCGATGTTTGCATCCGAGGCTGGCAACAACCGGGTGCTTTCCATCAAGCTGCAATACCCAGTGCAAGACGAACTTGCTGTGCCGCTGCAATGGCTGCTTCCAAGGTGTCTGCCACACAGGTGATGTGTCCCATTTTACGACCCGCCCTTGCTTCCTTCTTGCCATACAGATGAAGCTTGACCTCTGGGATGGCTAGCACAGCCGGCCAATCTGGCTCGATGGAGGTGTCGCCCCCGTCGCGAAACCACAGATCGCCCAACAAATTCACCATGACCGCAGGGGAATGCTGCCGCGTACTGCCCAGCGGCAAACCCGCCAGAATCCGGGCTTGTTGCTCGAATTGGGAGGTGACGCAGGCATCAATTGAATAGTGGCCGCTGTTGTGGGGCCTGGGTGCCATTTCATTGACCAGCAACTCACCGTCTGTCAGCAAAAAGAATTCAATGCACAAAACGCCCACATAGTTGAGCTGGCTGGCCATTGTTACGGCCAGATCGGCGGCTTTGTCTTGTACTGAGGGCGCCACACGACCAGGAATGATGGAAGTCGCCAGAATACCGTCGGTGTGTTGATTTTCTGCAATTGGAAAAGTAACGCACTGCCCCTGCTGATTGCGGGCAACAATGACGGAAAGCTCCAGATCAAGTTGCAGACGCTTTTCCAGCACGCACTCCACCGAATTGAGTTCAGCAAACGCTTCACTTAATTCAGCAAGGCTGGCGATGCGCACTTGCCCTTTTCCGTCATAGCCCATGCGGGCTGTTTTAAGGATGCCGGGCAACAGCGGCAGCAAACCCTCGTGAATATCGGCAGTTGTACAAATGGCGGCATGAGGTGCCACGGGCACCCCACAGGAAACTGCAAACGCCTTTTCAGCCATACGATTTTGTGCAATGGCCACCGCCGATGCCGCGGGGCTGACCGCGCAGCTTTTTGCGAGACGTTCGAGTGCCTTGGCCGGAACGTTTTCAAACTCTGTCGTGACGGCCACACAATGCAGAGACAACTGGTCCAAGGCCTCTTCGTCAAGGTAGTCACCCTGCAAATGCCTGTCGGCCACGGCGGCTGCCGGACTTTCTGACGCTGGGTCCACCACCATGACCTGATACCCCAGACTTTGAGCTGCGGCACAGAACATGCGTCCTAATTGCCCTCCACCCAGCAAGCCCAGAAACTCTCCGGGGGCGGCGTTTGCATTCACTGAATTTTCACTCATGGTCTTATGCCTGTGGCAATTCCATGGCGCGCGCCATGTTGCTCTGACGCTCCCGGAATGCGAGCAAGGCCTGCGCCAGCGCATCGTCGCTCAAAGCCAGAATGGCTGCTGCGGACAAGCCCGCATTGGCAGCACCCGCCTCACCGATGGCCAGCGTGAGAACCGGAATGCCCTTGGGCATCTGCACGATTGAGAGCAAGGAGTCTTCGCCCCGCAGGTACTTGGAAGGCACGGGCACGCCTAGCACCGGCAAGGTGGTTTTGGCGGCAATCATGCCGGGCAGATGGGCGGCACCGCCCGCTCCGGCAATAATGACCTTCAAACCTCGCAGCTTGGCGGAACTGGCGTATTCAAACATTTCATCAGGCATGCGATGGGCGGAAACCACTTTGGCTTCATAGGCAATGCCGAAACTTTGCAGCATATCCACTGCATTTTTCATGACATCCCAATCTGAAGACGACCCCATCACCACACCCACCAAGGGCGTCTGGTTTGAACTGTTGGACTGACTCATGCTGAAACTTTCAAAAAGAGAGGCTGCATCAAACAAACGACTTCCACGTTTGCCCTGTCAGCACCTCAAAGGCCTGACGGTATTTTTCAGCGGTTTTTTCCGCGACTTCTGCCGGCAACGGTGGTGCGGGTGCCTTTTTGTTCCAGTCGGACAGCGTTTCAAGATAGTCGCGCACAAACTGCTTGTCAAAAGAAGGCGGAGAAATACCCACTTGGTACTGATCCACAGGCCAAAAACGAGAGGAGTCTGCGGTGAGCACTTCATCCATCAGTGTCAGCACACCGTTTTCATCAAGGCCAAACTCGAACTTGGTGTCTGCAATGATGATGCCCCGAGTGGCAGCGAATTCTGCCGCTTCCTGATACAGGCGTACAGACACTTCGCGCACTTGTTCAGCCAGTTCATGACCCAGCGTCTTGCACATTTCATCAAATGAAATGTTCTCGTCGTGTTCGCCCACAGCCGCCTTCGTGGCGGGGGTAAAAATGGGTTGCTCAAGGCGTTGGGCCAGTTTCAGCCCCTTGGGCAACTCAATGCCGCAGACGGCTCCGGTGGCCTGATAGTCTTTCCAGCCCGAGCCAATGATGTAGCCACGCACCACCGCTTCAATTGGCAAAGGCTTGAGCTTTTTCACCACCATGGCCCGCCCGCGTACCTGACCGGCCTCTTCTGCAGTAACCACCGCCTCAGGCTCAATGCCGGTGAGGTGGTTTGCAACAATGTGGCCCAGTTTGTGAAACCAGAAGGCAGCCATCTGGGTCAGCACCGCTCCCTTTTCAGGAATGGGTTCGTTCAAGATGACGTCGAAAGCCGACAAACGGTCGGTGGCGACAATCAGCATTCGGTTTTCACCCACCGCATAGTTGTCTCTGACCTTGCCCTTGTGAAGCAAAGGCAAAGAAGCGATGTTGGTTGAATACACCACAGACATTGTGGATTCCCCTTAAAAAGCAAAACACGCGGGCAGGCCCGCGTGGGATCAAAAAAAAACTGAAAACGAAAACTTACTTCACAATCTGCAGCAATTTTCCGTCTTTGTACAAACCAGCCACCGTTGTGAGGTCCAACGGCTTGATCTTGCTGCCCTGCCCTGCACAATTGAACTGCTCGTAGCGCGCCCTGACGATGGTCTTGGCAGCTGCTTTTGCGGGCTTGAGGTAGTCGCGTGGATCGAACTTGGAAGGATGCTCAACCATGAATCGACGGATGGCTGCGGTCATGGCCAGGCGGATATCGGTGTCAATGTTGATTTTACGAACACCGAACTTGATGGCCTCCTGAATTTCCTCAACCGGCACACCGTAGGTTTCTTTCATGTCGCCACCGAACTGGCGAATTTCCTGCAGCAACTCTTGCGGAACGGAAGAAGAACCGTGCATCACCAAATGCGTATTGGGAATGCGGCGATTGATTTGCTTGATGCGCTCAATGGCGAGGATATCGCCAGTGGGCTTGCGGGAAAACTTGTAGGCACCGTGTGAAGTTCCAATCGCAATGGCCAAGGCGTCCAGCTGAGTGCGCTTGACGAAATCAGCAGCCTGCTCGGGATCGGTGAGCAATTGATCGAGGGTCATGGTGGCATCGGTGCCGTGGCCGTCCTCCTTGTCGCCCTTCATGGTTTCAAGAGAACCGAGGCAGCCTAATTCACCTTCAACAGTGACACCGATGGCGTGAGCGATATCAACCACCTTGCGGGTGACTTCGACGTTGTATTCGTAATCGGCGATTGACTTGCCATCTTCATGCAAAGAACCGTCCATCATCACGGAGGAGAAACCCAGGCGCATGGCCTGAACGCACACGGAAGGACTCTGTCCATGGTCTTGGTGCATGACAACAGGCACATGCGGGTAGGCTTCAACGGCAGCTTCAATCAAATGACGCAGAAAGTGCTCGCCAGCGTATTTGCGGGCACCGGCAGAGGCCTGCATGATGACGGGAGAGTCAGTTTCATGCGCAGCTTCCATGATGGCCTGTACCTGCTCCAGATTGTTTACGTTGAAAGCGGGAATGCCATAGGCATTTTCAGCAGCGTGATCCAGCAGTTGGCGCATTGATACGAGAGGCATGTTTATCTCCTGATGGGAATTGAATTAATTTAGGTTTTGAATGTGTTCGCCCACGCGTACGATTTTCAACGTATTCGTACCACCCGGTTTGCCGATGGGCTCACCCACTGTAATGACAATAAGATCGCCCAGCGCAACAACTCCCGCATCCAGCAGGGCTTTCTCGGCTTGCGCCAACAACAGATCGCGATCCAGGTCTTCCAGCGGCAGCATCAAGGTTCTGACGTCGCGGTAGAGAGACAGGCGCCTGCGGGTTTTTTCCTCGGGGGTCAGGGCATAAATGGGTACACCGCTGTTCAAGCGGGACATCCACAACGCGGTGGAACCCGACTGCGTGAGGGCCGCAATGGCCTTGACTTTGAGGTGATAGGCCGTGAACAGCGCACCCATGGCAATGGACTGGTCAACACGCGTGAACGTGCGGTTTAAAAAATCGGCATCCAAGGTGACTTGCGCAGACTTTTCAGCCTCAATGCAAATGCGGGACATGGCTTCAACCGTTTCCACAGGAAACTTGCCTGCAGCGGTTTCTGCCGACAACATCACCGCGTCGGTGCCATCAAGCACTGCATTGGCCACGTCGGAAACCTCTGCTCGGGTGGGTACTGGGCTTTCTATCATGCTTTCCATCATTTGCGTGGCAGTGATGGTGAGCTTGTTGTGTTCTCTGGCCTTGCGGATCAGACGCTTTTGCACGGCAGGCACGGCAGCATCGCCAATTTCCACGGCGAGGTCGCCACGGGCCACCATGACGCCGTCGCAAGCCTTCAAAATATCGTCGAGCGCATGCAATGCCTCAAAACGCTCTATTTTGGCAATCATCATGCTGCTGCCGCCTGCGGCACGCATCAATTCACGGGCCATGTACATGTCTGCACCGCTCTTCGGGAAAGACACCGCGATGTAGTCGGCTTCAAAGCCCACTGCGGTGCGGATATCTTCCATGTCTTTGCCGGTAAGCGCCGGGGCACTGAGCCCTCCGCCGAGCTTGTTGATGCCCTTGCGGCTTTTTAAAACACCACCAACCTTGACGCGACACAAAATTTCTTTGGCATGAACCTTGACGACTTCCATCACGATGCGGCCATCGTCCAACAGCAGTACATCGTTGGGTTTGACGTCTTGCACCAACTCCGGGTAGTCCAGACCTACACGTTCATCATTGCCTTCCTTGCAGGTGGCATCCAGGATGAACATTTGCCCGTTGGACAAATCCACCTTGCCATTGACGAACTGGCTGATGCGAATCTTGGGCCCTTGCAAGTCTGCCATGATGGCGACGTCGCGACGCAGGCGGGTTGCAATTTCGCGGACCGCTTTTGCCCTGTCTGTGTGTTCTTGGGCAGTGCCGTGGGAAAAATTCATGCGCACAACATCAACACCGGCTGCAATCAGTTTTTCAAGAACCGCCGGGTCGGTGGAGGCAGGCCCCAGCGTGGCCACAATTTTGGTTTGTCTGGGCAAGAAATTTTCGGTCAAAAGGCCACCTGTTGTTGTTATGGGTCTGAGGGAGGAGCTTAAAGTGCGCGTTGTTCCAGAATATCAACGGCGGGCAGTTTCTTGCCTTCGAGAAACTCAAGGAATGCGCCACCTCCGGTGGAAATATAACTCACCTTGTCGGCAATGTCGTATTTGGCAATGGCGGCCAGTGTGTCGCCACCACCGGCGATGGAGAAGGCCGCTGAATCTGCAACCGCCTGCGCAACCACTTGCGTTGCATGGCTGAATTGTTCGATTTCAAACACACCCACAGGACCATTCCAGACTACCGTGCCAGCGTTTTTGATGATTTCGGCCAACCGGGCAGCGGTGTCGGGGCCCACATCGAGAATCATGTCGTCGTCGCTGACATTCTGGGCGGTTTTTGTAAAAGCCTCGGCATCAGCGCCAAACTTCTTGGCTGTCACCACATCGGTGGGAATTGGCACTGCGGCCCCACGCTTGGCCATCTTTTCAATGATTAGACGCGCCTCGTCCACCAGATCACGCTCAACCAGCGACTTGCCCACGGGCAGGCCCATGGCCAACATGAAGGTGTTGGCGATGCCGCCACCGACAATGAGCTGATCCACTTTTTCAGCGAGACTGTTCAAAATGGTGAGTTTTGTAGACACCTTGGAGCCAGCAACAATGGCGACCAACGGACGCTTGGGTGCGCCCAGCGCCTTGCCAAGTGCTTCCAACTCGCTGGCCAGCAAAGGGCCTGCGCAAGCCACGGGGGCGTATTTCGCAACACCGTGCGTGGTGGCCTCTGCCCTATGGGCTGTACCGAAGGCATCGTTTACATAAATATCGCAAAGCGCCGCCATTTTTTGAGACAACTCATCGCTGTTTTTCTTTTCGCCCTTGTTGAAACGGCAGTTTTCAAGCAACACAAGCTGCCCTGCTTCCACTGCAACGCCACCTTCTACCCAGTCGCGCACCAGATGCACCTCACGGTCAAGCAATTCGGCCAACCGTGTGGCCACCACCTGAAGTGAATCCGCTTGCGTAAACTCGCCTTCTGTCGGGCGGCCCAAGTGGGAAGCAAGCATGAGGCGGGCATTGTTTTCCAGGCAATAGCGAATGCCGGGAATGGCAGCACGAATGCGCGTATCTTCGGTAATGTTGCCTTCATCATCAAAAGGCACGTTGAAATCCACCCGCATGAGCACGCGTTGATTGGAAACGTTAATATCGAGGAGTCTTTTGACACGCAACATGGTTCGTTCGCTAAATAAATTGAGGGCAATCCTGAATTATAACCCGTCAAAGTCGCCGATTTACCGAGACTTAACACTCCTTATTGTCTGCTTTGCCTGCGCCATTGCTTTTCTGGGTTTCCCAACCCTGCAATACCAGTCAGACGCAACACCGCCGTTCAAGGCATGGCTGGCATTTGCAGGCCAGTTTGCGCACATGAGCGCACAGCACTTGGGCCTGAACCTGCTTGGTTTGCTAATGCTGGCTTGGGGGTTTGCACCTTGGCGCACCCTGAAAAAAGACCTGTTTTATTTCACTGCAGGCTTCTCAGGTGTTGCGCTAGGCCTGCTGCTGCACCCGGAAGTGCTTTGGTACAAGGGTTTGAGCGGCGCCCTGCATGGCTTGTTTCTGGGCTACGCGGCCCAGATTCTGATTTGTGACACTAGAAAACCCGTGAAATGGGTCGCCGTTGTTCTGATCATCGGTACGATTTTCAAGTTGTGGCTGGAACTGAACCAACCCGGACTGCTTCCGGGGGTGGGTGACAACCAAGAACCCGTTTTGCATGCAGCCCACAGATGGGGTGCACTTTCGGGCATAACCGTTGGCTCAGCATGGGGCATGTTCATGCGCTTGCGGGGCGCAAAAAGGAAAAGGCCGACCTGAAAACCCCCGAGGGAGTTTAAAGGCCGGCCTTCTAGAAACAAGCTGCTTACAAGAAATGGCTTATTTCAGCATGGATTGCCGGTGACTGACTCACAACCACCAATTACTTGGCAGACATCAGGGCCACTGTGGTGTCTAGCATGCGATTGGAGAAACCCCATTCGTTGTCATACCAGGAAGACACTTTAACCAGACGGCCAGAGACTTTTGTCAGCGACGAGTCGAAGGAGCTGGACGCCGGGTTGTGGTTGAAGTCGACAGACACCAAGGGTTGGTCCACATAATCCAGAACACCTTTGAATGCACCCTCTGAAGCGGCTTTCATGATGCTGTTGACTTCTTCAACCGTGGTGTCGCGTGCAGCGATGAAAGACAAATCCACCACTGAAACATTGATGGTGGGAACGCGGATTGCGTAACCATCCAACTTGCCATTCAACTCCGGCAATACCAAGCCTACGGCTGCGGCAGCACCGGTTTTCGTAGGAATCATGGACATGGTGGCGGAGCGGGCACGACGCAGATCTTCGTGGTAGACGTCTGTCAGCACTTGGTCGTTGGTGTAGGCGTGAACAGTCGTCATCAGACCGGTCACCAATCCAATGGTGTCGTTCAAGGGCTTGACCATGGGCGCCAGACAGTTGGTAGTGCACGAAGCATTGGAAATCACGGTGTCCGTGGATTTCAAAACACCGTGATTTACGCCGTAAACCACTGTCGCATCAACATCTTTTCCGCCGGGAGCAGAAATAATGACTTTCTTGGCGCCGCCTTTCAAGTGAGCAGACGCTTTTTCTTTGGTGGTGAAAAAACCTGTGCATTCCAACACCACGTCCACACCCAACTCACCCCAAGGCAACTCAGCCGGATTGCGGTTGGCGAGCACGCGGATGCGGTCGCCATTGACAACGATGCAATCGCCGTCAACGGTCACGGTACCGGGAAAGCGGCCGTGAGCCGTATCGAAACGGGTCAGGTGCGCGTTCGTGTTGGGATCGCCGAGGTCGTTGATGGCAACGATTTCGATATCGTGCTTTTTACCGCCTTCGTAGTGCGCGCGCAGAATGTTACGGCCAATTCGGCCATAGCCATTGATTGCAACCCGAATAGTCATGTGGGGCTCCTTCAAGGAATCAAGTTGATAGACAAAACGTTTTAAATCAAATTCTTGGCTGCATCCACCACTTTATCGGCGGTGATGCCGAAATATTCAAACAACTGACCGGCGGGCGCAGACTCACCGAAGCTGTCCATACCGATGGCGGCACCACGACCGCCCGCTTGGGCAATCAGTTTCCACCAGCCCTCAGTTGAACCGGCTTCAACGGTGACCACCGGAATTCCATTGGCGATGACACTGCGACGATAAGCTTCCGGCTGGCGATAAAAAACAGTGGTTGAAGGCATGGAAACCAAGCGCACACCCACACCTTGGGCAGACAGTTGATCAAACGCCTTTTGTGCCAGGGCCAATTCGGAACCTGTGGCCACCAGACACACCTGAACCGCTGCGCCAGTCTCAGCCAGAACATACCCGCCTTTTGCAATATTGGCGAGTTGTTCGTCACTACGCTTAACAAATGGCAGGTTTTGCCGTGAAAATAACAGGCAACTCGGGCCGTCTGTGCGCTCAACGGCGGCTATCCAGGCGCCCATGGACTCGGCTGAGTCGCCCGGACGCCAGACATCCATACCGGGAATCAAACGCAAACTTGCTGCATGTTCCACTGGTTGGTGGGTGGGGCCATCTTCCCCCAAGCCAATGGAGTCGTGGGTAAACACGAAAATGTTGCGCAACTTCATTAAAGAGGCCATGCGCAACGCATTGCGGTTGTAATCGGAAAAAGTGAGGAAGGTGGCGCCAAACGGCAAGTAACCGCCGTGCAGAGCCACGCCATTGAGCGCGGCAGACATGCCAAACTCGCGAACACCCCAATTAACGTGACTACCGCCCTGAAAATCGCCCTCTGGGCTGCGGCGTACCGCCACGCACTTGGGCCAGTTGGTGAGATTGGAACCGGTCAGGTCGGCCGAACCACCCAGAAATTCAGGCAACACCTCGGCCAGGGCCGTAATTGCATTTTGGCTGGCCTTGCGGCTGGCGATGGTTTCTGCTTTTTCCGCCACGGCCTTCAGCATGGCCTGTGTTTTCTCAGCCCAGTGTGCTGGCAAGCCACCGTGGCTGCGACGAATGAATTCGGCGGCCAGTTCCGGATAGCGGCTTTCATAGGATGCGAACATTTTTTTCCATGCGGATTCGCGGGCAGCACCAGTGACTTGAGCATCCCAACTTTCATAAACCGCCTGTGGAATTTCAAACGGTGCATGTTCCCAACCAATGGCTTTTCGGGTTTCCGCGATTTCCTTGTCGCCCAAGGGTGCACCATGCACTTTATCTGTGCCAGCCATGTTGGGAGAACCAGCACCAATCTGGGTTTTGCAGCAGATCAAGGTGGGACCTTTGTCCAAGTCGCCATTGCGGCGGGCTTGGGCAATGGCTGCGTCCAAGGCATCCACATTGTGACCGTCCACGTTGGGCAGCACGTTCCAACCGTAAGAAGCGAACCGTGCGGGCGTGTCATCCCTGAACCAGTTGTCGACATCGCCGTCAATGGAAATGCCGTTGTCGTCGTACATGACAATCAGCTTGGACAGGCGCAAGGTGCCCGCCAAGGAACAGGCTTCATGGGAAATACCCTCCATCAAGCAACCATCGCCCAAGAATACATAGGTGTAGTGATCAACCACCGGCAGGCCTGGCTTGTTGAATTCGGAGGCCAACAGCTTTTCAGCCAAGGCCATACCCACGGCATTGGCGATACCCTGCCCCAAAGGGCCTGTGGTGGTTTCAACGCCGGGGGTGACGCCCACCTCGGGGTGGCCAGGCGTTTTGGAGTGCAACTGCCTGAATTTTTTCAACTCCTCGATGGGCAGGTCGTAGCCGGTGAGGTGCAGCAAGGAATACAGCAGCATGGATCCGTGACCATTGGAAACCACAAAACGGTCTCTGTCCGACCATTTCGGGTTGGACGGGTTGTGCTTCAAATGGCGGGACCACAGCGCCACTGCGATTTCAGCCATGCCCATGGGCATGCCAGGGTGACCAGAATTAGCGGCTTGAACCGCATCCATTGCCAGTGCGCGAATTGCGTTGGCCATTTGTGCTGTAGAGGAGGACATGAGGAGGCAGTCAGACAAAAACAGGATTTTATCAAAGACTGGCTCCTCTTAGTACGCAACACCAGAAAACGATTGAATAAAGACCTGAAATATCCGGTCAAACCGTTCAGAAGATTTAAACAGAAAACTTCAACGGGGTGACTTTCTACCGAGTTGCGGTGGGGTGGACGGGGCAAAAGCTTCAAAAGGGTCGGGAACTGCAGCATTTCTAAAAAACCGATCTCCTCCGTCCCCCGCCCTAGGTGCAGCAGGAACCTGTAGATCTGGCAGGACGGCTGCAGCCGCCTGACCTGCAGGGTGTGGCTGGACGCCCGGAGTTACAGGGGCAAGAGCAATGGCTGCCGGCAGCGCATCGATTGCCACCTGCATTAGGGCGGCAGCTTGTTCAACCGGTTGTTGCAACTGCGGTCGAGGTGCCCGGACTGGTGCAAGCGCAATGAAAAGCCCTCCTCCGAGATTTTGTATGGGCAGTCCTGGATTGTTCATTTTTTATCTTGGTAAAAGATGTGTAAAGTTCTGAGTTGTATTTTTGCCCAGCAAAGTTCCACCATCAAAATGCCAAATTTCTTTTTGGAAGATCCCCTTACTGTCGGTACGCTCGTGCCCTTCCCCAAAGAGACGGCTCACCACGCTCAAAAAGTGTTGCGCCTAAAAGACAAAGACAGCGTTAATGTGTGGAACGGTGATGGGCAATACCGCTCTGCCCAACTTGTTTTTGAAGAAAACAAGGTTGCCGCGCAAATACTGAGCCTCCTGCCAAAGGCTACAAACGCAAGAATACAGGTCGAAATTCTTCAAGCCCTGCCCGAGGGCGACAAAATGGACTGGATCATTGAAAAATGCTGCGAAGTGGGCGTCTCTGGATTCTGGCCGGTTCAAGCCAAGCGCAGCGTGGTAAAACTGAACGGAGACCGCCTGGAAAAACGACAGCAGCACTGGCAGCGCGTTGCAATTTCAGCCTGCAGCCAGTCCGGACAGGCCTCGTTGCCCACATTGCAAAACACAGCTCGCCTTTCTGATGCCTTGGAATCCATCACTGAAAAATATCCGAACGCATTGCTGTGGTGGCTATCTCCTCACGCAACACAATGGACACATGAGGTTTTTTTCCAAAACATCGGCATGGCCGCTGCAGCTGCCACCGCTTCACCGGGCACGACACCCGCATCACCACCCCAAGTGGTGATTGCCATTGGCCCAGAGGGGGGCTGGGCCCCAGAAGAAGAACACATGGCTTTGCAGGCCGGGTTCAAACCGGTAAAACTTGCAACACAGGTGTTGAGAACAGAAACAGCCGCCTTGTATGTCACGGCCCAAATACAGGCCTGGGACTTGCTAAAAGGCCTGCGTTAATCTCAAGTGCAGCCCTGCAGATGATCTACACTAGCACTTACAGATCACTACAACTCCACAGACGCCATGAGCCTGACGCTTAAGAACCCCGACCTGCTGCAAACCGGTTTGTTCATCGACAATGAATTTTTTCCCACTCCGTCAAAGCAAACCTTTCCGGTTCACAACCCTGCAACAGGCGATTTGATTTGCGAAGTCGCAAGCGCCGATGCGCAAGATGCGCAGCGGGCAATTGCAAGTGCGAACGCTGCCCTGCCCGCGTGGCGTTCATTGAGCGGAAAAGACCGTGCACAAAAACTGAGGAAATGGTTTGACCTGATTGTAGAAAATGCAGACGACCTTGGATTGCTGATGACCTCCGAACAAGGCAAACCGCTGGCAGAGGCAAAAGGCGAGGTGCTGTACGGCGCCTCGTTTGTGGAATGGTTCGCCGAGGAAGCCAAGCGGGTTGAAGGCAGTGTTCTGGCGAGCCCGCAAAAAGACAAGCAACTGTTGGTGTTCAAGGAAGCTGTTGGGGTCTGTGTGGCTATTACGCCATGGAATTTCCCCATCGCCATGATCACCCGAAAAACAGCCCCGGCTTTGGCTGCGGGTTGTACCGTCATTGCCAAACCGGCAGAACAAACCCCGTTGTGCGCCCTTGCGCTCGCCGTATTGGCCAGGCAAGCGGGCATTCCGGCTGGAGTTTTCAATGTACTGCCCTCAGGCGAAGCCGCTTCCATTGAAGTGGGTGAGGTTTTATGCGCAAGTCCGGTAGTGAAAAAACTGTCTTTTACCGGTTCAACCGAAGTTGGCAGAGTTTTGATGCGGCAATGCGCACCCACGGTAAAACGGCTGTCACTTGAACTCGGCGGGCACGCCCCATTCATTGTGTTTGAGGACGCCGACCTTGCCGCAGCCGTTGAAGGTGCTGTGCTCTCCAAATACCGCAACTCTGGTCAAACCTGCGTATGCACCAACCGTTTTTATGTTCATCGCAGTGTTGCCAAGGCGTTTGCTGAGGCTCTGGCGCAAAAGGTGGCCGGTATGAAAGTGGGCAATGGCGCCACCCCGGGTATTGAACAAGGCCCGTTGATCAATGAACAAGCCGTTGAAAAAGTGGAGCGTCACATTGCAGATGCACAAGCAAAAGGTGCCACCGTGTTGGCCGGAGGCAAACGCCACCCGCTTGGGGGAACCTTTTTTGAGCCCACTGTCCTTGCCAACGCTGATCAAACAATGCTGATTGCTCAAGAGGAAACCTTTGGCCCGGTGGCCCCGATTTTCACCTTTGACGATGAAAAATCCGTAATTACCCAAGCAAACCACCCCGAATACGGCTTGGCCGCTTACTTTTACAGCAAGGACATCAGTCGGGTTTTCCGTGTTGCAAAGGCATTGGAGTTCGGCATGATTGGTGTGAACACCGGCATCATCTCCAATGAAGTGGCTCCGTTTGGCGGGGTAAAGCAGTCAGGTTTGGGGCGAGAAGGCTCGCGCTGGGGCATTGAGGAATACCTTGAGACCAAGTACTTGTGTTTGGGCGCTATGCAGGACTGACGCTACAATCACAGCCACTGACGTTTTTTCTAGGATTTTACGGGATGCTTACCTTCCAGCAAGCCATTTTGACCTTGCAGAATTATTGGGATCGCCAAGGCTGCGCCCTGCTTCAACCCATCGACATGGAAGTGGGTGCAGGCACCAGCCACACCGCAACATTCCTGCGAGCGCTGGGCCCGGAGCCATGGCGCGCCGCCTACGTGCAGCCGTCCCGCCGCCCGAAAGACGGTCGCTACGGCGAAAATCCAAACCGCATGCAGCATTACTACCAGTACCAAGTGGTGCTCAAGCCTGCACCCAAAGACATTCTGGATCTGTATCTGGGCTCATTGGCTGCGCTGGGAATAGATCCTAAAATCAACGACATCCGGTTTGTGGAAGACGACTGGGAAAACCCGACGCTGGGCGCTTGGGGCTTGGGCTGGGAAGTTTGGCTAAACGGCATGGAAGTCACGCAATTTACTTACTTTCAGCAAGTCGGTGGCCTGGACTGCAAGCCCATCCTTGGCGAAATCACCTACGGCATTGAACGTCTGGTGATGTACCTGCAAGGCAAAGAAAACGTTTATGACCTGATCTGGACCGAATGGGAAGAAAACGGCGTACGCAAGCACCTGACCTACGGCGATGTGTTTCATCAAAACGAAGTGGAACAATCCACCTACAACTTTGAGCACAGCAATGTTGCCCTGCTGTTTTCACATTTCTCAGAATATGAGATGGAAGCCAAACGCCTGATTGAAACCGGTCTGGCCCTGCCTGCCTATGAAATGATTTTAAAGGCGGCGCACACGTTCAACCTTCTGGATGCACGCGGTGCAATTTCAGTGACTGAGCGTGCTGCCTACATCGGTCGCATCCGCAACCTTTCAAAGGCGGTGGCCGGTGCCTATTATGAAGCGCGAGAGCGTCTGGGCTTCCCCATGTTGGGCAAGTCTGACAAAGCTGTTGCCTGAAAAAAACCGATCGTTTGAAATCAACCCACCAATGAGTCTGAAACGCCCATGAATCCTAGTCTTTTGCTCGAACTGTTCACTGAAGAGTTGCCTCCGAAGGCATTGAAACAGTTGGGTCTTTCGTTTTCCAGTGCCATTTTCGAACAACTCGGAAAACAGTTTTTACTGGGCGGGGAAAGCCGAGCCACTGCATTTGCCAGCCCCAGACGCCTGGCCGTTCACCTGACAGATGTTTTGAACACGGCGCCGGATCTGCCCACCGAAATCAAGTTGCTGCCCGTGAGCATCGGTTTGGATGCAAACGGACAAGCCACCGCTCCGCTGCAGAAAAAAATGGCGGCGCTGGGCCTGACGGACATCACGCCCGCGCAACTCAGCCGCGTCTCCGATGGCAAGCAAGAGCAACTGGTTTACCGTTACACAGCCACCGGAAAATCCTTGACGCAAGCCCTGCAGTCCACGCTTGTCTCTGCTCTGGAAAAGCTGCCGATTCCAAAGCTGATGAGCTACCAGATTGCCAACGATGAAACCGTTCACTTTGTGCGTCCGGCTCACAGCCTGATCGCACTGCATGGCAGCGCCGTGCTTGATGTCAGCGTACTGGGCTTGAAGTCAGGCCGGGTGACGCAAGGGCACCGCTTTCTGGGCGAACAGAACATTGTGATTGACCATGCGGACCACTATGAAAAAACGCTGATCGAAAAAGGCAAGGTCATGGCCTCGTTCAGTGCACGCCGCAACCTGATTGAAGAACAACTCAACACCTGCGCCAAAGGCGACACAGTGGTGGCACCCGAGGCCCTGCTTGATGAAGTCACTGCGCTTGTAGAGTGGCCCACAGTCTACTCCGCCGGTTTCGACGAAGCGTTTTTGGAAGTGCCCCAAGAGTGCCTGATACTCACCATGCAGGCGAATCAGAAATACTTCGCGCTCACCGATGCAAACGGCCGCATGAAAAACCGGTTTCTGCTGGTCTCCAACATTGAGACAGACCAACCCCATACCATCACCTCGGGCAATGAACGCGTGTTGCGGGCCCGACTGTCAGATGCGCGGTTTTTCTTTCAGCAAGACAGAAAACGTCCGTTGGCTTCCCGCATTGAACAACTCGGCAATGTCGTCTACCACAACCAACTCGGCAGTCAGGCCGACCGGGTGGCACGCTTGGTAGCGCTGGCGAAAGCCATGGCTCCGGCCCTGGGTCTGGATGCCGCGCAGGCAGGCCGTGCCGCCTTGCTGGTCAAGGCCGATCTGGTAACAGACATGGTGGGCGAATTCCCGGAGCTTCAGGGCATCATGGGCATGTATTACGCCAAGCATGACGGCGAAACCGGCGACATTGCGCAAGCCATTGAAGACCACTACCACCCCCGTTTTGCAGGCGACAGCCTGCCCTTAACGGGTCTGGGTCTGGCGGTTGCCCTGGCAGACAAACTCGAAACCCTGGTGGGCATCTACAGCATCGGCCTGATTCCCACCGGCGACAAAGACCCCTTCGCACTGCGCCGGCACGCACTGGGCCTGATCCGCATGTTGATTGAAAAAGACATTGCACTGGACGTTCGCGAGCTGATTGCCAACAGCAGGGCCTTGTTCTCAGCGTTTGGCAATGTAAAAGACAACGATGAGGCCCTGCACGGTTTCATACTGGAACGACTGCGAAGCTATTTGCGAGACCGTGGCTACAGCAGCGCAGAAATTGAGGCGGTGTTGTTCAACCAGCCGGGGCAGTTCCACCAGTTGATTAAAAAACTGGACGCTGTTCGCCTGTTCAATGCCCTGCCCGAAGCCGCTGTCTTGGCCTCAGCCAACAAGCGCATCAACAACATTCTGAAAAAAGCGGACAAAGCGCAGCGACAACTCGACAGCGCCTTGCTGCTGGAACCAGCCGAAAAAGCCTTGGCTGAAAAGCTACACACCATTGCACCCAAGGCCACAGAGGCTTTTGACAACAAAGACTATTCAATGTCCTTGCAAATACTTGCGCAAATCAAGCCTGAAGTGGATGCTTTCTTCAATGAAGTGATGGTGATGGCCGAAGACCCCGCCGTCAGAAACAATCGTTTAGCCTTGCTTGAGCGCCTGTATGGTCAAATGAATCAGATTGCAGATCTATCGCAGCTGGCAACAGCCTGAGGACATCGATGAGCGCCCACAAGCTGATTTTGTTGGATCGGGACGGAGTCATCAACGAAGACTCCGACAACTACATTAAGTCTGTTGATGAATGGCGACCGATTCCAGGCAGCCTTGAAGCCATTGCACGACTCAACCGGGCGGGCTACCGCATTGTGGTGATTACCAACCAGTCCGGCATTGCCAAAGGCTTGTTTGATCTGGAGGCGCTGGCAGCCATGCACAACAAAATGCTCAGGTTGGCCACGGAAGTGGGTGGAAAAATAGACGCTATTTTGTTCTGCCCCCATGGTCCTGAGGCAAAATGCAACTGCCGAAAACCGAAACCCGGCATGTTCGAACAGGTTGCCATGCGCTATGACACCTCCTTGCAAGGCGTGGTTGCCGTGGGCGATTCGCTTCGAGATCTGCAAGCCGCCGCCAGTCAGGGCTGCAAAACTTTCTTGGTGAAAACAGGAAAAGGCATGAGAACCCTGGCAGATAAAAGCCATGAACTGCCCCCTGGCACTCAGACTTTCGACGATTTGCTGGCCGTGGCCAAACTGCTGGTCCCCGAAGACCCGCACCGTTCTTATCGACAAGGTGAATAATTATCAAGAAAATCTGTACATAGCAAAGCAATCCACACAATAAAAAACCGGAGACTGACACCATGCTACGCGCCGTTATCGGATCAACACTGTTTTACATCTACTTGCTGATCTACACCCCCATCTACTCCACCCTGGTGGTGTTGCTGATTCCTTTTTTCAATGTAAGGCGTCGCTACATCATTGCCAATTACTTCAATTACCAACTGATATGCGCGGTGCGGCTGTTTTGCGGTCTGAAATGGGAAATCAAGGGGGCAGAGAACCTGCCGCCACCCGAAAGTGGTTCCATCATTCTGGCCAACCATGAATCCGCCTGGGAAACCCACGCAGTGGCAGGTCTTATGATTCCCCGCCAACTGTGCCTCGTGTTTAAAAAAGAGATCACCTACATTCCTTTTTTCGGCTGGGCCATGTCAGCATTGGAAATGATTCCCATCGACCGTTCCAAAGGCGTTGAAGCGTTTGAGCAAGTGCGCGAACGTGGCGGTCAGCGCCTGAAGGAAGGTGCCTGGATGCTGTTTTTTCCGGAAGGCACCCGGGTTCACCCAAGAGAAAAGAAACGCTACAAAACCGGCGGAACACGTCTGGCAGTGGCAACCAACGTCAAAGTGGTGCCAATTGCACACAATGCGGCTGACTTCTGGGGTAAAAGCAAATTCCTGAAAAAACCCGGCACCATTACATTCAGCATTGGAAAACCCATCTACCCTGAATCGCATTTTAAAAAAGGCAATCCCCCATGCCTGACACTCCAACTGCATTAATCGTGCGCCAAAACGCCGTAAGCCCAGTCCGGTTGCGGAAGAGCAAAACAGCAGGCCATCGTCAAGTAATTTTTTATTTTTTTCAATCAATTCAATCGCTTTGAAAGGTTTTTTCGGGAGTAGAATACGCCCTCTCCTGAGCAAACCCTCATTCCATTGAACATCGGCCAATACACCATCGCGAATCCGCTGTTTCTTGCGCCCATGGCAGGCGTAACGGACCGGCCTTTCCGCCAGTTGTGCAAACGCTGGGGGGCCGGTTATGTAATTTCAGAAATGGCGGCCAGCAATCCCTTGCTTTGGGAAACTGAAAAATCCTCCAGACGTCTCAACCACGATGGAGAAAGTCTCCCCATAGCGGTTCAGATCGCCGGAGGCGATCCCGACATGATGGCGCAGGCCACCCTTTTCAACATCGAAAAAGGGGCCCACATCATTGACATCAACATGGGTTGCCCCGTTAAAAAAGTCTGCAACGCCGCAGCCGGCTCCGCCCTGCTGCGAGACGAAGCGCTGGTGCGGCGCATTCTCGAATCGGTGGTCAAGGTCGCAGAACCCTACAAGGTCCCTGTGACCTTGAAATTTCGCACGGGTTGGTCAAAAGAAAACAGAAATGCACTTCAAATTGGCCTGATGGCACAAGAAATCGGTATCAAAATGCTCACTTTGCATGGTCGCACCCGGGCATGCGGTTTTGCAGGAGAGGCAGAATACGATACGATCGCATCCCTCAAGCAGATTGTTAATATTCCTGTCGTGGCCAATGGCGACATCACCACCGCTCAAGACGTGGTGAAAGTCCTCGCCTACACAGGGGCCGATGCAGTCATGATTGGTCGTGCCGCCCAAGGCAAGCCTTGGATTTTCAAGGAAATTCTGCATTTCATGGAAACGGGTGAAATACTGCCCCCTCCGAAAACAGAAGAAGTCAGGGCCTGCATGGCAGCGCATTTGCGAGATCACCACGCGTTTTATGGTGAATACACCGGGGTTCGCACCGCCAGAAAGCATTTGCAATGGTATCTGGGGCCGGTCATTGGTTTGAACCATGAATTCATGGAGCAACTAATGAAAGTGGAAGATGTACAAGAGCAGTTAGATTTAACCGACGCGTTTTTCGAAAGCTTGGGCAAAGTGCATGAACGCCTGCCCAGCCTTCAACAAAAAACAGACAGACAGAGAACCTCTTCTTTACAGTTAGCCGCATGAACGCACCCACCATCACCATTTCAGAATGCGTCAAGCAACATCTGAACAAGTTTTTCCATGACCTCGAAGACCAGGAGGCCAACGCCATCTATGACATGGTGCTGACCGCTGTCGAGAAACCGATGCTGGAACTGGTGATGGAAAAAGCCGGACACAACCAGACGATTGCCAGCCAGATGTTGGGAATCAATCGCAATACGCTCAGAAAAAAACTCCAGCAATACAACCTTATTTAAAGTGCGACCGCCAAAGCGGTGATGCGTAAAAAACAGCTCATCCCGCCACGATTCGCCCCCTTTCTTCTCTCTTTGAATTTTCGAACAGCTCACCATGATCAAATCCCAAGGCCCCACCACCGGCACCCCCGACCTGCTGACCATCAAGCGCGCTTTAATCAGCGTCTCAGACAAAACCGAGGTGATTGAATTTGCGAAAGCCCTGCAAGCCCACGGCGTGCAGATCCTCTCCACCGGTGGTACTGCAAAGCTGCTCGCAGCCGAGGGCATCGCCGTGGTTGAAGTGGCCAGCACCACCGGTTTCCCTGAAATCCTGGACGGCCGGGTAAAAACCCTGCATCCGAAAGTTCATGGCGGCATTCTGGCCCGCAGAGACAAACCGCAACATTTGGCAGCCCTGGAAGAACACGGCATACAAGCCATTGATCTGGTGGCTGTCAATTTGTACCCGTTCGACCAAGCCACAGCCGGCGAGAATATTTTGCTGGAAGACGCTGTTGAGAACATCGATATCGGCGGACCGGCCATGGTGCGCGCTTCAGCAAAAAATTACACTGGCGTGACCATCGTGGTGGACCCGAGCGACTACGCACAGGTGATCACAGAGATGAACACCCATGCGGCAGCAACCCGTCTGGCGACGCGCTTTCGTTTGGCCACCAAGGCATTTGCCCACACCAGCCGCTACGACGGCGCCATCGCAGCCTTCCTGACCAGCCTTGACGGCACAGAAGGACGCCTGGAAGACACGCCCGCCCGCAAAACCTACCCTGAAGTGCTCAGCCTGCAGGTCAGCAAAGTCCAAGACATGCGCTACGGCGAAAACCCGCACCAGTCTGCCGCTTTTTACCGCGACCTGCAGACACCCGCCGGTCTGTTGGCGAGCTACACACAATTGCAGGGCAAGGAGTTGTCCTATAACAACATCGCCGATGCAGACGCTGCCTGGGAATGCGTCCGTACCTTTGATGTGCCCGCCTGCGTCATTGTCAAACACGCCAATCCGTGCGGTGTTGCCATTGCAGCAGATACTTTGGAGGCTTACCAGAAAGCCTTGCAAACCGACCCCACCTCGGCATTTGGCGGCATTATTGCCTTCAACCGGGAAGTTGATGCCCAAACCGCTGCCGCGGTCTCCAAGCAATTTGTGGAAGTGGTGCTGGCGCCACAATTCAGCAACGAAGCCAAAGCGGTTTTTGCTGCCAAACAGAATGTCCGCCTGCTGGAAATTCCGATGGGTTCAGGCGAAAACCCCTATGATTTCAAACGCGTGGGGGGCGGCTTGTTGGTTCAGTCTCCAGACAACCGCAATGTTGCACGCGACGCCCTGAAAGTGGTGAGTGCAGTTGAGCCGACTGCACAGCAATGGGATGACCTGCTGTTTGCATGGCGCGTTGCCAAGTTCGTGAAATCCAACGCCATTGTGTTTTGTTCAAACGGCATGACAGTGGGCGTGGGCGCAGGCCAGATGAGCCGCGTGGATTCCGCCCGCATCGCTTCAATCAAGGCACAAAATGCCGGTTTGAACATGGTGGGCTCTGCCGTTGCCTCTGACGCGTTTTTCCCGTTCCGAGACGGTCTGGATGTGGTGGTTGATGCCGGCGCAAGCTGTGTCATTCAACCCGGTGGTTCCATGCGCGACGATGAAGTGATTGCCACCCAACATGCGCATACTTGGCATTGACCCCGGCTTGCGCATCACCGGCTACGGCATTATTGATGTTGAAGGTGCCAGCCAGACCTACGTGGCCAGCGGTGTGATTCGTTCCGACGACACCACGCCCCTGCCCACGCGCCTGCACACCCTGTTCAGCGGTCTGGTTGAACTGGTGGAACACTACAAACCCCAAGTGGCGGCGGTTGAAATTGTCTTCGTAAACGTCAACCCGCAATCCACCCTGTTGCTGGGGCAAGCGCGTGGGGCTGCCCTCACCGCCCTCACCCACGCTGGTGTCGCCGTCAGCGAATACACCGCTTTACAGGTAAAAAAGGCCACAGTGGGCAACGGCAAAGCCAGCAAACTGCAAGTTCAGGAAATGGTCATGCGTCTGCTGACACTGCCAGGACCGCCAAGCGCAGACGCCGCCGATGCGCTGGCCACCGCCATGACACACGCCCAGAATCTCGCGTTCATGAAATCGATGTCGGCCGCCTCACCCAACAAAAGCCTGCTGGCACCCCGATTGCGAAAAGGCCGCACCAGCTGGCGGAATCGCTGAGACTTTATACAGTTGTTTTTTTAAAACTCTGGTATTGTTGCGCTTGACCCAATTTCCCCTCGAACACAGCATGATCGGACGACTCAGCGGCCTCCTTGTAGAAAAAAACGCACCCATGGTGGTGCTGGATGTTCATGGCGTAGGCTATGAAGTGCAACTGCCCATGAGCAGTTTCTTCAATTTGCCCGGTCTGGGTGAAAAAGTCAGTTTTCTTACGCAACTGGTCATTCGTGAAGACGCCCATTTGCTGTTCGGTTTTTTAACCGAAGATGAACGCATGGGTTTTCGTGAGTTGGTCAAGGTCTCTGGTGTGGGTGCACGAACCGCTTTGGCGGTGTTGTCAGGTTTGAGCATCGCAGAATTGCGTCAGGCCATCGCACTTCAGGAAGCCGGTCGCTTGACGCGCGTACCCGGCATTGGAAAAAAAACCGCTGAACGCATTCTTCTGGAACTCAAAGGAAAACTGGCAGACGCCTTGCCCTCTGCAGGTGGCGGGCACAGCCAACCCGATACGCGTGCAGAAATTGTTCAGGCCTTGTGTGCACTGGGTTATTCTGAAAAAGAAGCCCTGCTGGCCGCCAAGGCCGTGCCGGGCGAAAGCTCGGTTACAGACGGCCTGCGACTGGCACTGAAATCACTGATGAAATAAGCACAATGATAGAACCCGACCGCCTGATTTCCCCCAAAGCCTCGTCACCTAACGAAGAAGCCTTCGAACGCGCCTTGCGCCCAAAGGTGCTGTCCGACTATGTGGGGCAGCAAAAAATCCGCAACCAGCTTGATTTATTTGTTGCCGCGGCTCGCGGGCGAGAAGAGGCGCTCGACCATGTGTTGCTGTTCGGCCCGCCGGGTTTGGGGAAAACCACGCTGGCCCACATTATTGCCCGCGAAATGGGCGTGAACCTGCGCCAAACTTCCGGCCCCGTACTGGAGCGCCCCGGCGATCTGGCCGCGTTGCTCACCAATCTGGAACGCAACGATGTTTTGTTCATTGATGAAATTCACCGTCTGTCGCCTGTGGTGGAAGAAATTCTTTACCCTGCGCTGGAAGACTATCAAATCGACATCATGATTGGCGAAGGGCCGGGGGCGCGTTCGGTCAAGCTGGACCTGCAACCGTTTACATTGGTGGGCGCAACCACCCGGGCTGGCATGCTCACCAACCCGCTGCGCGACCGCTTTGGCATTGTCGCCCGGCTAGAGTTCTACACCCCCGAGGAATTGTCGCGGATTGTCACCCGCTCGGCAGGTCTGCTCAATGTGCCCATCACACCGGAAGGCAGCTTGGAAGTGGCCAAGCGCTCACGTGGCACTCCCCGCATTGCCAACCGCCTGTTGCGGCGGGTGCGCGACTACGCACAAGTCCGGGCAGATGGCGCAATCAGCTTGCCTGTGGCAGATGCTGCGCTTTCCATGCTGGATGTGGACAGCCTGGGCTTAGACCCCATGGACAGGCACCTGTTGTTGTCAGTCATTGAAAAATTCGATGGTGGACCGGTCGGGGTGGACAACCTTGCGGCTGCCATCGGTGAAGAACGCGACACCATTGAAGATGTGCTGGAACCCTACCTGATTCAACAAGGGTATTTGCAACGCACACCCAGAGGCAGAATTGCCACCGTGCATGCCTACCGGCATTTCGGCGTCACACCACCGAAGGGCGCGAACGGTTCAGACTCCGCCGCACTCTTCGATTAAAACCCGACGCTTCAGAAACCTTTCAGGAGGCGGGTGTTTCCACTTTTGGCTTGCGTGCCTTGGCAGGGGCTTTCTTCTCAGAGGCCTGTGCTCTGGCCTCTTCCACCGCAACCGACTTGGGCACCGGTTTTTTAGGCGCCACGCGCCCCACCACCAAAGCCTCCAACTCTGCCAACGCTTCGCCCGTGTAAACCGCGAGGCGCTGCAAATGCGGCAAGGCGTTGTAGTCCCCGGTGAACGCCAAGTTGAATTGACCAGAATAGGTGACCACGGTGATGTTGAGCGCCTGTCCGTGCGGAATCAGTGAAATCGGGTAGAACTGCTCCAATTTGCAACCCCAGAAATACAGGTCTTTGTCCGGCCCCGGCACATTGGAAATCACAACGTTAAAAATGGGACGTCCCACACCACCCAACCCCGTCATCAGTTGCAACATCATCGGGCTCATCAACAACATGGTGTAGTTGTTCAAACCTGCTTTAGGCATGGTTTGCAAATGGGCCTTGCCCGCCTGCGTTGATTCCCGGATGGCTTTCAGACGCACCAGAGGGTCTTCAATGTCGGTGTACAAGTAAGCGGAAATAAAGCTGATGGCATTGCCGCCGGAATCATCGTCTGCGGGGCGCACGGAAACAGGCAAGCCAGCCATCAGAGAGGTTTTCGGCAACGCGTTTTGTTCTTTCAGGTAACGGCGCATGGAGCCAGAGCAAATGGCCAGCAAAATGTCATTGACGCTGACACCGGCTTTCTCGGCCAGGCCCTTGATGCGGCTCAACTCATAGTGCTGCGTGGCCACGCGACGTGCGCCAGAGACTTTTCCGTTGAGTATGGACTTTGGACCGGAAAATGGATGGGCCAAGGCAGGATTCTCTTTTTTAACCGCTTCCTTTCCCAAGGTAAACAACGCCTTGGCAACATCAGGCATGGAGGCGGAATTGGCCTTTGCAATCTTCCACCACTGTTTGGCCTGCTCCACCAAAGGAAGAGGAGCACCTTTTTTACCCGGGGCCTTGACGCCGGAAGACCAGAAAGCGGGCAATTCCATGCTTTCGGCTGCGCTGGTGGCAAAAATGCGGTTCATCAACCGAACCGCGCCAATGCCGTCGATCAGTGAATGGTGCATTTTGGTGTACATGGCAAAACGGTTGCCCTCCAGACCCTCAATAATGTGGCATTCCCACAGCGGTCTGTGGAAATCCAGCGGGTTGGAATGCAAACGGGAAATCAGGGTACCCAATTCACGCTCACCGCCCGGCTTGGGAAGTGCACTGTGACGCAAGTGGTATTCCAGATCAACATGGTCCACCGTTTTCCACTTTGGCGCGAGTGTGCGCAAATTCGGATCAGACAAGACATAATTGAAAGGAGGCGCAAACGTATTGGATTTTCGCAAGGCGGCGATGGCTGCCTTCAAAGTGTCTGGACTGTGCCCGGGAGGTAAGGAAAAAATGGCCATGCTGCCCACATGCATCGGCGCTTCTTTGGATTCAACATACAGCCAAGATGCGTCAAGAATTGGAATGGAACGGCTCGCCATGTTTTGTCTCCTGTTTTTAGTCTTGATTACAATAATACATAGAATGACAATTGCGGAACATTAAAATGGCAAATTTTCAATTCGCTGTGCGGGTGTTTTACGAAGACACCGATGCAGGCGGCGTGGTGTACTACGCCAACTACCTGAAATTTTTTGAACGGGCCAGAACAGAATGGCTGCGTTCGCTGGGGTTTGAACAACAAAAACTGGCGCAAGAACAGTCCATCTTTTTTGTTGTCCGAAAAGTTGAAACAGACTACCTGGCCTCAGCCCGCCTTGATGACCTCCTAAGCGTCAGCGTGCACATTGAAAAACTGGGGCGGGTCGCTGTCGAGTTTGCTCAGGAAATTCACTGCGGTGGCGTATTGCTGACGCGCTGCCGAACCAAGGTGGCCTGTGTCAGCGGCGAACACTTCAAACCTTGCGCCCTGCCCGAGCCTGTTCGCATGGCCATGCAAAACACACTCACAGGCTAAAATCCGGACAACTTTAACGGTGCGCAGAACGCACTCCCCTCGCCTTGCTTTAGAATGTGGGCTTGATCACTTAAACACAACAGGAACCCTTGCATGAGCGGCAGCCAAGACATGTCCATACTTTCGCTGGTCCTCAATGCCAGCCTGGTAGTTCAAATGATTATGTTCATTTTGATGCTGATCTCGCTGGCCTCATGGACCACGATTTTCAGAAAGTGGTATTCCATCAAGGATGCGCAGGTTCAAACCGAAGCGTTCGAGCGCGATTTCTGGGCGGGTGGCGATCTCAACACCTTATACCAACGCGCCATGAACAACCGGGGCGAATCCGGCGCACTGGAAAGAATTTTCGAAGCCGGCATGCGTGAATTCATCCGCGGCAGGCAGCAAAAAGGACTCACAGACCGAACATTGCTCATTGATGGTGCCCGCCGCGCGATGCGTGCAGCCTACCAACGGGAAACAGACGCGCTGGAAAGCAATCTGGCCCTGCTGGCCTCGGCAGGCTCAGTCAGCCCTTACATCGGCTTGTTCGGTACCGTCTGGGGCATCATGCACGCTTTCCGCGGCTTGGCCAGTGTGCAACAAGCCACGCTGGCCAGTGTTGCGCCAGGTATCGCAGAAGCCCTGGTGGCCACCGCGATTGGCCTGTTTGCTGCCATTCCGGCCGTGGTTGCATATAACCGCTACGCCCACGACATTGACCGCGTTTGCATACGTTTTGAGAGCTTCGTCGAAGAATTCCTGAACATTCTGCATCGCCAGGCCTGAGGAGCGCGACATGAGTGGAGACATCCATCTGGGGCGCAGGCATCCGCGCAGAGCCATGAACGAAATCAATGTGGTGCCCTACATCGACGTTATGTTGGTGTTGTTGGTCATTTTTATGGTGACAGCGCCCATGGTGAGCCCGGGCGTACTGGATTTGCCCAGCGTGGCCAAGAGCAACCAGTCGCAACCTCAAATTCCCATTGAAGTGAGCATACAGGCCGACGGTCAAATTTCAGTCAAGGACAGGAAAACCAGTCAGGAAGGCAATGCACAAAAAGCCAATGTCGCCGCCACCGTAAAGCGCATGATGGGCAAGGAGGCCGACAGGCCGGTGGTCATTGCGGCCGATAAATCCGTCAAGTATGAAGTGGTGATGAATGTGATGGATGAATTGCAACGCGCGGCAATTCCGCGTGTGGGTCTGTTGGTGAAACCGGCACCATGAGCGAACAGCCGGACAGCGGCCGGCGCGAACCGGGCTCTCTGGGCTCAGACGCGTCAGATGCCCCCCTCACCGGGGAAAAAATGACGGCCAACCGCGAGCCGGTGCCTGCCATGGGCATGCGTTTCGCAATGGAAGGTTTGTCAGAAGACAAAATCAACGTTGAAGCCGACCCCTACGCCCAGCGTTCGTTTGCGCTGGCTGCCTTGGCGCACCTGCTGCTCATCAGCATGCTGTTTTTGGGCGTGCAATGGGTGACCAGTGAACCCGCCCCGATGCAGGCGGAGCTGTGGGGCTCCTTGCCCGCCATGCCTCAGGCAGCGGCACCGGCTGAACCTCCCAAAGTAGAACCCAAACCGCAACCCAAGGTAGAGCCTAAGCCGCAACCCAAGTTAGAGCCCAAGCCTCAGCTGAAACCAGAGCCTCCGGTAAAACCCGATATTGCTCTGAAAGACGAAAAGAAAAAACCCAAGGAAGATCCGAAAAAAGAGCCGCCCAAGAAGGAAGAGCCTAAAAAAGAACCACCTAAAAAAGAAGAGCCTAAAAAAGAACCACCCAAGAAGGAAGAGCCTAAAAAAGAACCACCTAAAAAAGAAGAGCCTAAAAAAGAACCACCCAAGAAAGAAGAGCCTAAAAAAGAAGACTCCAAAAAAGAGGATCTGAAAAAGGCAGAAAAACTTGAGCAGGACAAAAAACGTGAGGCCGACCGTGAAAAAGCACTGGCGGACCTGATGAACAAGGACAGTTCACGCGTGTTGGGCAACATCAATGCCTCCACCACCGGCAGCGGCGCAGGCGCGGCCAGAGACCCGGGGTATGCAGACCGTGTGATCGGCAAGATTCGCAACAACCTCACCGGTTCGGGTTGCGATGTTCCCGGCAATCCGGAAGCTGTGTTTGTCGTTGAGCAACTAAACTCAGGGGAAATTGTCCGCGTCAGCAAAAAACGAAGCAGCGGTTTTCCAGGTTGCGATGACGCCATTGAAAGGGCCATCAACAAGTCCAATCCTCTACCCAGAGCCAAGGAAGGTACCTATAATCGTGAATTGGAATTGAGCTTCAAGCCTAAAGAGGGCAGATAACGGTCAGCAGAAGCAGTAAGTCCTCGCAAATTCAGACAAAACACCCTCAGCTCGGCTATAATCACGCGTTATTTGTTAAATGCAACAAAAGGTTTAAAACATGCCTTCTTTCAATGGCATACATGCGTGGAAACAAAGCGCTCGGCTTTTTTTTCTGCTTGTACTGAGTTTTGTCCTGACCAACGCACATGCGCAGCTGCGTATTGAAATTTCCGGGGTCGGTTCAAGTCAGTTCCCCATCGCAATTGCAGATCTGGCTTCTGAATCTGCCCCACCTCAAGATATTTCCGCCATTGTACGTTCAGACCTTGAACGAAGCGGCCTGTTTCGCATGCTGCCCATCGCAGCCGACAGCAGACCCACGGAAAACTCACCGGTTGCCTACAGCAGCCTGAAAGCTGCCGGTGCAGACGCGCTGATGCAAGGCTCCATCACCCGCTTGGCCAATGGCAAATACGATGTGCGCTTTGCCTTGTTTGACATCGCAAAACAGGTTTCTCTGGGCGGGCAAACAGTCACCGCACCACCAGAGCAATTGCGCCAAACTGCCCACGCCATTTCGGATTTCATTTATCAGAAACTGACAGGTGAACCCGGGGTGTTCAGCACACGCATTGCGTATGTGACCAAAAACGGCTCCCGCTACGACCTCATTGTTGCAGACGCCGACGGTGAAAGCGCGCAAACGGCACTGACTTCCCGCGAACCCATTATTTCCCCTACTTGGTCGCCAGATGGCACGCGCGTCGCCTATGTGTCTTTTGAATCGCGCAAACCGGTGATTTATATCCATTCCCTGCCAACCGGGCAACGCATCACCGTGGCCAACTACAAAGGCAACAATTCAGCACCCGCCTGGTCACCCGACGGCGGCAAGCTTGCATTTGTACTGACCCGCGACGGCAATTCGCAAATTTACCTGTCGAATGCAGACGGCTCTGGCTTGAAACGGCTCACCAACACCAGCGGCATTGAAACAGAACCGGCCTTCTCCAAAGATGGTGGTTCCATTTATTTCACTTCCGACCGCAGCGGTGGACCACAAATTTATGTCATGCCAATAGACGGCGGCGCCGCCAAGCGCGTTACGTTTTCAGGCACTTACAATATTTCCCCCCGGGTCAGCCCCGACAATAAAAGCCTGGCCTTCATTGCGCGTCGCGATGGCCAGTTCAGGCTCGCAGTGCTTGATTTGCAGAGTGGCGAAGAGCGTTTGCTGACCAACACATCCCGCGACGAGAGCCCCAGCTTCTCAGCCAACGGGCGCATGATCATGTATGCGACCGAACAGGGCGGAAAAGGCGTTTTATCCATCACATCATTTGATGGCAAAGTCAGACAGAAACTCAGTATGTCTGCCAGCGATGTCAGGGAACCCACTTGGGGTCCCTTGCTTAAGTTTTAACGATTAGCACCCACCCTTTTAGAAAAGCTTTTGGAGCCCTTTATGAAAACTCAAATTAAAAATACGATGAGCGCAACCAGCGCCGCACTGATTCTCAGCCTTGTTGCCGCTTGCAGCTCAACACCTGTTGCAGACAAGACCGGCAAGGTCTCCAGCAACCAAGGTACAACGCCCGCAGCAGCCCTGAGCGCGCCGGAAGCCGATCCACGTGCAGTGGCCCGCGTTGAAAGCAACACCAACGATCTGAATGCACAAATGAAAGGTTTGCTGGCAAAGCGCAGCGTGTATTTCGACTACGACCAGTTCACCGTCAAGGCTGAATTCCAGAGCGTGCTGGAAGCCCATGGCAAAAACCTGCTGAACAACAAATCACAAAAAATCGTGATCCAGGGCAACACCGACGAGCGCGGTGGCCGCGAATACAATCTGGCCTTGGGTGCAAAGCGTGCTGATGCAGTTCGCAAGGTACTTAACGTGATGGGCGTTTCAGACAACCAGATCGAAACCGTGAGCTTCGGCAAGGAAAAGCCAAAAGCACAGGGCAGCAATGAAGAAGCGTTTGCAGAAAACCGCCGCGCAGACATCGTTTACCAATAAACAGATTGAACTAGAAAATGACCTTCATCGAAATCCGTTCGAACACCCGCACCCTCATCGCCCGGCTTGCTCTGGCTCTGGCAAGTACGGCTTTGGTCGCCTCACCTGCTCACGCATTGTTTGAGGACGATGAACTGAGAAAAGTGTTCAACGAATTTCGGGAGAGGGTCAAAACCCAAAACCAGCAAACACTGGACAAACTCAATGAAATGACCGTGCGTCTGGAAAAACTGGAAGCCGGTAGCAGAGGCCACCTGTTGTTGAATCAGGAACTGGAGGCCCAGCGCAAAGAAATTGCGAGTTTGCGCGGTGCGCTGGAATTGGCAACCAATGATCTGGCCACCACACAGCGCCGCCTGAAAGACTACTTCAACGACGTAGACAACCGCATTCGCAAGGTTGAGCCTAAACAGGTTGAAATTGACGGACGGCTGGTAACGGTCGGGCAAGACGAATCAGCCAGCTATGACGCGGCCTTTGAAGCCTATAAAAGCGGCGATTTCAACAACGCCGCCCAACAGTTGGATGACTTCAACAGACGCTTCCCCAACTCTGGTTACGGCGTGCTTTCAATGTACTACGCCGGCGTGGCTCACTTCGGCAAAAAAGACTTTAAAGCCGCCATTGCCGCCCATACAAAATTTCTTGAAAAGTACCCTGCTTCGCCCCGCACACCTGATGCAATGCTGAACCTAGCTGACAACCACCTCAGCCTGAAAGAAGTGAAGGCCGCTAAAAAAGTACTGGAAACCCTGCTGGAAAAGTTTCCGGACAGTGCAGTGGCTGATTCCGCCAAAAAACGTCTTGCACTGCTAAAAAACTGAGCCCGCAGGGTCTTGGTGAAATAATCCGCTGATGGACCTCAACAACTCCGCCCAATGGCTCACCCCGATCAGCTTTTTTATTGGTCTGGCGTTTGGTTTTGTTGCGCAGCGCTCGCAGTTCTGCACCATGGGCGCCATCTCTGATGTACTGAATTTCGGTGACTGGTCCAAGGCCTACATGTGGCTGATGGCCGTCGCTGTCAGCACCCTGCTGTTGCAATCCGGCATTGTTTTCAGCGACTTGCGCATTGAACAGGCCCATTATCTGAACGCCGACTGGCCATGGCTTTCCAACCTGACTGGTGGAGCGATGTTTGGCTGCGGCATGGTCATGGCGTCCGGTTGCGGCAGCAAAACCTTGGTGAGACTGGGCGCCGGCAATTTGAAATCCATCGTGGTGCTGCTCACCCTCTCCGTGTTCGCCCTGATGGCCTTAAAAGGCGTCACAGCGGTGGTTCGGGTGCAATGGTTCGACAGCGTCTATTTGCCCCTGCAACACACCCAAGGCTTGGCTGAACAACTGGCGTTTCACCTGAACCCGACGGCCGCCATTGCGCTGCGTCTGGGCCTGCCCGGTTTGTTGTTGCTGTGGGTGCTTTCCCGCAAAGAAGCCAGAACAAGCAACGGTCTGCTGGGTGGCATCGGTAGTGGCCTTGCAGTGGCTGGCGCTTGGTGGCTGACCTTGCACCTCGGGTTTATTGCAGAAGACCCCAACACACTGGAAGCGCGTTATTTGGCCACCTACAACAACCGGCCTGAAGCGCTTACCTTCACCGCACCACTGGCGCACACGCTCGAAAGCCTCCGGGCAATTCAGGCTGGAAAGCTTCAGAACGCCAGAAGACCTCAGTCGCCACCTGTGGGGGGCCGCACTGATGGGTACCGGTGGCGTGCTGGCGCTGGGGTGTAGCATTGGACAGGGGATCACCGGGCTGGCCACATTGTCTGTTGGCTCAATGTTTGCGGTCACAGGCATGGTGCTGGGTGCTGTGTGGCGGCTTAAAACAGACCTGAAATCCATCTGAATTTGATCTGTTGAAAAAATTTGATATACTTGCTGTCTTGGCGAATTAGCTCAGCCGGTTAGAGCGACGGAATCATAATCCGCAGGTCCGGGGTTCGAATCCCTGATTCGCCACCAAACAAAACTGAGAAAACCCGCACCAATTTATTTGGCGCGGGTTTTTTTTGTATCCGAAATCAACTTGATTCTTGACGACACGTGAGCGCAGCAATTGAACCTACTGCGCGGCATTGACACTCAATTTTTTAGATTCAATGAGATACCGCGTGCAGCCCACAAACTCACCATCCAAAATTGTATTTCCCCAAGCCTCCCACGCGTCACAGCCCTTGCAGCCAAGCTCCCGGCTGACAGCGGAAGCAGACACGAAAAAAAACACACCGGAAGAGAGCAGAGCCCACGCGCGTGCCTTGCTCGCCATCAAGTCGCTTCGGCCTGAATCCCTGCGCAAGCAACTGACAGAGCGCAGAAGTTCGCTCGACAGCCTGTTGAACAGCGAACACTGCCCCATCTCAGCTGCCATGCGCATTGGTAGTTGGCGGTCTCTGAACGTTATAGCGGAGACAGCAGGTAGCGGCGCAGGCAAACCTGCTCGGTTCGCAAAAGTAAACAACCCCAGGCATTCAACCGGAACAGCCACCCTCCACCGCTATCAATCCAAGGCAACGGTTGCAGAGCCTGTAGATACACCCAAGACTGAAAACACAGTCGCCGCGAAAGAGCAAAATTGGTGCAACGCAGTGTTTGATGCAATTCGAAACAACCAAGCTGAGCTATTAAAGAAAAAGCTGACAGGGCAAGCTGACGCATTGGAAAGACTTACACAGAACGGTAACAGCCCGCTCACAGTGGCAACATCACTGCCCTTGAAATGGAAGGCGCTGATGGTCTTGATTGAACATTTGCCAGGGCTGTGTGATGTCAACAAGCCCTTTGAGGAGTTGCAACTGCAGAACCGTTTTTTACTGCATGAGGCTGCTTACAGAGGCGACCTTCCCGCCCTTGAGGTGCTTTTCAAAAACGGTGCCAAACCCGACGTGAGGCTAGACGGCGAATCTCCAACAGCCCTGCACTTGGCTGCCGGAAAACTGCATGTTGGCATCGTAAACAGCCTGTTGAAAAAAGGAGCCGACTTTACACTGAGGACAAGCGACAGAAGCACCCCGATACTTCATGCGGTGCGGGCCGAAGTGAAACGTAAAGAAAGCTTGAAGCGAACCGTCACAGCCTTGATGGATGCCATCGCAAAACACTTAATTTACCAACTCGACACGAAACCGGTACTGCAAACCTTGGGGCAAACGCTGGCCAAAGCGCAGAAAAATACCGCCACCGCAGAAGCCATTTATGAAGAGCACAACCAAACGCCCTTGGCAGTCACCAGATCCGAGCGAGAAGCGCATCAAAAGCATTTGGAGACACTGCGCTTGGCCGTGCGTGAAATGAAAGAGACTGAAATCATCTTGAAGCGCTACACAAAAATGACGCCCAACCCGATGCACGGCAGGTGGTGAGTATTTTCCTTAAACAGATGAGTTTCGGCGTGTTTAGAAGGCTTGGGCTTCAGACGTGAAATAATACTCCGCAACTTCAACGGAAACACCCATGACGCAGAGCACCAAAAACAAGTATGGACAGTACTTTACGCATCCGGCAATGGCTGCGTTCATGGTGAATCTGCTTGGGCTGGAAAAAACAGCCAAGGTGCTTGAACCAGCCTGCGGGCCAGGTGTTTTTCTGGAGGCATTGCAACAGGCGGGGTATAAAAACATCTGCGGCATGGACATTGACCCAGCCTTTGCCCACCTTGAAAACGTAAACTGCGGCGATTATCTGCAAGATAAAACATTGCAGGGCGCGTGCGACGGCATTGTTGGCAATCCACCCTACATTCGCTGGAAAAACCTGCCTGAACCGCTTAAATCAAATTTAAAAACCAGTGAGGTCTGGAACACACATTGCAATTCGCTGTGCGACTATTCAACGCCGTTTATTGCAAAGGCGGTTAATGATTTGAAGCCGGACGGTGTTCTGGTGTTTATTACGCCGGAATACTGGCTCTACACCTATCACACGCAAAAACTCAGAGATCACTTGTTGGCCAACGGTTCCGTGACCCAGTTGTTTCATTTCGATGAAGCCAATTTGTTTGATGGCGCCAAGGCATCTTTTATTGTTTTCAGATTCAAGAAAAACAGCGTGTGCGACACTGCCGTGTGGAAATTGAAAAACAAGAAAAACTTCGATTTTTCAATGTTGGCCACAATATCGGAAACCACAGGCAGCGACGCCTTTGAACACTTCAGCACACCCCGTTTCAAACCCGGTACACGCTGGGGGCTGGAGCCCGTTGAAACCGCTGGAACATTGAACGCGCTGGAACAGGTTTGCACCCCGAAACACAAAACCACACACAGCAGGCTGGGCGATGTGTGTGACATCGCAAACGGCATGGTGAGCGGCTTGGACGCAGCATTTCAAATAAAAAACCTGACCTACACAGAAAACGAAGCCGAGCATGTGTTGCCCATTGCCAAGGCGAGGCACTTAAGCGGCATCACGCTGACGGAAATTACGCCTTATTTGTTTTTCAAGAATCCGATTGCCTACACGCAAAGCGATTTTTCAGCGCTCTTCCCACAGTTTGCCGCTCATTTGCAAGCATACAAACCCGCGCTGGACAAACGCTACAACTATGGGCGGCAATTGCAAGCTTGGGAATGGGCGTTTCCACGCAACTACGCATTGCTGTCCAAAGCGGTGCCCAAGATTTTTGTGCCCTGCAAAGAACGTTTGAACAAAAATACCAACCACCGGTTCACATGGATACCTGCTGGGGTCTACCCCACACAAGATGTCAGCGCCTTGATTAAAAAACAGGGGGTTGCAGAATCGCTGGGCTACTTGCATGCATTTCTCAGGCAAGCGCTGGTGACACTGTGGATCAGAAACCGAGGCATTGCGCGAGGCGGTGTTTCTGAGTTTTCTGAGGGTGCACTGGCCTCCATCCCTGTGAGGTTAATCGACTGGGAAAACCCTGAGGAATGCGAAATTCACGCGTCCATTGAACAAGCCCATGCAAAGGCAATCGCAGGCGATACCAGTGCATGGGCCAGCATTGAATTTTTATTCAACAAATTGCTGATGCCCCCACAAGGCAGCCTCAGGGACTGACACGAACATTAAAATCAACGCGGGTAAATTGTGTGGCGTTGGCTGAATCCGGGCTTTGCATGCCCAGTTTTTCATCGGGTGCGACCAAAAATATTCGGGCGGACAAATCAGGCTGCAATTCCAGCAACTGTTTTTTAACGTTGTCTGCGCGGCGGTAGGCCAGGTCTTTCAAATCAGATTCTGTCACCAATGTGTTGCTGAGAATCAGTGTTTCCATTTGCTCAAAAGGCAAGGCCTTGATGAGACCCAACTGGTTTTTGGGCTTTTCAAATGTTTCCTGGTCATAGATGATTTTTAATAAACGGGGCTTGTGCTGTTGCGGAATCACCAACTCATCTGCGCCACTGACATCTTTTTTCTGCTCCGACAACCAAAGGCGACCCAACCTGCGCTCCAGACGTTCCCGCTTGAGGCCTTCTGTGTCCAGACTGGTGTCTGCGCGCCCCATTACCTCAAGGGCAAGATCGGTTTTTGACTTCAGCAGCCCCGCAACCTGAGGCAGGCGGGCAGCTGTTTCTAGTGTGGGCTGGGCTTTGCCAGGTGCAAAAATCACATGGTTCATTTGCTCTGGGCTGCCGCCAAACATATTCGCCAACAACCTGAATGGTGCTGTCACCGCTTTTAACACCACGTTACCCAGCGCCTTGAAAACCACACCGGCAATGCTGAACTGCGGGTCGTTCAAGCTACCGGAAACCGGGAGATCAAGGTCAATTTCGCCCTTCAGGTTTTTCAGAATGGACACCGCCAAGCGCACCGGCAAGGTGGTTGCATCAGGGCTTTCAACCGCTTGACCAAATGTCAGTTGATCCAGAAACAATTGGTTGTCAGCCACCAATGCACCGTTTTGTACCGAATACTTCAGTGTGGTGGAGAGTTTGCCTTTAGCAATGTCGTAACCGGCATACTTTGCGGCATAAGGCGACAAACGGGTCATTTCAATACCGGTTGCACGCGCAGTAATGTCCAGGTGCGATTTCGGATTCAGGGGATTGACCTCTCCGCTGATGGCAAGCTTTCCATCGCCATCAATGGCGCCTTTCAAAGACAAGCGAGAGACCTGCGATTGCGCCTGATTGGAATAACCACTGAGACTGCCGGTCAGCCCGGTGAGGTTGGCATTGAAGTTGGGCTTCACCAAGTTGTCTGAAAAACTGATGTTGCCATTGACCAACTGAACGGTGCCAAAACTGATCTTGGGTTTTGGTTCTGTGGCGGCGGCAGGTGCTGGTGCGGTTTGCGACGGGTTGCCAATCAAAAGGTCTTGAAGGTTCAAGCGACCATCAGCGCCCAACACCAACCTGGCATCCAAGTCGTTGAGGGAAATGCCGCCCACAGAAAACAAGGCGGGCTTGTTTGCAGGTTGATCGATGTCAATGTCATTTAGCGTGAGCGCAGAAAACTTCACCAAAGCGTTGTTGAGCAACTTGTCTTGCAGACGAAAATTCTCGGTGGTCAAGCGGCCCTTGAACCGGGTGCTGCTTTCATCATAGTGAATGTTCAGCGCCGTGGTCAGTTCACCGCTTGCAATGCGGGCATTGAGTATTGGGTCAAGGTGAAACTGGGCCAGCGTGAGCGGAAATTTGCGTGCGTCAATGTCCATGTCTGCGCGCAACGGGTATTGCACGAAAGACCCTTTCATTTTTACATCGGCAGTTTGGTTCAACTGGAGAGAGACCTGCGCAAGAACCGGTTTGTCACTGTCGAGCTCGAAATTCTGAATGTCTGCACTGATCTGTTGTATGCGTAATTCTGCAGGTACGCTTTGACGCATGTCTGTGATGGCCACCGATGCGTTGTTCAGTACGATGCGGTCTATGGACAGTTCCAGCGGTTTGCTGCCGGAGGTACCGGATACCGCTGTGTTGGAAGCCGCTGCCGCCGTCAGGGTCTGTACGAAATCAAGGCCCTGTTCGTTGAGGCGCGCCTTCACATTTGCATCGCTTAAATCAATGGCCGCAACGTGCACCTTGTTGAGCAGCGGCGATACTTCGGCCAGCTTGACATCCAAACGCTTGAAACCCAAAAAAGGCAGGCTCTGTTTGTCAGGTGTGATTGCCAGCAACTGTACGCCGGTCAGTGTCAGATCGCCTTCCACGCTCAGTTTTTTTTCTGTACCTGAAACCTCGGAAAAATTCACTTGCAGGTTTGCATCTGCCTGGCCTGAAGCCACTTTCAATGCACTTCCCCGGGGCAAGTAAGGGTTGAGCTCTTTTAAGTCCAACCCCTTCAACGAGAAAAGCAGCGCGGTGTTCAAACTGTTTTCAAAAGGCTTTAACTGTGCATTCAAAAGAACATCGCTGCCTTCCAGCTTCGCGGAAAAACGAGGCGTTACAGTAACCTTCACATCGCTGGGCAAACTAGACACAAAAGGCACATCAAGTTCAATATCGGAGAGCTCTAGCGTGTTGTTCAACAACTCATCGGTGAACTTGAAACGGGTGTCTGCCACACGAATGTTGTGAAGCGCAAAACGGGCAGGTTCGGGGGAAGCCGGCTGCGCTTGAACAAGGTCAATCACATCTTGCACGCTGAGCCTGCCTTCTGAATTTCTGCCAATTGCCACCGCCAGACCGGTGATGTTCAATTGGCTGACCACCGGCACAAAACGTGTGAAGGTTTCTGCAGACAACTCGACATCAAGGCGGGTCAAGGCGAGTTCATTGTCTTTGCCGTTTGCGCTTTTCAGGCTCAGGTTGTGAACGCTGGCCTGCAAGTGCAAGGGGCGCAGTTCCAGTGATTCCAGTACAACCTGGCGCCCCAGTTGGGCAGACATTTTTTCAACAATCAGGTTTTTCAACACCACCGGCAAGGCATATTGAACCAGCAGCACCGTGCTTGAAAGCACAACAAGCACTGCGGCGGTAAGTATCAGCCCGCGTTTGCTCGGGGCATTTTTTTTAACGGCAACATCCATGTTTGATTCCATTGAAACTTAGAGCGATTGCATCAAGCGGGCAATGCCCGCACGGTCAGGTTGATGAACAATGCCACGCTCTGTGATGATTGCGGTGACCAACGCCGCCGGTGTTACATCAAAGGCCGGGTTGCGCACCGCCACACCTTCGGGGGCCCAGCGCACACCCGCAAAACCAAGCACCTCTTGGGCGCTGCGCTCTTCAATCGGTACTTCTGCGCCCGTGGGGGTGTTCAGGTCTAGGGTGGAAACGGGGCACGCCACATAAAACGGAATGTTGTGCCGTTGGGCCAATACGGCCACCATGTAGGTGCCGATTTTATTGACCACATCGCCATTGGCGGTGACTCTGTCAGTGCCCACCACAACTGCATCTATTTCACCGCGGGCCATCAGGTAACCGGACATGTTGTCGGTGATTAAAGTCACGGGAATCCGGTCTTGCATCAATTCCCAAGCAGTTAGCCGGGCGCCCTGCAAAAACGGTCGCGTTTCATCTGCAAACACAGCAATGCGCTTGCCACTTTCCACTGCCGCGCGAATAACGCCCAAGGCGGTACCATAGCCTGCTGTGGCCAACGCACCGGCATTGCAGTGGGTCAGCACACGGGCGCCGTCTGGCAAAAGCGCCGCGCCATGCTGACCCATGGTCTGGTTAATGCGAATGTCCTGCTGATGCAGCGATATGGCCTCGGACAACAAGGCCTGTGCACACGCGGCTATTCCCACGGGCAAATGCTGAGCCTGGACGGCTTGCATACGCTTAACCGCCCACGCCAGGTTCACCGCCGTGGGCCGGCTGTTCAACAGACATTCGGCGGCGACTTCCATGGCGGACAAAAAAGACGGTGTGGACGCGGTTGAATGCAACTGCGCTTCAAGCGCATAACCATACGCAGCGGCAACTCCGATGGCAGGCGCACCCCTGACCACCATGTCGCGTATGGCTTGGGCCATTTCATCCGCATTGCTGCAGCGAACCGTTTCAAAGGCAAGCGGCAAAATGCGCTGGTCGATCAGCTCAACTGCATCACCCTTGAGAATCAAGGTTTCAATCATGGTTCGTATTTTTTTCCGCGTTGCGGCCATAGCCCTGAAACTGCAACATGACCTCATTCATTTCCTGGGCAGACAACAACACGGGCCGACCAAGTTGGCGCACACGCCAGTATTGCTCGCTCAGGGATTCCACTTCAACAGCCAAGCCCATGGCAGCCTTCAGACTGTCGCCAGCGGCAATCATGCCGTGGTTGGCCATAATGCAGGCCTTGCGGTTGGTCATGGCTTGCAGCACCGCGTCAGACAAGGCCTGAGTGCCGAACAAGGCGTAGTCTGCGCAACGTATGGTGTCGCCACCGGCCATTGCAATCATGTAGTGAAACGGTGGGATTTCTTCCCGCAGGCAAGACAGGCTTGTTGCAAAAGGAGAATGTGCATGCACCACAGCATTGAATTCAGGGCGCGCCACATAAATGTCGCGGTGAAAACGCCATTCGCTGGAGGGGCGACGGCCTCTGAGCACCTCGCCTGCCAGGCTCATCAACACCATTTGTTCCGGGTAGAGGTCTGTGGAATCAACGCCGGAAGGCGTGACCCAGAAACCCTCTGCACAGCGCACACTGAGGTTGCCGCTGGCGCCGCGGTTCAGGCCTTGCGCCACCATTTCACGGCTGGCATCACAAACTGCCTGCAGAATTTCTTGCACGGTTGAAGTCATTTTTCAAATGCAGAACGCACTTCTTCAAGCCGTTTGCTGTTGACGCCGAAATCAGAAATTCCAAGGCGGGAAGCCGAGCGCATTTCCACATAATTCATGGTGGGAATGTAGACGAACTGAACGTCATCAATGAACTTCATGGTGGGCGTGGTGAATTCATATTTCAGCAAAAACGGTTGCTCCACCACCAGTTTGGCACCCGCCATTTTTCCCACCAGGGCCTTGAGTCTGGTCATGGGCTCTTTGTCGCCCGACTTGACCTTCAAGGGAGCAATGTACTTCGACTCACCCGGCTTGCCGTTGGAGCTTGCGCAGTTGGGGGTCCATGAACAAACTGCCACCTGCGGACCACCTGCGTTGGCCGGCGTCTGCGCCAAGGCCGGTGCACTGACTGCACACAAGCCTGTGAAACAAAATGCCAATTGGCAGTACAGCCGCTTCGTTTTTGTACTGCTTGAATGCCGGGTTGATTTCATCAAGGTCTCCTAGGGTTTCATGTTTGAGAATCTTTTTTTTCTGCACTGCCTTCTGCGCGACCTTTAGGACGCTCAGACCATGCTCTAGCGCCTAAAAATACAACCACCAACTGCTGCACCAAACGCTCCACCATTTCTTCTTCAACCAAAGGTTGCCCCGGCAAAATATCGAGAATGTCGGTGGCGCAGGCCATCATGGTGGTGACCACCAAATCAGACACCATGCGCAGGTTTTGTGTGGACACATTGTTGAACGCCGAAACCGCACGAATGTCTGTCACCAGTTCATTCATGAAATGGTTGATTTCATTGCGGATGGCGAACCTGAGAATTCGGGAACCACCGGAACGTTCAGTGGTAATGAATCGAAACACCAATTGATTTTGACGCAGGTATGCCACATACGTGGAGACCGACAGACGAATGGTGTCTTCATGGGGAAGACCAGACTGACGCGCATCGCGCAACATGCGGCGCAATGCAATACCGGCGGTTTCCACCAAAGCCAGACCCAGTTCGTCGGTGTTGCGGAAATGCCGGTAAAACGCGGTGGGCACCACACCGGCTTCACGTGTTATTTCACGGATGCCCAATGCGGTGAAACTGTTGCCCTGCCCCACCAGGTTCAGTGCAGCGTTCAACAGGCTTTGTCGAGTCAGCTCTTTTCGTTGCGCCCTGACCAAACCCTCTTCAGGCAGGCCGGTTTTTATTTTTGTCATGCTGCATATTCCATCGATTCCGTGAACACTTGTAGTGTACCTGTGAAAGGGTTCCCACCCAAATAGGCGATTATGATTTTAAAGGGGTTTTCTCACCCAGCGAGGGTATGCCAAACCCACGCTTGGGTGGCGAAAATGATTACTCAGGGTGACCCCATGGGTAACACACTCTCAACAAATAAAAGGCATTTCACAAGATGGATCACCGGATCAATGAAACGCACATATTAATCATCGAGGACCATCCGTTGTATGCCACCGGCATCAAGGAACTGGTTGAATTCGTGATTTCCGATGTCAAGGTCTTTACTGTGGCGAACATGAAAGACGCGCTCGGACATCTGGCCACCAAAACACCCTTGCTAATCATTTCAGATCTCAGACTCAATGACTCCAATGGCATGGAGACAGTAGACACGCTGCGCCGTGCCGACATGCGAACGCCCATCCTGTTCATGAGTGGTGATGACAAGTTGCTGGTTGAACTCGAAAAAAGAAACCTGCACAAGTGCTATGCCATGCCCAAAACAGGCGATTTTCACCAGACATCGCAAATGTTGCTCGACTGCATTTCTCGCGCCAGCGTGATTGCCAACTGGCGCAGCCCCCATGTCAATGGCAGGCATTTCAGCATGAGAAACAAGGTGAGTCCGGCGGGTTCGCGCATTCAACTGACGCAGAAACAGCGTGAGGTGATGATGTTGTTAGTCAATGGCATGTCGAACAAAGAGATTGCCCGGCAATTGGTGTTGTCACCGGAAACCATCAAGACCCACCTGCGGGAAATTTTTACGCGGATGAATGTAAGAAACCGCACTCAAGCGGTGAGCCTGTTCAAAAAAATGCCCAGTCTGGCAGACTTGTCTCCCAACTAGGCCTGGCCTTCACTTCGCTTGTATCAATGGGCTTCAGAAACCTCTTCCCGGTGACCCAATTCTCTTGTGCCATGGTGCGCATTAGCAGCGAGTTCTTCGAGGTTGGTGGGAATATCAAAGTCCAGTAGTTTTTCAACATTGAGTATCATCACAAACTCGTCTTCCACCTTGCCGATGGCCCGCAGGAAGTCTGTCCGGATACCGGAGCCGAACTGCGGAGGTGGCGCGATGACATTGGGGTGAATGTCAATGACCGCGCTGACAGCATCCACCATGAAACCCACCACCTGCGTGCGCTCTTCTATGGTGGACTCCAGAATCACGATGCAGGTGCGGCGATTCATTTGTGTTTTACCCTGCCCGAAGCGGGCGGACAAATCAATGACCGGCACCACGGAGCCACGCAGATTGATGACCCCGCTGATGCTGGACTGCATCATCGGAACCACGGTGATGCGACCAAACTCAATAATTTCCTTGATGCGCAAAATCTCCAGTGCCAGCTTTTGCTCATTGACCTGGAAAGTCAGGAATTGGCTGGTCGCTGCATCAAGCCCGTGAACCATGGCAGATTTTTCAGACATGTCGTGTTCGCCTTCAGTGATTGTTGTCTGCGATTGGCGCAGTACGTTTTGAGACTTCGCTGATCAGTTTGGGAACATCGATAATGAGCGCGACTTCACCGCTGCCCAAGATGGTGGCTCCACTGATGGCCCGGTTGCTTTCAAACAACGCCCCCAAGGGCTTGATGACGGTTTGGCTTTCACCGTGTAGTTGATCTGCAATCAGACCTGCACGGGTTTCGCCAAAACTCACCACAATAATGTTCTCCCGCTTGGGGCGGGTATCCTTGACACCGAAAATGTTTCTTAAACGCACACACGGTAAAAATTCGCCGCGCAGGTCGTAGTGCAGATCGACACGGTCGTCCGGAATGTCCGTGGCCGACAATTCAAGGCACTCACGCACAAACCCCAAGGGAATGACATAGTGGGAACCCCCCACGCCAATCAGGAAACCGTCAATAATGGCCAGTGTTAAAGGCAAGCGGATTTCAAAGGTGCTACCCACGCCAATGGTGGAGCGCACGCGCACTGTTCCACGCAGGGCTTCAATGTTGCGTTTGACCACATCCATGCCCACGCCGCGGCCGGAAATATCGGTGACTTTGTCTGCAGTTGAAAACCCCGGCAAGAAAATCAGTTGGTTGATTTCCTGATCGCTCAAGGGCACATCCGGTGGAATCAGACCTTTTTCAATGGCCTTGCGCAGTATTTTGTCGCGGTTTAAGCCCCGGCCATCGTCAGAGACTTCAATCACAATGTGGCCACTGTCGTGGTAGGCATGCAAACCAATGCGGCCCACCATGCTTTTGCCTGTGAGCGCACGCTCATCTTCGGTTTCAAGGCCGTGGTCGATGGCGTTGCGCACCAGGTGCATTAACGGGTCACCAATACGCTCGACAACAGATTTGTCCAACTCGGTGTCTTCACCGGAAATATCGAGTGAAATCTGTTTGCCCAGACCCATGGACAGGTCACGCACAACACGCTGGAAGCGATGGAAAGTTTCACCGATCTGCACCATGCGCAGACCCAGGGCACCATCGCGAATTTCTTCGATCAGGGCCGCCACCGCACTGGTGGACTCCACCATGCCGGAATCGTTGAGCTGCTTGGAGCGTTCAACAGTACCGGCGTTGGCAATAACCAATTCACCCACCAGATTGATCAGGGTGTCGAGCTTGTCAGCCGGTACACGAATAAACGCACTGGACTGTGTGCTGCTTTTCGCTTTGGTGGCAGCCTTGGCCGGTGCAGCAGGCACAACCGCAGCAGACGCTTGGGCAGCCGCCAACACTTGTCCTGCCTGGGTTGCGGCAGATTGTTCAACCTGCGCTGCAGCCGACACAACAACCGGCTTGTCCGCTGGCTCGTTA
>JAJTDO010000075.1 GCA_021300475.1 Burkholderiales bacterium | reverse complement strand
CACCACCACGGCAAAGATGGCTGCCCGTTGCGTGGTGAAATATGGTGCGCAGTCTTTGGGTTTGATCACCACAGACAGCTACAGGATTGGTGCACAAGACCAACTTCGCATTTATGGCAAGATTCTCGGGGTGCAGGTCTACACGGCACAAACCGATGCGGACCTGTCTCAATTGCTCGACAGCCTTTCACGCAAACACCTGGTGTTGATTGACACGGTCGGCATGGGGCAGCGAGACGAACGCGTTGAAGAGCAGACCCGTTTGTTGGCGCTGTCCAATGTAAAGCGGGTGTTGCTGTTAAATGCGGTGTCTCAGGCCGAAACACTGGAGGATGTGGCCAGAAACTACCGGGGTGAAGGTCTGCACGGCGCCATCATTACAAAAATGGATGAGGCCGTGAAACTCGGCGGCGTACTTGATGTGGTGATTCCCCACAAACTGAATTTGCATTACATGGCAACCGGTCAGCGGGTTCCCGAAGATTTGTTTCCTGCGGAAGCCAGCGCCCTGTTGCGTCGCGCGCTCAAGCCCAGCGCAAAAAACGCTTTCTCCATGTCCGACAAGGAACTGGAATGGAAGATGGCCAAGATGCCTGCCTCTGACGATGACTGGATGAACTGAGGTCAATGATGGATCAAGCCAACACACTGCGAAATTTGCTGGGTACCAAGGGTTGGCCGATTGTTCCCGTGATGGGCGACATGAACCGAGACGATGCTTCTTTGCTGGCGGCCTTCATGGTGGATGCCGCAGCCGAGGAAGGCAACGGCGGCGCGGTGGTGGACTGTGCGCGCTACGGCTTGGTGCATCAGTTGAAACTGAAAATGCGTTACGATCTTTCCAATTGTCTCAATGGCGATTTGCCACCAGAGGCGGTGGCCTTGGGTTGGGGCGATCGTCGCGTGTGCCTGCCTTCCAACCGTGGCTTGGAGTTGCTGGCGTGCACGCCTTTGTACCGTCAGCGCTTGCTTCATGCCCTGAGCGGATTGCTCAATGCCTGCGATGAAGTGTATGTGACCTTGCCGTTTTCCCACGTTGAAGTGGCCTGCGAACTGAGCACTCAGGCGCCCCACTGGTTGTGGATTGTGGAGCCCAACAGTCACAGCGTCACTCAATGTTACAAGGCCATGCGGCACGCTGCCTTGCGCTGCGGTAAGATTGCGCAACGGGTGTTGGTTGCGCGTGTAAAGACGGCGTCCGAAGCCGACAACGTGTTTGCCGAACTGGAACATGCCACGCGCCATTTTTTTTCCGGTGCGCTGGAATATGCGGGGCAGCTTTCCGGGCCTCAAGTTGCGCTGGCTTTAAGGGCGCGCACTCGAATCGAGACTCAATTGGTGAGTCAACACTGCTGATGAGGATCTAAGGATGTATACCGCTGCGGGCGTGATGGACAGGCAACAAATGGTGGACCGGTACATACCGTTGGTCCGCCGTATGGCGCATCATCTGATTGCAAAATTGCCGGCGTCCGTACAAATCGATGATTTGATTCAGGCAGGTCTGATTGGCCTGATGGACGCCATCGGTCGCTTTGAAGAGGGGCAGGGCGCGCAGTTTGAAACTTACGCGACACAGCGCATCCGTGGTTCCATGCTGGATGAGTTGCGTCAGAACGACTGGTTGCCCCGTGGCTTGCGTCAATCGCAGCGTCGCATTGAAGTGGCTTTGCAAAAAACCGAACAAGCCCTGGGCCGGCCACCGTCGGAAACCGAAATGGCCAAGGCCATGGGGCTGACGCTGGAAGACTATCAGGCGCTGTTGTTTGAGGCGCGGGGTACGCAACTCATTTATTACGAAGACTATGAAGACGACGAGGGCAATGCCACCGGTTTTCTGGACCGGCAAGTAAACGACGACGAATCCGACCCCTTGGGTTGCTTGAATGATGAACGATTTAAAAAAGCGTTGGTACAAGCCATTGAGGTCCTGCCTGAGCGTGAAAAATTGGTCATGGGCCTGTACTATGAGCAGGAGTTGAACTTCCGAGAAATCGCCGCTGTTCTCAATGTGACCGAATCGCGTATCTGCCAATTGCATTCACAGGCAGTCAGCCGGCTGAGGGTTAAGTTGAAAGAGTGGTGAGCCCCCACAGTGATTAAAAAATCTGTTGAAAAACTACTGCTTAAAAACAGCCTCTGGGTGGCCGCAACGGCCGCTTTCATTCCTTGGGTGGTGGTGGGTGTTTTTACCCCCACCCTCGGCGCTCTCTCTGTTTCCACCTTGTTCGTTGCCATTGCTGCGGGTTTGCTGACGGCTTTGTTTTTTGCCTCAATCGGGCGGCAAGTGGTCTCCAGGCGCTTCAGGAAACTGGCGCAGTCGGAAGCCCAATTGCTGGGCTTGATGCGTTTGTCCGGCGACTGGTATTGGGAGCAAGACAACGAAGGCCGGATCACCAGCATTTTGCACCGGTCCGCGCCGCAGGCACACGCCGAATCAGGGCCCTCTGTTTTTCCTGTGCTGGGCCAAACCCGTTGGGATCTACCGGGTCTGGAAGTGGTGGAGGGCAGTTGGGATGAAGTGCGCAGCCTGATGCAGAATCAGCAGTCTTTTGAAAAGCGCCTGTTTCGCTACACCTCCCCGCAAGGCGAGCGCCTGTATTTCGAATCTTCTGGAATGCCGCAATCCGACTTGCAAGGCAATGTGTATGGTTACTGCGGCGTGTCCGTTAATGTGACTGAAGGCTGCTTGAATAAAAACCGGAGGCGCGCCGAACGTACCTTGCTAAAAGGCCTGATGCTGGGTTTGCCTGAGCAGCGCCTGTTTTCAGAGTTTGTGACCGAATTGGCGTCAGCGCTGCACTGCGTTGGCAACATTACCTTGTGGGCGCAACGCGCTGCAGACCCGGCCCCGCCCGGCACTTGCAACTTTGAACTCTTGGCTTCTACGCGCGGCAGCAATAATTTGTCTGGCGTCACTGCAATTGCTTGGCCGCAGGCACAAACTGAACTTCAGACGCAGTGGCCCGGTGTCTGGTTTGAGTTGTCCGGCGATGACACCGACGGCGCTTTGCAAGCCTTGATTGCCGTAGAGCCACACAACGGCGCAGCGCCTTCTGCAAAAGACAGGGCACGTGTGCACGATGCCTTGTCATTGTTGATGCTGGCCCTTGAACGTCAGCGTTTCGAGGCGGAAATCCAGAAGTTCAACGAGTCTCTGGAGGTAAAGATCAGTGAACGAACAGCCGCGCTGGTGGAAACCAACAAAGAGCTTGAGTCTTTCAGTTATACGGTGTCACACGATTTGCGCGCCCCCTTGCGTGCCATTGACGGTTTTACTAACATCATTCTCGAAGACTATGGCGATGTGGTGCCAGCCGATGCTCAACAATTGCTAAAGCGCATCAGCAACAACGCCGCACAAATGGGTAACCTGATTGACGGTCTGCTCGATTTTTCCCGCTTGTTGCGCAATCAGCCGGTGCGGGTGGATGTCAGCATGCAGGGCATTGTTGAGCAGTCTTGCGAGCAGCTCAATGCCCACGGTCGTGCCACTGTAACGGTGGGAGAGTTGCCAGCCACCATCGGCGACCCTTTGTGGTTTACCCAAGTCTGGATGAACCTCATTGACAACGCACTGAAGTTTTCCGGCAAGAAATCAGAGCCCTGCGTCAGCATCAAAGCCGAGCCCATGACAGGTGGTGTCCGCTACACGGTGCAAGACAACGGTGCGGGTTTTGATCCGGCCTATAAAGAAAAATTGTTCAATGTGTTTGAACGGTTGCACCATAAAAAAGACTTTGACGGTACCGGCGTTGGCTTGGCCATTGTGAAGCGTATTATTGAACGGCACGGCGGTCATGTGTTTGCAGATTCGCAACCGGGCGAGGGCGCCTGTTTCGGGTTTTATTTGCCCACACAAACCTTTGCAGAAAAATAAGAAAGAAACGAATGAGTGATATTCCCGATCTGGTTGATATCGTCCTGGTGGACGACAACATCAACGATGCCGAACTTGCGCTGCGTGTCATACGCAAGACCGCGCCCGGTGCGCCTCAAATTCACCTGGAAGATGGACAGCGTGCGGTTGAATATTTTGACGCTTTGGCTGCAGCAATGGAGTCTCAGGCTGGCAAGCTTCCGCGTTTGCTGTTGCTGGACTTGAAGTTGCCAAAACTTGATGGTCTGGAAGTGCTGCAGCACATCCGCAGCAAGCCCTGTTTTCAGTCTTTGCCGGTGGTGGTTCTGTCTTCATCGCGTGAAATCAGCGATGTTGAGCGTGCTTACGCTTACGGCGCCAACAGTTTCATCGTCAAGCCGGTACAGTTCGATCAGTATTTGCCGAGAATCGGCGGGGTGGTCAGTTACTGGATGACGCTCAACGAATTGCCGCGCGCTGTGTGAATGGCGAACTTGAGCCGAAAGTGCCATCTGGCCCATAGGTGGACGGTGGGTTGTGGTGCCTGGCTTTTTGCATCAAGTTGATGCGCTGTTGTAGCGTTGAAAGCTGCTCGGACACCAGCGTGCCATTGAGCGTGTTGAGTTTTTGAGCCTGTTTCAGGCTGGTCTTGAAATTTTCCAACAGGCAGCGCACGTTCAACTCAATGCCTGCGACTGTTTCCATCCAGGATTCCATGCCGGACAGGCCGTCAGGGTAACCGCATTGCTTGCAAGCACGGGTTCTGAGTTGAAACAACCGGTCCAGATCGTGCATGACCGTCTCTTTTTGAACTGCAAGTTCAAGCAGGCGATCTGCATCGATCTTGATCAAGCAGGTTTGCTCTTCAGACAAAATATCCACCAGTGACATCACAAAATCGCATTCTCTCGTCAGCAATTCGGTGAGCACTTTAACTTGTGTGTTCATGTCCAAAACAAACTCTCCTGATCCAACGGCCAAGCGGCATGCTTAGCTCGTTTTTTGTCCAACCATTTCACGCACGCCGTCAATCAGCTTTTGTGCAACCTGCTCGGCGTTTACCTGAAAACGACCGTCTCGGATGGCCTGACTGATGCTTGACACCTTGCTGGCATCAAGCGGGGCTTCCTTTGAAGCCAAATCGACCGAGCTCGGTGACATCTTGAACTCGTCCGACAGTTGTCGGGTTGTGCCCGACTTTCCAGCTGATGTTGCTGAACTCGCGCCGCCCTTGGAAGAAGATCGTTCACTACGATCGGGAGGTGCTGCTGAGCCGTTGCCTTTAATTTCCATGATTTACGCTCCACTTCAGTGGGTCCGGATTGGGTGTATGACTAATATTACGGCAATCCCGGACAAAACTTTAACGAAATAACGGGGATTAAAGGTTCAGTTCTATCGTTTGTTGCGCCGATACAGCGCCCGTCAATATTTTGCCCTGTTGGGTTTTAACCCGGATTTGCTGTCCGGGTTGCGCAGACTGCATTGCAACGCCTTCGGTGCTGAGTTTGAACCCTTGGCCTTGAATAATCACCTTGATGTTGTCGCCTTGCCTGACTGTGGGCTGGGGCTCGACCATGTCTTTGCGCACAATCAGGCCCATGTTCAGTGCACGCTTGCTTTGCTGGCCTACAAGACCTTCATATTCGCTGAGAAAGTCGGCGTAGGGTAGGCGGGTGATGTCCTTCTCTTCAATTAGAAAGGCCGAAGCATCCAGCACTTCATTGAACTTGACGGCGCGCGCCACGGTCACCACGTTGGCCAGCACCTTGATGTCGAGTTGTTGATAGACCAGGCTGCTCTCACCGTTGCTTTTGCACTTGGCAACAAAAGCCGTTTTTCCTCTTAAAGCAACACCCTGTGGTAACGACCACTGAATATCAGAGCAACTGTCGCTATTTGTTTTAGTATTTAAATCGTTTAAATAGACTTTATATTTAAAGTTATTTTTTAATGTTTCATTTTTTAATACTTTTTCAAGCTGCGTATAATTATTTAACAATTTTACGCTGTCATCCAAGTCAATTACGCCTGCAGTCGTAGTTTTTACATTGCTTAACAAAAATACTGAAAATAACACTAAAGTTTTTCTAAAGCGGATCGTAAACACGGTATGACCTTGATTTGGTGTTGATTTCAACACTCTACTTGGTTGTGTGCGCTTGCTTTTCCGAGAAAAGCAGGTGTTTTGCCGTCCTCATTACCATTTAGTATTTCTAATTGAGGCGAATAATTTGTTTCATCGAAAACAAATATCCGCTTCAACATGTTGAATAAACTCTCCGATGCGCTGAACTTCCAATCACAGGCCCTGCAATTGCGCGGCCTGCGTCAAGAGGTACTGACTTCGAACGTTGCCAACGCGGATACCCCTGGTTTCAAAGCAGTTGATTTTGATTTTGCCAAGGTATTGCGGAAAGCGTCTTCGGGCAGTTCCCAGCTTCAACCAAGCAGTGGATCCCGTTCTTCATTGACACAGACCGACCAGCGTCACCTGCCAGCCAGGCTCTCATCAAATTCAACCGAAATGGAATTGAAGTTTCGTCGTACCGTGATGCCTTCCGTAGATGGCAACACAGTCGACATTGAAACTGAACGTGCGCAGTTTGCAGAAAACGCCTTGAAGTATGAAGCGGCGTTGCGGGCAGTGGGCGGGCAGTTGAAGACTTTGCAAACTGCCATGAGCAGTAACAACAGTTAAAACGGGAGACACAGATGGCCTTGTTTGACGCTTTCAAAATCGCTGGCAGTGGAATGGCTGCACAGGCGCAGCGTTTAAACACCGTGGCCAGCAACTTGGCGAATGCCGACACCGCTGCCGAACCAGGCAAAGAGGGCTACAAGGCCCGCAAGGCGGTGTTTGAGACTGTGTTCCAGAAGGAAAGCGCCGGTAGAACCGGAGCGGGTGTGGGGGAAGTTCGTGTCAAGACAGTAGCCACGGATAACAGTCCAGGACGTTTGGTTTATGACCCCAAGCATCCCATGGCTGGAAAAGATGGCTACGTCTTGATGCCGAACGTAAAAGTCGTTGAGGAAATGGTTGATATGGTGGCCGCATCAAGGGCCTACCAGACCAACGCGGAAATTATGAACACCGCAAAAAACCTGATGCTTAAAACCATCAATCTGGGTCAGTGAGGAGACATTAAATGGTAGCTGCAATTTCTAGTACCGATTGGGGCAGCGTTGTAGGCGCTTCAAAAACTTCGGATGCGTTTACGGGTTGGAAATCAGACCCCAAGACCGGCACGCTGTCGAAGGTAACTTCGGCCTCTCAAGAAAACACGGCTGATGAACTGCAAAACCGCTTCATCAAGTTGTTGGTGGCGCAGTTGCAGAACCAAGATCCAAACAATCCACTGGACAACGCCCAGGTCACTTCGCAAATGGCGCAGTTGTCGACTGTGAACGGCATTCAAAGCTTGAATGATTCATTCGGTTCCATGGCCGCCATGATGACTGCAGGCCAGACGCTTCAGGCGGCACCGCTGATGGGCCGCGAAGTGATGTATGCAGGCAGCAGCGTCAGTTACAAGGGCGCCCCGGCAAAGCTGGGTTTTGAGCTCGCCAATGCAGCAGATGAAATCAGTGTGGATGTGAAAAGCATCTCCGGTGAGGTGGTAAATACACTGGATGTGGGTCGCAAGGGCGCCGGCATGCAGGTGGTTGAATGGGACGGCAAAAATGCCAAAGGCAACACCATGCCTGAAGGCAAATACACCTTCACCGTGAATGCCCGAAACGCCACCTTGCCAATTGATGTGAAGACTTACTCAGTCGGCTCGGTAAACAGTATTGCGCAGGAAAGCAGTGGGGCGGTCTTGCAGACTTCCCAATCAGACAACGTGAAGTTTGTTGACGTTAAACGCGTATTTTAAAAAACCCCATGCAGTGCTTGGAAGGAATTAAAAAATGACATTCGAACAAGGCCTAAGCGGACTTAACTCCGCCTCAAGAAACCTGGAAATCATTGGTAACAACGTATCAAACGCCAACACCGTGGGTTTCAAGACAGCAACAGCGCAGTTTTCCGATGTGTTTGCCAGATCGTTTTCCGACAACTCCGGTGTGTCGATTGGTCGCGGTACCACGCTGGACAACGTCAGCCAGAACTTCTCGCAGGGTAACGTAACGCCTACAAACAACCCGCTGGACATGGCGATTAACGGTCGTGGTTTTTTTAAAATGAAAACCACACTTGATGAAACGCTGTACACCCGCAACGGTCAGTTTTCTGTCAGCGGTGAAGGCATTATCCAAAACGTGCAGGGCGCCCAGTTGTTGGGTTACCCGTACGACTTGGAAACTGGTTTCGTCACTGGCGTTGAGACACCCATTCAGTTTCCGCAGCAGGCGATTGCACCAAAAACCACCTCTGAAGTGGCCATGAAATTCAACCTCGACAGCCGTGAGTTACCAGTTGTAGAAAGCAAGCCCTTCGACATTTCTGACATCACCAGTTACAGCCACACCTTGGCCACCACGGTGTATGACCAGTTGGGCGTAGACCATTCCGTGGCTGTGTACTTCCAGAAAACATCCAACCCGACCGCCTCTGCGGACGTGACAGCGCTGAGTGACGCCGGCGCCACGACTTTCTACAACGTGTACGCCACCATCGACGGCAAATTGATAACGCCCGGCAATGTGGCTGCCACCGACCCGCCAACACCACTGAAGGTGATCGGTTTCTTGCAAGATGGTTCTTTCCCGAGCTTTCCAGAGGGCACTGACCCACTGCCATTCGAGCCAAAAATGAATTTGTCTTTAACCGAAGTTCAAGTGGCCGAGGATGGCAGTACTTTCGGTGGTGATATTGCCCTTGATTTTTCAGGCAGCACACAGTTCGGTTCCAAGTTTGGTGTCAACAGCGTGACTCAAGATGGTTATCAGTCCGCCAGCTTGTCTTCTTTCTCAATTACGCCTGAAGGTGTGTTGAGAGGCCGCTACGCCAATGGTCAGACACAAGACCTGGCTCAGATTTCTCTGGTGACTTTCCGCAACCCAGATGCGCTGCGCCCCGCCGGCAACAACTCCTACATTAAGACAGCTGCGGCAGGTACAGAATTTTTGGCGCGGGACGACGACACTTCAACCTCTTCCATTACATCCGGTGCGTTGGAATCTGCCAACCTGGATTTGACCGTGGAGCTGGTGAACATTATTTCAGCGCAGCGTATTTACCAGGCCAACGCACAGACCGTGAAAGCGCAGGACTCGATTCTGCAAACACTGGTCAACCTGCGTTAATCGTAAAAGAAAGAAGACCACGCCATGGACCGCCTCATTTACCTGTCTGCTACCGCTGCACGCAATGCAGAATTGCGTCAGGAAAATGTGGCACACAACCTGGCCAATGCAAATACCAGTGGTTTTCGTGCGCAGATGGTGGCGTTTCGATCCGCGGCAGTAGAAGGCCCTGGTATGCCAGTGCGTGCCTACTCTGCCGAAAGCACGGCCGGTGCAGATTTTTCGCCCGGTGTTTTGCAGGCAACAGGCCGCGACACCGACTTGGCCATCATCGGCAAAGGCTGGTTTGCTGTTAAAGACAGCAAAGGCAATGAAGCCTACACACGCG
>JAJTDO010000074.1 GCA_021300475.1 Burkholderiales bacterium | reverse complement strand
AAACCCACCAGATCCAGCATCGCAGCAACGCGTTTTTCACGTTGGGGCGGGGTAAGTTCGGTGAGGCCAAAACCAATGTTTTTGCCCACCGTGAGATGCGGAAACAAAGCGTAGTCTTGAAACACCACGCCGATGCCGCGCTTTTCAGGCGCCACCCAGGTGTTGTAACTGTTCACGCTTTGCCCCTTGACCCGTATTTCCCCGGAGTTGGGTTGCAAAAAACCGGCGATGGCACGCAGCACAGAGGTTTTTCCACAACCTGAAGGCCCCAGCAAGCAGGCGATTTCGCCTTCAGCCAGGCTGAAAGAGAGATCCTGTATGACTTTTTTCGAGGTTCCAGGGTATTGGATCGTTAAATGATGCAGTTCGAGCAGTGCGGACATAAAAAGAAGTTAGAATTATTCTCAATTAGAAATCTTAGGCCATTGTGCCATGAAGTGGGAGTGTATTTTTGCGTCAGGCATCAGATAAAAACCGCTGGTGGATTGCCTTGGTCGGTCTGGCCTTGCTGCTGCCCCTGTGCAGCCTGATTGGCATGGCGTTCCAGGTGGAAATAGGACCGGAAGGCACCTTGCCCCACCTGCTTATCACCGTCATTCCCGACATCACGTTAGTTCTCCGGCCCTATTCAAACCCCTTTGCGGGCTATCTTCGGTGAACAGTTTCGCTTGCCTGAAATCCGGTCTTTGCCCGGCGCCATTTTTGTGCTCAGCGTGGTGTTGTATCCCTATGTTTATTTATTGGTTCGCACCGCGTTTACAGAGCGCAGCGCCAATTTGATTGATGCTGCCCGCAGTCTGGGTTGTGGGCCGGTGGCCAGCTTTTTCCGAGTGGCGTTGCCTGTGGCCAGACCTGCCGTGGTCGCCGGTCTTTCTTTGGTCTTGATGGAAACCTTGGCCGAATACGGCGCACTGAATTATTTTGGGGTTCAGACCTTCACCACCGCTATTTTCCGTTCCTGGATGAACCTCGGTGACCGCAGTTCAGCCGCCATCATTGCGGTTCTACTGTTGTGCGTTATGTTGATGCTGATGGCTGCGGAGTCGGGTGCTCGCGGCAGGGCAAGGTTTTATACGCAAACGGGCAAAGCCAGCAAACCCCGTCGGCGTACGCTCAGTCTTAAGGCCAGCCTTGGCGTTGCGTTTCTCACCTTGATGCCAGCCGTCCTCGGGTTTTTTATCCCCATGTTCTTTTTGTTGCGCTTGGTGTTTCAATCAGAGGAATGGGTCAACGCAGACCGTTACCTGCTGTGGGCGGGGCATTCGGTCACGCTGGGTGTCTTGTCAGCACTTACAGCGCTCAGCCTTTCAATGGGGTTGGCCTACGCAAAGCGCAATGGAACCCGGTTGTGGATACGAGGCATTCACCATGCGGTGTCACTGGGCTACGGCATTCCCGGTGCCATTATTGCCATTGCGGTGCTCATACCGCTGGCCAGGCTGGACCAATTCATGACGCTCAGCTTGGGGCAGGGCGTGTTTCCCATACTCACTGGTTCCATTGCGGCCTTGGTGTACGCTTATTGCGTACGGTTTACTTCAGCTTCGCTGCAGTCTGTGGATGCCGGTTTGCAGCGACTGACACCCCACATTGATGACTCAGCGCGGGTGTTGGGCTGCAATAGTCGGCAGGTGTGGTGGCGTGTGCACTTTCCCATACTGCGCGGCTCCATGGCCACCGGTGCCTTGCTGGTGTTTGTGGATGTGATGAAGGAATTGCCCGCCACGTTGGTGTTGCGACCTTTTGATTTTGACACGCTGGCCGTGGTTACCTACCAGTTCGCAGCCGACGAACGGCTTGCCGAGGCGGCCTTGCCGGCGCTCACCATTGTGCTGGTGTCTTTGCTGCCCATGGTGCTGCTGATACGCCAGAGCATGAGCCAACGCTGAAACTGCGCGTCGGCTCTTCAAATGCTGCTTTAAGATGCGCCAGTGAAATTTTCAGTGCAACTGAATCTGGTTGATTTCTGCGTCTTCCGGTAATTCTGCGTGCATCAGTTCGCCTTCCGGGTTGGGGTACAACGGCGCGCCGCAGTCTTCGCAATATTCCAGTGGAAAACGTTCTTCCAGCATGTGGACATTAAAAATGCCCACTTCATTGAGCAGCGCCTTGATACGGTTTCTCACCACCGGGTTTTCCGGCTCGGTGGACAGGTCTTTTTCAAACATGGGGTCGGGTTCGTTGCCGAACTCTTCACCCAGCAGCGTCCAAACCACACCGTGCACCACTTCGTCCGAACCGCCCACTGTAATGCCGATGCGGTATTCCTCAATTTCCCCGCGGTCTACAAACGCGCCGACGCTGGCGTGCAGGTCGGTGGGGCGTGCATTGATGGCCGTTTCCAAGAATGAAACCGAAGCTTTCAAGGCATAAGCGCGTGCCTCTTTTTCAGCGTTTCTGCAGGCAGAGTAAAGCCCGTTGGGCAACACCATTTCTATGGTGCATCCCGGCAGCAGTTTCTGAAACACCAGCAAGGCATGTTTGCCCCACTGCGCCTGTACCTCTTCGCGGTTGAGCATGGGGCCGCTGCCGCCTATGGTTTCTTCCTGCCATTTGAACATCGCACCGTCCTTGGGGGTGCTGATGCACCCAATCAGGTAGCGCACGTCAGAGAGAAAATGCTGGGTCACAGGCAGTGTGCTGTGGTCCACGGTGATGCGTTGCTGATTCACCGCAGCCTCGCCCAGTTGCTTGGCCAGTTCAGCGGCGGCGTTGTAGCTTGGGGGCAGTTGGTACAATCTCGGCTTCAGCCGCCAGCAGTTGATTTCTGAACAGCGTGTAAATTTCTTCCATCCGCGCCGGTTCTATGCGGCCGGACGGAATGTTGTAGGTGGACCACGCCAGTATGGGCGCTGCAATCAGCAGAACATCGGATTTTGGGTTCAGGCCCGGCGACTCCACAGAAGTTTCGAGGGCAAACGCCAACTCGTCGTAGGCCTGCAGGTGCGTTTCGTAGAGGTAATCCAGCGACTGGTTCAGCGTGGTTTCACTGTTGCCCGCCAAGTGCGGTGCAATGGCGTTCATCAGGCGGATTTTCCAGAACCGGCGTTCAATGCGGCTGCCCGCGTCGGCTAACAAGATGGCCAATTGTGCCAGTGGCTTGGCGTATTTTGAAAGCTTGGAGCGGGCGGCTGTATTCAGCGGTTTTCTGCGCATTCGACGATTTCCTTTTGATTGGGCTCTATTTTAGCGCGTTCAAACCAAGGGCGCTGTGCGCCCTTTGAGGCTTAGTCAGGTCTAGTCCATTCTGGTGGGGCCCAGAGGTGTTTCAATCGCAACCCCAGCGGCCCGGGTTTCATTACGTCCTTGAACATGTCAGACCATTCATGGGTGTTGAGCAACCAAAGGTTTTGAGTGGCGGGTTGTTTGGGAATGCCGTAATCCACGGGGTCATCGGCGCTTTCTTCTTCAAAGGTTCCGAACAGGCGGTCCCAGATGATCAGCATGCCACCGAAGTTTTTGTCGATGTAGCGTTCATTGCGGCCATGGTGCGCCCGGTGGTGGCTGGGTGTGTTCATTACAAACTCTATCCAAGGGTGGAATTTTCCTACCGATTGCGTATGTATGAAGTATTGGTACCCCAAGTTTACGCCGTAGGCCAACATCACCATCCAGGGGGCATAGCCCAACACTAGCATGGGTGCCCAGAAAAACTGGTGCAAGTTTACCCCGTAGAACATGCTTTGGCGCATGGCTGTGGTGGTGTTCATGTTTTCACCACTGTGGTGAACCACATGGGCACACCAGAACCAGCGAACGCGGTGGCTGCCACGGTGGAACCAGTAATAACAAAATTCGAGGCCGAACATCAGTGCGGCAAAAGAAAGCGGGGTCAGCTCCAGTGTCTGAATGCGCAAGGCGTACAAACCGTTGAGCAGGGCGCTAATAAACAACCCCCACCACACCAGTTCCAGTGTTTGGTAACCCAAGCCCAGCAACATGTTCACCGCAACGTCCTTGCCTTTAAACACATCGGCGCGCTGGGTTTTTTTCATGTGCCGCCACTCAATCAGGGTGGCCAGCAGAAACAGGGGGGTCAGCCCTTGTAGAAACACCTGCTTCCAGTCCGGGTCCGGCCCGAAAGCAATGTGTATGAAAGGCATCAAGGTTTGCAACAACTCGTTCATCGGGGTTCTCCCTGCTAATCGTATGCGTTGAAGTGTCGCAGCAAACCCTGATGTTTGCCTTGTGAAATCGCGCCAACCCGTGGCGCTTTTTCAGTTTTTAGAGCTTTCTGAATTTCAGGTAGTCAGCCGCTGTTTCTTCCGGGCGCTCTATCATGGGGGCGTGCCCCATTTGCTTCATCACCACCACTTTGGCCTGCGGCAAGGACGCCGCCAATTCCGCAGCACCATCCACATGCAGCACCCTGTCGTTGTCGCCCCAAACAATCAGTGCGGGTTTCTGGTAGCCGGCGGCTTGCAGGCGCTCGGGCATGTCGGAGGGGGTTTCACGAATGACCTTGTAAATTTTTTCATTCAAGGGTCTGTCTGCAATCGCTTTTTCGCTCATGGCCTCAATGACGAAGCTGGGCATGGGCGAGGGGCGCTTGGTAAAAATATAGTCCAGCAGGCGCTCGTATTGCTCTCTGCTGCTGACGGTCAGCAGTGATTCACCGGTGTCTCTGTAATGCTTGAGAACCTCAGAATTACCACCTGCTTTTGTGCCGGCCGGGTTCAGGAACCACACGCTTTGCACTTGTTCCGGGTATTTGCTGGCTGCAACGCCAGCAATCCAGCCGCCCATGGAGTTGCCACCCACGTGGTAGGACTTGATACCCAGTTTCTGGGCCAAGGCGTGCACCCGCTCGGCTTGTTTATCTATGGAAAAGTCATCGTTGGGTCTGCGCTCAGTGGCACCAAAGCCGGGCAGATCAGGCACAATCACCCGCATTTTTTTGGTCAGCAAGCCGCCGATGCGCGTGAAGTTGTCTTTGTTGGCCGCAAAGCCGTGGACAAGAATCAAGGCTTCTCCTTCGCCACCGTCAAGGTAAGGAATGGTGTAGCCATCGACTTCAACGCTCTTTCTTTCCAAGCCGCTGCGCCAGCGTTCCACTGAGAGTGCCACGCCCGTCAAACCTTGAATTTCACCTTCAGGCTGCTTGAGGCCGCAACCGCTTAGCAAGGTTGAAATCATCAGTCCGATCAATGTGATCTTGGTTTTAAAAAACGATTTTTTCTTGTTTTTCATCAGTTGTGTCTCCGGTATTTTATTTTTTCAAATTTGGGTTTGATGCAACGCTGAACCCGACTATAAACTAGCTTCAAGAAAAATCGGGAACTCGGATTTTGTTAAAAGGAAATATTTCTGCAGGTTTTGTTCATCTGTTGTTTGATTGGGTCGATGAACAGGGCGTTTCTTCACAAACATTGTTGCAATGTGAACGGCCTGTGCTGGGTGAGCTCAGTCGCGTGCAGGTGGAGGTGTGGCGCAACTTGCTGCAAATTGCTTCGGCGTATTTTAACGAACCGAATTTGGGCTTGATCATTGGTTCCCGTTTGAAAACCAACAATGTCGGCGTGTTGGGTTACATGGCCTTGTGCTGCGAGACCTTGGGCGAGGCTTGTGTGCGTTTAAGTCAGTTTGAGCACTTGGTGTACAACGTGAACCCCTTGCGCTTGCTCAGTTCGCCGCAGGCTGTTCGTTTGCAGTGGGGCACCGAAGCCGGTTTGCCCGGTGTTTTGGTCGATGACTGCGCCATTGCCGGTCTGGTGGCGTTTTGCCGTTCGCTGGCAGGGCCGCAAGCCACGCCAGACTATGTCAGCTTTGTAAATCCGGAACCCAACGACATTGCGCCCTATGAACACTTTTTTCAGTGTGAGTTGGCATTTGGCTGCGAGCAAACCGAGGTCCGCTACCCTTTGTCTGTGATGGCCATGCCCATAGCCACTGCAAACACCGCATTGCAAGCGGCACTCGATCAAAAAGCCCGCTCGCTGCTGGTGCGTTTGCCTTCTCAGGGTGAACCGGTTGCCGGTTTGTACCGCGCCACACAAGATGCACTGGCTGCGGGCGACGCAAATTTACAAATGGTTGCAAAGCGCTTGCTGATGTCGCCGCGAACCTTGCAGCGCCGCTTGGCGCATGCGGGCACCGGCTTTCAATCTGAGCTCGACAATGTCAGGCTGGCGCTGGCAAAACAGTACCTCAGCGAGGGCAGCGCAAGCCTGCAGGAAATCGCATGGATGCTGGCCTACAACGATCACAGTGCGTTTGCACACGCATTTCGTCGAATGACGGGCAAGTCACCGCAACTTTTTCGGTTTGAAGTGCAGTGAAAGTCATATATCATATATAAGACTTGAACCTTGCGGACTTCGCGAGCTTCGATCAAACTACGAGATTAGTTTTTCTTCCTCACAGAGCCCTTGGGAGCATGACATGTTAGAAGCCTACCGCCAACACGTTGCCGAACGCGCAGCCCTTGGCATTCCTCCACTGCCATTATCAGCACAGCAAACCGCCGAACTGGTGGATCTGCTGAAAAACCCGCCCGCTGGCGAGGAAGCGTTTTTGGTAGATTTGCTGACACACCGTGTACCTGCGGGCGTGGACGATGCAGCCAAAGTGAAAGCCGCCTTCCTGGCTGCGCTTTCCAAGGGCACAGACACCTGCAAACTGGTGGACCGCAAAAAGGCCACCGAGTTGCTGGGCACCATGTTGGGCGGCTTCAACATCAGCCCCATGATTGAATTGCTGGGCGACGCCGAAGTGGGCGCCACGGCCGCCGCCGGCTTGTCTAAAACCCTGTTGATGTTCGACTATTTCCACGACGTCAAAGAACTCGCAGACAAAGGCAATGCAGATGCCAAGCGCGTGCTGCAAAGCTGGGCCGATGCCGAGTGGTTCACCAGCCGCCCTGAAGTTCCGCAGTCCATCAAGCTGACCGTGTTCAAGGTGACTGGCGAAACCAATACCGACGATTTGTCGCCCGCCCCTGACGCATGGAGCCGCCCAGACATTCCTCTGCACGCCTTGGCGATGCTGAAAAACCCGCGCCCCGGCATTGATGCCGACGACGCCGGCAAGGTGGGCCCCATCAAGCAGATTCAAGCGCTCATCGCAAAAGGTCACCCCTTGGCCTATGTGGGCGATGTGGTGGGTACCGGTTCTTCACGCAAGTCCGCCACCAACTCCGTGTTGTGGTTCACCGGCGACGACATTCCCTTTATTCCTAACAAGCGCTTTGGCGGTTATTGCCTGGGCACAAAAATCGCTCCGATTTTCTTCAACACCATGGAAGACGCGGGTGCATTGCCTATCGAACTCGATGTGTCTTCAATGGACATGGGCGACGAAATTGAACTGCGCCCCTTTGAAGGCAAGGCCCTTAAAAACGGTCAGGTCATCAGCGAATTCAAAGTTAAAACCGACGTGCTGTTCGACGAAGTTCGTGCCGGTGGCCGCATTCCGCTCATTATTGGCCGTGGCCTCACAGACCGCGCCCGCGCAGCCTTGGGTCTGAGCCCATCGCCCGTGTTCCGCCGCCCGGCTGCCGAGGGTGCTTCCACCCGCGGTTTTTCTCTGGCGCAAAAAATGGTGGGCAAGGCTTGCGGCGTTGCAGGCGTTCGCCCCTGTACTTACTGCGAACCCCACATGACCACCGTGGGTTCACAAGACACCACCGGCCCCATGACCCGCGACGAGTTGAAAGACCTGGCTTGCCTGGGCTTTTCCTCAGACCTGGTGATGCAGTCCTTCTGCCACACGGCCGCTTACCCTAAGCCCGTGGACGTTAAAATGCACCACGAACTGCCAGACTTCATTGCCAACCGTGGCGGTGTTGCGCTGCGCCCCGGAGATGGTGTCATTCACTCCTGGCTTAACCGTTTGCTGATGCCCGACACCGTTGGCACCGGCGGCGATTCACACACCCGTTTCCCCATCGGCATTTCTTTCCCGGCCGGTTCCGGCTTGGTGGCGTTTGCCGCCGCTACGGGCGTCATGCCCTTGGACATGCCTGAATCCGTTCTCATCCGCTTCAAAGGCGACATGCAGCCAGGCGTTACCCTGCGTGACTTGGTAAACGCCATTCCGCTGTACGCCATCAAGGCCGGTATGCTGACCGTTGAGAAGAAGGGCAAGAAGAACATTTTCTCTGGCCGTATTCTTGAAATTGAAGGCTTGCCAAAACTGAAGGTGGAGCAGGCGTTTGAGTTGTCTGATGCGTCTGCCGAGCGTTCTGCCGCCGGTTGTACCGTCCACTTGGACAAAGAACCCATCATTGAATACATGACATCCAACATCACTTTGATGAAGTGGATGATTGCCAGCGGTTATTCCGACGCCCGCACCTTGAGCCGCCGTATTCGCGCCATGGAAGCCTGGATTGCCAACCCTGAATTGCTCAAGGGTGATGCAGACGCAGACTACGCAGCCGTCATTGAAATTGACCTCAAAGATATCAAGGAACCGATTCTGGCTTGCCCCAACGACCCTGATGATGTGAAGTTTTTGTCTGAAGTGGCTGGTGACAAGATTGATGAAGTATTCATTGGTTCTTGCATGACCAACATCGGCCATTTCCGCGCTGCCGGTAAAATCCTTGAAGGCAAGAGCGACATTCCAACCCGCTTGTGGATTGCACCGCCCACCAAAATGGACCAATACATGCTGACGGAAGAGGGCTACTACGGCATTTTGGGTCGCACCGGCGCCCGCATGGAAATGCCCGGCTGTTCACTGTGCATGGGCAACCAGGCGCAGATCCGCACCGGTTCAACCGCCATGTCCACCTCAACCCGCAATTTCCCGAACCGCCTGGGCATCAACACCCGCGTGTATTTGGGTTCTGCGGAATTGGCAGCCGTGTGTGCGCTGATGGGCAAAATTCCAACTGTTCAAGAGTATCTGGACCAAGTCAGCATGCTGAATCAGAAAGCCGGCGATGTGTACCGCTACATGAACTTTGACCAAATCAAGGATTTTGTGGAAATTGCCAACAAGGCGCAGTTGGTCGCCTGACCCTGCGTGGCGGGTGAAGAACTGTTTTTTCATCCGCTGGTGCCCTGCAAGGAAAAACCCGAGTCGTGCCAACGGCCCGGGTTTTTTATTCCATGTGGTTTGAAGTTGTTTGCTTGGAACTTTCTTTCAAAACTCGCACACCTAGCGATTTAGGGAAATATCGGGCGCGCGAGTGCAAGCTGTTAAAAATGATGGTTTTTCATCAAGCCGTGGTGTCAGCATTCACGGGGAGTCTCTCGGTGTGCGCCCTAGCCCCACATTGCAAATTTATTTTGATCCCAATATTCACGGCGTAGTTCGAAACTTCTTGAAAACGCCCGAGGGTGTTTTGTGCGCAGAACAGGTGCAGCGACATGTTTCCGATCTGCGCATGGCAGTCTGGGAGATGCTCCACAGCCCTGAGCATCACACTCGTCATCAGGCCCTCCAAAACGCAGTACATGCGTTTGACCAATTTGACAGAAGAATTGAGCAACTTCTCATTAAAGACGCCGACCGCGGAAATCAGACAGATACCATCGCATTTTTGAGTTTTGGTAAACGCGATCTTGAGGCGCTGGCTCGATTGACCCGTGACCCCTGCATTGAGCAGGGCAGAGTGCTTGATGCATTGCTTGAGTTAAGTTTGTTTCTCGACGTTTGTGCGCCTGGCGTAATTACCGCTGTTCGCGGCGCGCTGGATACGCTTTCCATCAAAAATAATCTGACTCAAGCGCTCCATGCTTTCAAAAACAAGTTAGCGTCAGAGATTGTTCAGAATGCTGTTCGCAAATGGGTTGTCTCTGGTGACATCTACGAAGGCAATGAAGTCCATCATGTCAATGCTTACTTGTTCGCGCTGCGTCATGACTTCAACCTCAACCCCATTGATGATCCTTTGGCGCCCCTTTACTTGCCACCACAAAAAGTTGAGATTTGTCGATACGAGGTGCAAGACACCTTGGCCAATGGTTTTCCCTTGATCCGACTTGCGGATGTGTACCTTCAAACGGTTTCCAACCGGCTGTATGAAATTTTTGGGCTGCCAGTAGGCAGTGATTTATCAGGAATCGGTGATTATTTTTGGTTAAAAACGCAGATTGGCTTGGTGGCTCAGCAATTTAGAGATCTGATTGGCTTTCAAATTCAGCCTGAAACATTTCTGGAAATTACGGACGCTGACTCCGGAAAATTCTCAGTGCCTGACCGGTCTGACCGTATCTTGCGTGAACTGTTGTTGCAATGCAATGAAGAGGGGCTTTCGAACGAAGTGACTGTGAAGTTTACGCAGTCCAGTCTGGCAGAAGGCCAACCCCACTCATTGTGCTGCGTTGGCAACAGGGGGTGGGTGGAGACGGGGGCGCTCATCAGAAATAGCAGACACCGGGAATATACAAGGCCCATTGAATTGTCAGATAAAGCGCTTTTATTGGATTATTTGCTAGGGAGCGAATTTTCAAATACTGGGCAGGAGGCCTGTTTGAGCGCCGTTATTTGCTCCAACGAGTTACTGGTGGACCTGTTCGTCTCATTGAAAACAGAAGATGAGGTGGCGCTGCTTGCAGACTACACGTCCGACCGGTTATCTATGGACCAACATAAAAAAACTGGGACTGGCCTGGCCTCTCTGCGTCAGCATTTGTTGCTGGGGGCTTTGCCTCACATAAAGCCAAGGGCTCATCAAGAGGCGTTTCTTATCGCTCAAATTCCAAATTGGTCTGTTGAAACACTTTCCTATTTTTTTGAAAGTGATCAAAAGCACAACATTCTCTGGTTTTTAAAAATGGGCTGTGACCCCGAGCTTAAAATTTTTCGGGGAATGACATTGTTGCAAAATGTAGTTGATGCCGGTGACATCAGTTTTGCCAAATCTCTTGTTTCAGCAGGCTGCAATCCTTTGGTGCTTACTGCAGACGGTATGTCGCTTACTGACCTTTTGCCACCCAGACTGAAGGAGATTCTGCTATTTTGTCGAATTTTTGAAAACTTCAGCTTGAGCGAGAGTCGTTTTCAAACTCACCGCATTCAATTTGTACATATTGAGCCAGACTCAAGGCGTAAGCTTAAATTACTGTATGAAATTTTGCTGACTACAAATTACCGTGACAAAACCGCGCCTACAGAGGAGGGAGCCACCTATGATTGGCGGCAAGCTTTGGCGGAAATTCAAGAAAATGGTCACGGTATATTGATGCCTGAATTGGCTTTTTTGGTAGCCAGAAAAACCGATGCCGTCACACCTTTGTTTATTTCCCAGATCGACGCTTTCGTCGATCCATTGTGGGCATTTTCCTGGTTGGCAAAAAAACCCATATTTCAGCAATCTGCCGTTACTTATGAGTTTTTGTTGCTAAGCCCGCTTCACCACCCGTACGAGCGGGAGCGAGGTCTGGTCAATGTTGCATTGGATGATTTGCGAAAAAATCAATATGTTCGTGCACTTGCATGCACGAAGTTTGGCAGTATCCAACGTGAATTTTTGAAGATGCTCTACCGCCTGGCGTGTGGATCTGGGGTTGAGCCCTTGGACATTACCGAACTTCAAGCGGCAAGATCTATTTCGGCTGACTTTTTTCGTTCAGGTGTCGCAACAAAGAACTATCTCGCCGGGACGGTACACGCAGACATTTCCCTGCGACTCTATCAGCATTTCAAATCACAACCGCACGAGCATGATTGCGATAGTTTTTCCAAGTATTGTGTCACCGCCTTGAAAGGCAATTCCACAAACGCTCATATCTGGTCTTTAGTTGCACAAAGTTTAGAGGAGGCGGAAGTCTTTTCATTCAACGGCAAGACATTGACTCGGTCTGAGTGCGAGTTGCGCAGCTATGCCTACACGCCAATAAACCCTGTTTCAGGCCAGACCATCATGCACACAGTGGCGTTGAACGGTGATGTTGAAACATTCAGACGCCTTGAGGCGTTCGGCTGTTCAGTCACTCAAAAAGACCGTGAAGGAATGACACCCTCAAGCTTGCTGGATGCCGCTTTGTTGTCTCATCTTGTTGAGGTCATTGCTCTTTGAGTCTTCACAGCATTCTTGAAAAGAATTGCGTGGAACTTGTAGATTGATTTGCGGCACACATCTTTTGAAAGTCTACCGTTGCAGATGAACATACAGAAGTGGCTCGGTTTGTTTGAACAGATTTACCCCGATAGATAAGTGCCATGGGGCGGGTTGAGAACGTTGCAGAGTTGTCCATCATCGGCGGTCGTGGTCAGTTATAGAC
>JAJTDO010000073.1 GCA_021300475.1 Burkholderiales bacterium | reverse complement strand
GCCGATGGAAAAAGTGTTCCAGTCGATGATGGCTTTTTGAGTGTTTTGGGTAATGACGCTTTGGTTGGCATTCGGCGCGGAAAAGCTCACGCTGCCGTGCTTGACCGTGGCGCCGCCCGGTAAATCTGCGTAAGCCGCCGGGCTGGTAAAAATTCCAAAGCCGACGGTGGCGAGCAGGGCGGCCAAATTAACAAGATTTGAGGAACTGGAGCGTTTGCCACGGGCACGGGTGAGTTCAGACACGGCCACCCATGTGTTTGTCTGTTCATTCCATACCAACCGGTAAACCCGGTTGATGCTTGCGTGTCCGTTCATTTTTTTCCAATATTACAATTTTAAAAAAATATTTTTACTGCCGAAATAAGCTCATAGATTAATAAGGTTTTCTTTAAAAAAGAAGCAAAATTTAACAATTTGGTCTAATCACACTAAATTTAAGGAGATTGTCTGTTTGAGCAAGCACAGAGAAACTCCCTTACATGAGCGAGTATTTGTAATGCGCGCTGTAAAAATGGCAGACATAAAAAAACCCGCTGTCCCTTTGAGAATGCCTCATGGGAAAACGGGTTTTTAAAAACCCTCCGAACAGATGTTCGGCGGGTGCCTGAGCAAATGCGTCAGGCAGGCAGAAGTTGCTTGATCAGGGTTTGCGCCTGATTCATGTCCATGTAGCGCGGTACAGCGTAAGTGAAGCGTGCTTCATTCAGCGCAGATTTTGCCACCTCAGGAATATCTTGGGCTTTCAAAGCTGCAAGCTGTTTGGGAATGCCGAACTTTTCATTCATGTCGCGAATGCGCTGAATAAAGGCCAAGGCCAATTCTTTGTCGCTGCCGCCAGACGGTCCTATTTTGCATTCACGGGCTAGGATCGCCAGGCGGGAGGCGCAGTTATCGACAGAGTAATCAAGCACATAGGGCATGACAATTGCATTGGCCAAGCCGTGGGGCGTATGGTAAAGCGCGCCAAATTTGTGAGCAATAGCATGCACATAACCCACACCGGCTTGCGTGAAAGCAATACCGGCCAAGTGAGAGGCGCGAGCCATATTTTGGCGTGCTGTTAAGTCGGAACCATTGAACACTGCTGTTTCAAGATTGCTCATGATCAACTTGGTGGCCTCAATCGCCCTGACATCGGTTTTCGCCATCGCGTTGTTTGAAATGAAGGCTTCCACCGCGTGGGTCAGGGCGTCCATACCTGTTGCAGAAGTAATATGGGGTGGCAAACCAACCATTAAAGCGCTGTCCAAGGCTGCGGCAGTGGGCATCAACTTCAGGTCCATGGCAGGCAGTTTTCGGCGTGTTGCCGGGTCAGACACCACGGCTGCGATGGTCACTTCAGAGCCCGTACCTGCGGTGGTTGGCACAGCGAACAGGGGGAGCATGCCGCGATAAACACGGAACAGACCCGTCATCTTTACAATCGGCTTGTTGTTTTTAGCACGGGCACCAATCATTTTTGCAGCGTCGATGGGCGAACCACCACCCACGGCCAAAATGACTTCCGACTTGTTCTTTGCCAGCACTTCGTAACCGGCGTCAATTTGAGCAACGGTAGGGTTGGGCTCAACGCCATCGTAAATTGCGTATTTCATGCCTAAGCGCTCAAGCTCGGCGGTCATCTTGCCAAGCACGCCAAGTTTTACCAACACCGCATCTGTAACAATTAGAACCCGGCTGTAGCCAAGAGAGGAAATATGTCGCACTAAATCCAAGGATGAGTCTGCTCCTTCAAAGGTTTTTGGCCATTTAAAAGGCAAGATTGCTGTTACGCCCTTGAATATGAGCATGTAGATACGCAAAAAGAACACTTCAATCAGATGTAACATTGTATTTTTATCTCCTCTGTTTAATAACTGGCTGTAAATGAAGGCCGACTGAGGCAAATGTTAACTGTTACACGGAGACGCCGCCAGATATTTTTCTGGAGCAGTACTCTAATTAAATAGGGGTCTGAGCTTTTTAAATGTAGGTGTTTGGCAATATTTTTAAGGCTGGGTTGTGACAACCCTGGCCTCATGTGCAACGCAATGGATGTTTAGTTCAAGGTTCCTCTGTTTTCAGTGCCCAACATCTCTTGAAACATGGATCTGAAATAGTCTGGTTTATCTGTCAGATTGATGATGTTGCCAGCCAGAGAATGGAACAACTCCGCTTTGTCCTCTGGTTCATAGCCGGTGCCGCTGACTAAAACACCCAAGGCTCTTATGGTGTGTACAAACATATCGTCTTTGCTCATGGTTCAACACTTTTCTCGGGTAGGGTTGCAGTTGATTTTCAATGAAACCGCATTGTAGGCGCGGTTCGGAAAGCCACGCTTGGCTTATTAATTTCGAATTAATTTCGTTTTAGGTAGAAGCGCAGAAAATGCTTGCATTCTAACCGCAGCGGGCATAGTATTTAAACAACATCTTGAGTCGGAAACGCTTCACCAGCGTCGTTTTTTGGTTCCGCACCAACCTGCCTGGCTGGGTAAGGTGGTACCAGCGATGTGGCCCACGCACTGCCTTCCCGCAGGCGCCGGCAATCAAGCAGCAACAAAAACCCTTCCAGCGTGAAGGGTTTTTGCTTTTTAAGAGGCTACTTTGTCAGGTTGGTGTCACCTTTTTAAATGTCATAACGCCATCTTCAAGTTTGCTCAGGCGCAGTTGCGTCAAATCAAAGAAATAATTTTGTTTCACTTTCCACGGCGCTTTGCTGCCTTGCTTAGGAAAAATTCCGACGGCTCTTTTGATATAGCCCGACTTCATGTCTAAAAATGGCTCTTCATCCACAGACCCGGCTTCCAGATGAGGCATGCAATAACTCAAGCCCTGTTTGTCCATGTGGTTGATCAGCCTGCAAATATAGTCGCTGCTGATGTCGGCTTTCAACGTCCAGGATGCATTGGTGTAACCGAAAATCATGGCCAAATTAGGTGTGTCACTGAACATCAACCCTTTGTAATTCATGGTGTCTGACAGTGCGCGCGGTTTGCCGTCAATTTTTAAGGCAAGGCCGCCCATCAACTGAAGCTGCAAGCCGGTGGCTGTGACAATAATGTCGGCTTCAAGGTGATCGCCAGACTTCAACTGTATGCCCGTCTGTGTGAAGCGTTCGATGTGGTCAGTCACCACACTGGCTTTGCCCGAACGCAGCGACTTGAAAAGATCACCATTCGGTACAGCGCACAGACGTTCATCCCATGGGTTGTAGCTGGGCGTGAAATGCTTCATGTCCACTTTTTTCCCAACCTGCATCTCAACCTGTTTTGTCAGCAAGCGGCGTACTGTTTGGGGCGCTTGCTTGCTGAGGCGGTAGACCAGCATTTGCAGCCCCACGTTTCGGGCGCGAGCAGCGTGATAGATCAATTTTTCTGGAATCTTGCCACGCAATTTGTTGGACACTGGGTCTTGCTGAGGAACCGAAACCACGTAAGAGGGCGAGCGCTGCAACATGGTGACATGCCCCGCGGTCGGCGCCAGTGAGGGCACCAAAGTCACGGCGGTGGCACCGCTGCCGATCACCACAATTTTTTTGCCGGCGTAGTTCAAGTCTTCGGGCCAGAATTGCGGATGTATGACTTGCCCTTTGAAATCTGCCGCACCCGGAAAATCGGGGGTGTAGCCTGCGTCGTACTTATAGTAGCCAGTGCAGCTAATAACGAAGCGCGCCTGAATTTTTGATTTTTTGTCTGTTTTAATGTCCAGAACATCCAGGGTCCACATCGCTTTTTCCGATGACCAACTGGCCTGTACAACCCGCTGCCCAAAACGAATCAGCTTTTCCACATCGTATTCGCGGGCGGTTTCTTCTACATATTCGCGAATGTCCTTGCCGTCGGCAATCGCTTTCGGGTTGGTCCAGGGCTTGAATTCATAGCCAAGGGTGAACATGTCCGAATCCGAACGTATGCCGGGGTATCTGAACAGATCCCAGGTACCACCGATGGCGTCCCGGCTCTCCAGAATGGCAACAGTTTTATCAGCACATTTCATTTTTAGATGGCAGGCCGCTCCAATACCGGAAAGCCCCGCTCCGATGATTACTACATCGAGTTGTTTGGATGTCATTTTGTCTCCTGAATGGATGGCTCATTGTAGCGGCAGATTGAAAATTCAACAGGTTTATGATGGCCCAGTGTTCCATAACGGAACAGTTGTCTCGAACTGACTCGTACCGTCATTCAACTTTGTCTCCAGCGGGTCGCCTGTAAATAACAAAAACACACAAAATCAGATTGTTGCGATGCAAATTAAAAGCTGGCAAGGTTTCTGCTTTAGAGAAACAAATAAGCAAAAAATCGCAGGTGTTTATGCCCTGCACAACACATTACTTTTAATAGAACAATAAACCTAGGAGCAAGCAAGATGCAAAAGTCGCTTCATATCAATCCAGACAAATGCACTGGATGTCTACAGTGTGAAATGGCTTGTAGTTTTGAAAACTACGGCATTTTTAACACCTCAAAGTCAAGAATCAAGGTATTTGATTTTCATCACAGCGGCCGCAAGGTTCCTTACACCTGCACGCAGTGCGATGAGGCATGGTGCCTGCACGCTTGCCCGGTAGAGGCCATCAAGCTCGATGCAGTGACCGGCGCCAAGGTGGTGATTGAAGACATCTGCGTGGGTTGCAAGGTATGCACCATCGCCTGCCCGTTCGGCACTGTGAACTATGTGCAGGACACCGGCAAGGTACAGAAATGCGACCTGTGCGGCGGAGACCCCGCCTGCGCGCAAGCCTGCCCAACCGGCGCAATTACCTATGTCGACGCAAACTGGACAGGTTTGGACAAGATGAAGCAATGGGCCGACAAACTCGGTAACCAAACCTCGGGCGCCTGAGCGCACACCGAAGACGTCATCCAACGCATTTAAGAATTCAGGGAGAAACACCATGGCATGGGCCGGCAAAATTTTACGAGTCAATCTCACAACAGGTACCTGCGCCAGCGAACCGCTGCGCATGGATTGGGTTAAACAATATTTAGGTCAGCGCGGTCTCGCCACCAAATACTTCACTGAAGAAGTGGATGCAAAGGTAGACCCGCTAAGCCCTGAGAACAAAATTATTTGCGCCACAGGCCCTCTGACCGGCACCATGGCCTCAACAGGCGGCCGTTACAGCGTGATTACAAAAGGTCCGCTCACCGGCGCAATCGCTTGCTCAAATTCCGGCGGCTACTGGGGCGCCGAGTTAAAGTTTGCAGGTTGGGACATGATTATTTTTGAAGGCAAGAGCCCGAAACCTGTTTACCTGTTCGTTCAGGATGACAAGGCAGAATTGCTGGACGCCGGCGACCTCTGGGGCAAGAGCGTTTGGGAAACTGAACCTGCCATCAAGAACAAGCACCAAGACCCGCTGATCCGCGTCTCCACCATTGGGCGCGCAGCTGAAACCGGTTGCCTGTACGCCGCTGTCGTGAACGACTTGCACCGTGCAGCCGGCCGCTCCGGCGTGGGCACTGTCATGGCCTCTAAAAACCTGAAGGCGGTTGCAATCCGCGGCACCAAAGGGGTGAGCAATATCAAGAACCCCAAAGAATTTATGAAAGTCACTTTCGAAAAGAAGAAAATTCTTGCCGACAACGCGGTGACTGGCCAGGGCCTGCCCACCTACGGCACGCAGGTTTTGATGAACGTGATCAACGAAGTCGGTGCCATGCCCACACGCAATCACCGCGATGTTCAGTTCGAAGGCGCAAAAGACATCTCGGGTGAAAAAATGCACGAGAAGCGTCCTACCGACGGCAAGAAAAATCTGGTCACCAACCAAGCCTGTTTTGGTTGCACCATTGCCTGCGGCCGCATTTCCAAGATTGACGAAACCCACTTCACCGTGAAAAACAAGCCTGAATACTGGGGCGCATCAGGTGGTTTGGAGTATGAAGCAGCTTGGGCACTGGGTTCAGCCAATGGCGTGAACGATCTGGATGCCTTGACGTTTTCAAATTTCCTGTGCAACGAAGACGGCATGGATCCCATTACTTTCGGCACCACCGTGGGTGCGGTGATGGAGCTCTATGAAATGGGCGTTCTGACGAAAGAGCAGATCGGCATTGAAGCGCCGTTCGGCTCTGCAGAAGCGCTGATCAAGATGACGGAAATGACGGTCAAGGGTGAAGGTTTCGGTCGTGAAATAGCGATGGGTTCCAAACGCCTGTGCGAAAAATACGGACATCCGGAATTGTCCATGAGCGTCAAGGGCCAGGAATTCCCAGCCTATGACGGTCGCGGTATTCAAGGCATCGGCTTGGCGTATGCCACTTCAAATCGCGGTGCTTGCCACCTGCGCGGCTACACCATCGCCTCTGAAGTGCTGGGCATTCCTGTGAAAACAGACCCCTTGGTGACGGAAGGAAAACCAGGTCTGGTGAAGGCGTTCCAAGACGCAACCGCCGTGTTTGATTCTGCCGGCATTTGCGTTTTCACAAGCTTCGCCTGGACACTGGCCGATGTGCAACCCCAAGTGGCGGCTGCCTGCGGCGAGGAGTACACCATGGAAAACCTCGAACTCATCGGTGAACGCATCTGGAACATGGAGCGGGAATTCAACAACCGCGCTGGCTTCACCCACAAAGACGACAACCTGCCACCGCGTTTGCTGACAGAAGCTGCGAAAACCGGCCCCGCCAAAGGCCTGGTCAGCGGCCTGGATGTGATGCTGCCTGAATACTATGAGCTGCGTGGCTGGGACAAGGAAGGCCGTCCGACAGCCGAAACCAGGGCGCGTCTCGGTCTATGAAGCACTTGATTCTAGGCAATGGCCCGGCGGGGGTCATTGCTGCCGAGTCTATCCGCAAAATGAGGCCCCACGATGAAATTATCATGGTGGGCAGCGAGCCCGAACCGCCTTATTCCCGAATGGCAATTCCTTATTTGCTGGTTGGCAACATTCAGGAGCAAGGCACGTATTTGCGCAAGTCGGTTGATCACTTTGAGCGCTTGAACATTCACCAACGCGCTGGCAAGGCCACCGCGCTGGATGTCAAGGCGAAGACAGTGACGCTGGAGTCGGGCGACGTGTTGGCCTACGACAAATTGCTGATCGCAACCGGCGCGCGTCCCATCCGTCCACCGATTGCAGGCATGGACCTTCCGGGTGTTCATCCTTGCTGGACACTTGCAGATGCACGCAAGATCATCGAACTGGCAAAACCGGGGGCTCGCGTTCTCCAGATGGGTGCGGGCTTTATCGGCTGCATCATCATGGAAGCCTTGGCGATGCGTGGTGTAAAACTGACAGTGGTTGAGATGGGTAACCGCATGGTTCCCCGCATGATGACCGAAGGCGCTGGCACCATGATCAAGGCGTGGGTCCAGAAAAAGGGTGTCACTGTTTTTACCGATACACGGGTTGAAGCCATTGGCAGTGGTGCAGATGCACCCTTGCAGGCAAAACTTGGCAACGGTCAAACGCTGGACTGTGATCTCATCATTTCCGCCACAGGCGTCAAGCCAAATCTGGATTTCATCGCTGGCAGCGGAATTGAAGTGGATGCAGGCATTTTGGTGGACGATAACATGGCCACCAACATTGCCGATGTTTATGCAGCAGGCGACGTGACGCAGGCGCGAGACTTCTCCACCGGCGAGAAGGTAGTCAACATGATTCAACCCGCCGCCGCTGACGATGCTCGCACTGCCGCCATGGCCATGATAGGCAAAACCGCCCCCGGGCGTGGAACCTTCGCCATGAACGTACTGGACACGCTCGGTCTGATTGCAGCGAGCTTTGGTCAATGGTGGGGCGCTGAAGACGGCCAGTCCGTTGAGTTGAAAGATGAGCAGCGCTTCAAGTATTTGCGTCTGGAGTTCAAGGGCGATGTACTGATTGGTGCAACCAGTCTGGGCTTGACGGACCACGTGGGCGTACTGCGCGGACTGATTCAAGGTCAGGTGAAGTTGGGCGAATGGAAAGACATTTTGCTGTCTGACCCCAGTCGCTTGATGGAAGCCTATCTGGCGAGTGCGCAAGCACAAACCCAATGGGGTGTCGTAAAATCAGCGGCATGATGCAAATAACCTTCAAGCTTTACGCAACCCTGACCGACTACCTGCCCGCTCACCGCAAGGACAACGCAATTACCTTGTCGGTTGAGCAGGGCAGTTCGGTTCAGCAGGTTATCGCGCAATTCAGTCTGCCTGAAAAACTCACCCACCTTGTGCTGGTCAACGGCGTTTACGTGGCGCCCGGTACCCGCGGCGAATGGTTGCTCAAACCCGACGATGTGCTGGCCATCTGGCCTCCCATTGCTGGCGGTTGAGCAACTTGCTGAAACTCGATCCACAAATCCGACAGGTTGCTGATCTCCCCGGCCACTTCACCCTGATACGTGAAATGGGTTGCACGGAAAAAGAATTTCTGTACTGGATGCCAGGTGCCCTGGGCACTGAAACGTACGTCAAATCCGACAGCGAGATCTCGCTTAAACAGGGTGAGTTGTTTGTCCGCATTTGCTTTAAAACCATGGAGCCACGCCGAATTGCATTGATAAGCATCCCGCGCCTGCTCATCAGCTTTCATTTTGAAACGCTGGAACCACAGACAATTGCGGTGTTCTTAAAGCGTTTCGATTCATATACCAGAAGGGGTGGCGGCTAATACAAAAAAGTCGCTCCATGGGTGGTTACCGATTTGGGGAGTAGTGGTGTGTAGGGCAAAACCTTACATTACATACATCGCATCGCTGATGCACAAATTCTCTCTCAAAGGAAACACCATGAAAAACTTCTCCCTCTCTTTCGTTGCCCTCAGCCTCGTTGTTGCCTTCTCTGGCTCTGCCAATGCAGCCGAAACCTCCATGAACGGTTGGGGTAAGGCTTACGCTCAAGCCGCAGCCAAGCAATCAGAAGTAACCGCAAACGCACAGGCCAACCTTAAAGTTGAGGCGAATCATTCTGATGACACCAACTTTCGCTCTTCTGGCGACCAAGCTGGCAGTTTCATTGCTGCTACCGGAGCTGAACTTGCTAATGCTGCTGATCGACTGAAAACAACAGCCGCCAGCACAGCAACTGCCGCAGGCAACCAGTTGAAGGCTCAGGGCAGTGCACTGGCCGCCAAGATGTCCGAAAGCAAGCCTGGTGCTCCGGAAGCTTCTGTTCAAGCCAATGCAGCCGCATCCGCTAGTGCCACTCTGGGTCGCAATGTAAATGGTTCAGGCCGCGCAACAGCAGACATCGTAGCCACCGCAGGTCGTGCCACACCACGTGCAGAAAAGCCACAAACTGCGATGCCGGAAGCCCCAAAATCAGACATGCCCAAATCAGAAATGCCTAAGCAGGAAGCACCGGCTGCTCAGGCGCCACAGAATGAAAGCCCAATGGCCAACGCTGCTCAAAACAAGCCAGCGCAACCCAAAATGGCAAAAATGAACAACACTGACCAGGCACCGCAAGCGCCACAGGAGCCAACTGCGCAAAACGAACCAATGCCTGAATCCGACAACACGGCACAAGCGCCTGAATCA
>JAJTDO010000017.1 GCA_021300475.1 Burkholderiales bacterium | reverse complement strand
CACGCCCTTGTTTACCAATGCTCCCGTCCATGGGGCACCTTGCAAAGACGGCCAGACCACTGCAGTTTTGGACAACTGCCCGGATGTCAGGTATGAGTCCAGTGCATCGGCTATTGCTGCGGAGGTGTCGAGTACATCAACCGTGGAAGACATCTGTATTGAGCGCTCCACGAACAACTCAATCAAATCTTTGGGCTGACTTGGCTGCGGACCCAGTGACTTTTGAGCCAAAAACGCCTCACTGTCCGCCATTTCGCCTCCCTTGCTCTCTTGTGATCTACCCTGCGAGACTCGGATTTTAGAAAAAATCCGGTCTTTTGCTGCCTGGGAATCGAAATTCATTCAACGTCACCTATCTGCTTTTAAACAAAGACCCAAGTTTGATTATAGAAACTCTACCCCCCCTGAAGCCCTAGGGTTTTCCATAGTTTAAAGCGCTTCGGTTCATTTTATCGGACTGCATCGGGTCACTTCAGTGTGTCGATGTGTGCCAAGCAAGCAACAGTCGGGTTAAAATAGAACTCTTGATTTCTTTTTTTTGAAAGAGTTAGATGACGCACGTAGTCACCGAAGCCTGCATTAAATGTAAATTCACGGATTGTGTTGACGTTTGTCCCGTCGATTGCTTTCGTGAAGGCCCCAATTTTTTAGTTATAGATCCAGATGAATGCATCGACTGTGCGGTCTGCATACCAGAGTGCCCCGTCAATGCCATTTATGCAGAAGAAGACGTACCAGAGTCACAAAAACAATTCATCGAGTTAAATGTTGAATTGTCCAAAGGTGGTTGGCCCAGCATCACACGCATGAAGCCGCACTTGGCCGATGCAGACGACTGGAAAGACGTCAAAGACAAGCTAAAACTGCTTGAGCGCTGAAAAACAACATTCAGATGTCCTCAACCGCTGAAAAATATACCGAAGAAACAGTAACCTGGGTTCACACCTGGGTTCCTGAAAAACTCTTTTCATTTCGGACCACCCGATTTAGCGGACTCAGGTTCGCCCCCGGTCAGTTTCTGCGGCTCGGCGTGAGGAAAATCAGTGCAGGCAAACCTGACGAAATCGCATGGCGTGCGTACTCGGTTGCTTCTGCAAACTATGAAGAACATCTGGAGTTTTTCTCCATTGTCATCCCGGATGGCGAATTCACCAGCGAACTCAAGCGCTTGAAGGTGGGTGACTCGTTGTACGTCGAAAAACAGCCTTATGGTTTTTTGACCACAAGCCGGTTTGAAACCGGGAAGGATTTATGGCTGCTGTCCTCAGGCACAGGGTTGGCGCCATTTTTGTCCATTCTCTGGGACCCTGAAGTTTGGCAACGCTACGAAAACATTGTTTTGGTGCACTGCGTCAGAGATGCAGAAGAACTGGTTTATCAGGAAACCATTCACTCTTATTGCGAACAAGAACTTCTTTCAGATTTTTGTAAGTTTCAAGACAAGAAACTCACTTACATTCCTATTGTGACGCGAGGGCCTTCCGACTTCAAATTGAAAGACCGGATTCCCTTACTCATAAGAAACGGTGAGCTTGAACGCAGTGCAGGCATCAAATTTGATCCGGAACGCTCCAGAATCATGATATGCGGAAACCCTGAAATGGTCGATGACACCCGTAAATGTCTGGGTGAGTTCGGCTACAAAACCAGCCGCCGCAGCCAACCGGGACAAATTGCTGTAGAGAACTATTGGTGAGCCGTATGTTATGTTGCATCGCAACAATTTATCGTCGATAATGGCGTACTAATTGCATCTCTAGAAAGTCAGGGTCAAGCATGCTCTACCAGCTTCATGAACTCCAGCGATCACTGCTTCAACCGATGAGCTCCGTGGCCGAAGTGGGAGCCTCCCTCTACACAAATCCGTTCAGTCCTCTGGCCTACCTGCCTTTCGCCAACCGCATTGCGGCCAGTTACGGCTTGTTGCACCGATTGGGCAAAGATTACGAAAAACCAGCCTTTGGCATCACCACCACAGAGGTGGACGGCGTGACCATGGGTGTGTCTGAACAAATTTCCAAGAAAAAGTCATTTTGCAACCTCATCCACTTTCGCAAAGTACCCGATGACGGTCTGGAATACACACCTCAGCCAAAAGTGCTGTTGGTCGCGCCACTGTCCGGTCACTTTGCAACCCTGTTGCGAGACACTGTCAAAGCGTTGATTCCCCACCATGAGGTGTACATCACCGACTGGGCGGATGCAAAAATGGTGCCCTTGTCTGAGGGCGCTTTTCACCTGCACGATTACGTCCATTACGTCATCGACTTTATTCATTTTTTGGGCGAAGACGTGAATGTTATTTCGGTATGTCAGCCTACAGTGCCCGTCATGGCTGCCGTGTCACTGATGGCCAGCAACAAAGATCCGTTGATCCCCAAAACCATGACCATGATGGGTGGCCCGATTGACACCCGGAAAAGCCCAACCTCGGTCAATACACTGGCAGTGACAAAACCGCACTCATGGTTTGAAAACAATGTTATTTACACGGTGCCGCCTAATTATCCGGGCTTCCTGCGCAGGGTGTACCCTGGCTTCCTGCAACACGCAGGTTTTGTGGCCATGAACCCGGATCGGCATGTCAGCTCACATCAGGACTTTTACATGCACCTGATTGAAGGCGACGGTGAAAGTGCTGAAGCGCACCGTCGTTTTTATGACGAATACAATGCTGTGCTGGACATGCCCGCTGAGTACTATCTTGAAACCATCAAAACGGTGTTTCAAGAACATGCACTGCCAATGGGCACCTGGTTCATCAAAGGCCAACGGGTTGCTCCGGAAGACATCACCAACACCGCATTGTTCACCATTGAGGGCGAACTTGATGACATTTCAGGCAGTGGGCAAACAGAATCGGCGCAACACCTCTGCTCGGGCATTCCTACAGACAAGAAGCAACACTTAACGGCTGAAAAATGCGGTCACTACGGTATTTTTAGTGGTCGTCGCTGGCGTGAAAGTATTTGTCCGAAAATTGAAGCCTTCATCCGCAAGCATGCCTGACAGCCTGATCGCCAAGCTAACAGAGCAACTGGACCAGCAACTGCCGCAAACCCAATGCGGCCAGTGCGGGTTTGAAGGCTGCAAACCTTACGCAGCCGCGATGGCCAGAGGGGAAGCGCCGATCAATCGCTGCCCCCCGGGTGGGACCGAGGGCGTGGTACTGTTGTCCAAGGTACTTGCAGTGCCAGTCATTGAATTAGACGCCAGTTGTGGAAAACACAAACCTCGCCACATTGCATCCATTGCCGCGGAACACTGCATAGGCTGTACTTTATGCATCAAAGCCTGCCCGGTGGACGCCATCGTTGGTGGCAACAAACGCCGGCATGCGGTCATTGCGGGTCTCTGTACCGGTTGTGAGTTGTGCATACCGCCCTGCCCTGTTGATTGCATCGAGATGATCTTGCTGCCCGATTTTTCTGATTGGGACAAAGCACAAGCCAGTGCTGCCCGCGAGCGACTCAAGCAAAGAACCGCACGCCTTGCGCGCCTGCTCAGCGTCTCGGAAAAAAAGCTTGAAGAAAAGGCCTTGAGCAAGTACGCGGAAATTGAAGGTCATGGAAGCAGTCCAGACGAGGCCAACAGAAAGCGTGACATCATTGCTGCGGCGCTTGAACGGGCAAGGGCCCGTCGAAAAACCGCCGATGATTCCGTCAAACCGCCGGGAGCGCATTCTTGAACACCGAAAAAAGACGACAAATCTTTTCGATTTTTCAAAAAGCCAATCCAAAACCAACCACCGAACTTCAGTACAGTAGCCCTTTTGAACTGTTGGTTGCGGTGTTGCTGTCTGCACAAGCCACAGATGTCGGCGTAAACAAGGCCACCAAAAAGTTGTTTCCAGTGGCAAATACACCGGAAACCATCTTGGCACTAGGCACTGCAGGCTTGGAGCAATACATTAAAACCATCGGCCTGTTTCGCTCAAAAGGCAAACACCTGCTGGAAACATGTCGCCTGCTGATCGAAAAGCACGGCAGCGTTGTTCCCCAGGACAGGGAAAGTCTGGAAGCCCTGCCAGGCGTCGGCAGAAAAACCGCAAACGTCATTTTAAATACCGCATTCGGCCAACCCACCATCGCCGTGGACACCCACATTTTCCGGGTATCAAACAGAACCGGTATTGCGCCGGGAAAAACTGTGCTTGAGGTAGAAAAGCGACTTGAACGTTTGATACCGCCAGAATTCAAGCAAGATGCCCACCACTGGCTGATTCTTCATGGCCGTTATGTCTGCAAGGCCAGAACGCCGGATTGCCCCCACTGTGGCATTGAATACCTGTGCGAATTCAAAAAGAAAACGCGCCCCACTATTTAACCGAGCGATGCATTTTTAACCCTCCGTTGCACCGCTATTGGACTAGAATAAAAGAAGAAAAAGGAATCGGCTCATGATAGGCACCAGCTTGCAAGTCGGAGAAACTACAGATCCTGATCTCATTACCCAAGCGGTGGCCAACGCGCTTGAGAAGGCGCACGCACGCCGGCATTCAGACCGTGTCTCCGCCATGATTCTTATTTTGTCGGCGCACTGGGCCAAACAGGCACGCGAAGCCTGCCAACTTGCCTTGAAGGAAAGTAGGACGCTGCAGATTTGGGGCGGTGTTTGTCAAGGGGTGGTGGTGGATGCGAAAATAGAACACAGCAGACCTGCCGTTGGCGTAGCGATTATTCCTGAACGTCCAGACCGCCTGCAAAAGGCCTGTTTGACCATGAGCATGGGGCACGACGATCTCGGCGGTCCAAGCACTGAACTGGCATCGCCTGGCAGTGCAGCAAACGACGCAGGCTCGGACCACCATTTGGGCCTGATCAGCCATGGCGTCAACAGCGGCACTCACCCGAGAATCAAAAACGGTCGCGTCACACAAAGCGACTACAGCCAGATCATCATCAACGCCCACCGCATACAGTCATTCGACTCTCTGGGGCTGGAACAACTCAGTGACTGGAAAACGGTCAGCCTGTCCAATGGAAACGTTTTGCAGGCGGTTGAAGGTCAAAATGCAATGAAAGCGCTGGCCAGCCCGTTGGAAAACGCCCATCCGGTTGCGCTACGTGTGGGTGTTCGACGCCAGCACCTCATAGACTGGCTGCCCGTTGTGGAAATTCACAGCGATGGTTCCATGAGTCTGGCCGGCAAACTGAACATTGGCGAGGAAGTCTGTCTGGCTGCAAGAACCGCCCGGATCGCAGAGCAGGAAATTTCCGCCTGGGGTGAGCAACTGACACCCGCCTTCAAAAGTTCGACACGCAAGTTGATTGCACTGATGGGCGGCTTTGAACGCAGCCCCTTGTGCCACACAGATGACCCGGAATGGCACAAAATACGAACCCTGTGGCCCAACACGCCCATGATAGGTGGATTGGGTCAAGCCGCATGGATACGAAGTCCGGACGTGGCACAAGGCGCCCCCGGAGCACTGAACCACCGTTTGTCAGCTTCATTTATTTGTTTCTGAAATCAAAAACAACCAACTAAAATGATATTTAATCCAAGCAGAGATCAGGCACGCCTTTTTTTTATAGACGCGTGGCAAAAGCATCAAGAGAAAAAAGTACAAACGCCTGCTGAAATCATCGCCAGCCAATGGATTGCAGAACATCCGGAATTTCATGCCTTGCTGGGCAACAAGGAAAAGGCATTGGCAGCGGATTATTCGCCGGAAGACGGACACATCAATCCATTTTTACACCTGTCAATGCACCTGACTGTCAGCGAACAGGTCAGCATCGATCAACCACCCGGCATTCGCGGGGCGTTTCAAACACTGTGCAAGCGCCTTGATGACGAACACGCCGCCGCCCACCGGGTGTTTGAATGCCTGGGAGAACAAATTTGGCAACAACAGCGCAACGGCCTACCCTTCAACAGCGACCGCTATATTCAGTGTCTACTTGAAAACACCTGAGAAAACTGCACATAAAAAAGCCGGTTGGCATTTAAGCGAACCGGCTGATCAGAAAAACTGCATCAACAAATAAAACTTATTTTTTGGTAGACAGCTCAGTTGGCTGTGAAGCCAGGAAGGCGGCAAGGTTGCTCATGTCGTCGTTGCTCAGATTGGCTGCCTGAGCCGCCATGATTCCGTTTTTACGACGGCCGTCTTTGTACTGAACCAAGGCCTGAACAATGTAGTCTTTGTGTTGGCCAGCCAGCTTGGGGTAGCTGGGGTCGATAGGCGCAGACCAATTGCCTTCCTTGGCGTGGCAAGCAGCACAGGCTTGTTCGGCTTTTGCCTTGCCAGCAGCTGCATCGGCAGCGTGAGCAGAGAACGACGCGCAAGCGGCAATCGTCAATGCGAAGAGAGTGGTTTTAGAAAACTTCAGCATGGTGTTGGCCTCACTTGTTGTTGGCATAGTAGACAGCCAGATCGGCCATGTCCTGGTCGCTCAGTGTGAGCGCAATGGCACGCATTGTGGGATGACTGCGCTCGCCTTTTTTGTAGGCCTGCAGTGCATTTTCCACATACTTCGCATTTTGACCGGAAATCATGGGTACGCTGTAGACCACAGGGAAGCTGGCTTTGTAGCCGGGAATGCCGTGGCAACCGATACACATGGAGTTCTTGCTTTCAGCCGCTTTTGCATCACCGTCAGCGGCAAAGGCGCCGGTGCTGGTCAAACCCAGTACAACGCCTAATGTGAGTACCAACCTTTTCATGGAGTGCTCTCGTTTTTAAGTTTGGGGAATGGATGACGACTTCAGCCCGCAAGTCGCTCTGTGTTGGGCGAGATTTTAACGCCTCAGACAGCATCCGTCCAATACTGACGCCGTTTTTGCTGCAGATAAAGAGTATGCGAGCAGAATGTACTATCATTTGACAAATATTTATTACAAAGAGACCCAGCATGAAGCGTTTTGAAGGCAGTGAACAATACGTAGCAACCGACGACCTGAAGTTGGCTGTCAATGCCGCCATCACCTTGCAGCGACCCTTGCTCATCAAAGGCGAACCCGGCACAGGAAAAACCTTGCTGGCAGAAGAGGTGTCCAGTGCACTCGGGCTCAAACTGCTGCAATGGCATGTCAAATCCACCACGAAAGCGCAGCAGGGGCTCTACGAATACGATGCAGTAAGCCGCTTGCGCGACTCTCAATTGGGCGATGAGCGGGTCAAGGACATTCGCAACTATATTATTCAGGGCGTGTTGTGGCAGGCCTTCACAGCAGATGAACCCTTGGTGCTGCTCATTGATGAGATCGACAAGGCAGATATCGAATTCCCCAATGATTTGCTGCGGGAACTTGATCGGATGGAATTTTATGTCTACGAAACCCGTGAATTGATCAAGGCCAAACACAGACCCATCGTCTTTATTACCTCGAACAATGAAAAAGAACTGCCAGATGCATTTTTGCGTCGCTGCTTTTTCCATTACATCCAGTTTCCGGACAAAAACACGATGCAAAAAATCGTCGATGTTCACTATCCGGGGCTGAAAAAAGAGTTGCTGAAAGCCGCACTAGACTGTTTCTTTGACATTCGCGGCTTACCGGGCCTGAAAAAGAAACCCACCACGTCTGAATTGATAGACTGGTTGAAATTGCTGCTGGCAGAAGACATTCCAGCCGAGGCACTGCGCTCAGCAGACCACAAACTGGTGGTACCGCCATTGCACGGCGCATTGCTCAAAAACGAGCAGGACGTTCACCTGTTTGAACGGCTGATATTCATGGCCAAGCAAGGGCGCTGAGGTTTCCTCATGCTGATCGACTTTTTCTTCCGTCTCAAGGACGCCAAAGTACCCGTCTCCATCAAAGAGTTTTTGATGCTGATGGAAGGTCTTCGTCAGGAAGTCATCAACCCGACATTGGACGATCTCTACCTGTTGGCCAAACTGACACTGGTGAAAGATGAACGCTATTTCGACCGTTTTGACCGGGTCTTTGGCGAGTTTTTCAAGGGCTTGGAAAGTTTGGGTGACTTGTTCAAGGACATTCCAAAAGAATGGCTAGAAAAGCGTTTCGACAGACAGTTCACTCCGGAAGAAATGGCTGCCATTGAGGCCATGGGCGGTTTGGACAAGCTCATGGAGCGACTCAAGGAACTGCTGGGCGAGCAAAAAGAACGCCACGAAGGGGGCAGCAAGTGGATAGGCTCGGGCGGCACCTCTCCTTTCGGTAACAATGGCTTCAACCCCGAAGGCGTGCGTATCGGCCAAGAAAAAAGTAACCACCGCCGCGCGGTTAAAGTCTGGGATCAACGCCAGTTCAAGGACTACGACGACCAACTCGAATTGGGCACCCGCAATATCAAGGTTGCACTCAGGCGCCTGCGCCGCTTCGCCCGCGAAGGTGCGCAAGAAGAACTGGACCTCGACAACACCATTGCCTCCACCGCCAGAAATGCAGGATGGCTGGATTTGAAACTTCGTGCGGAACGTCACAACGCGGTTAAAGTGCTGATGTTGATGGATGTCGGCGGATCAATGGACGACCACATCAAGCGATGTGAAGAGCTGTTTTCCGCTACAAAAACCGAGTTTAAACACCTTGAGTTTTATTATTTCCATAACTGCGTCTACGACTTTTTATGGAAAAACAACAACCGAAGACACACGGAACGCTTCGCCACCTGGGATATTCTGCGCAAATACAACAGCGACTATCGCCTGATTTTTGTAGGCGATGCCACCATGAGCCCCTATGAAGTGCTGCAACCCGGCGGTTCCGTTGAATACAACAATCCTGAAGCCGGTGCCGTGTGGATGAGGCGCTTTCTTGACCACTTCCCGCGCGCCGCATGGCTCAACCCAGAACCCGAGCACCTTTGGGAATACAGACAATCCGTTGATATTATTAAAAAGATCATGGAAAACCGCATGTACCCACTGACCATTGAAGGTTTGGAAAGAGGCATGCGCCAACTGTCAAAATAGTTCTTTTGACAGTCAACTTGTAAGGTTAATGATCGTTAACACTCTCATAGACTTACAATTGAATGACGAAAGAATGAACATGGAAAACGCCAACACTTCAAAAACGCATCCTTTGGTACTTACAGCCGCCGGTGCCGTGGTTATCGCCAGCGGCGTAGCCATTGCCTCGCTCACAGGGCTGATCAGCCCCAGCGGCGCAAAGCCAGAAACACCGGCCTTGGTCGAGGCCCCTGCTGCGGTCATTGCAGAAACAAAACCTGAAATGGCTCAGCCTGCAGCACCGGTTCGCAAAGCAGCACCTGCAGCACCCAAAGTGGCAGCAGCAACGCCAAAAGCCGCGCCAGCGCCTGAAGTTTGCAGAAACTGTGGTGAAATTTCTGATGTCACGGCTATTGAGCAAAAAGGCGAAGGTAGCGGTTTGGGTGCCATTGCAGGCGGCTTGGCTGGTGCATTGTTGGGCAAACAGGTAGGTAACGGAAGCGGTCAGAAAGTGGCGACTGTGGCGGGTGCCATCGGCGGCGCCTACGCAGGCAACGAAGTGGAAAAGCGCTCAAAGGCAGTTGTCAGCTACAAAGTACAAGTTCGCTACCTTGATGGCACCACACAGCAGTTCAACTTTGACCGTGCGCCAAGTTGGAGAGTCGGCGACGATGTAAAGGTTGTCGACGGTCAAATCATTGGTCGCTAAGCCTACGGTAAACAAACCGTAAAAAAATCGCACCACTGCTGTTTTGGCAATGGTGCGATTTTTTCGTCAGGCTTAAAAACTGTTGTTTAGGCCTTGATGGTCAGCAGCAACATATTCAAGCGTCGGACAAAACCTGCCGGATCGGTCAATTGACCGCCTTCAGCCAGCAGCGCCTGATCAAACAACACATTCACCCACGCATCAAAGCTGTCTTTTTCAATTTTCAGCCTTTGAATCAACGGGTGCTCAGGGTTCAATTCAAGCACAGGTTTGCTTTCAGGTGCGGCTTGACCCGCCTGTTTAAGCATGCGCTGCAAATGACCACTCATTTCGTTTTCGTCATAAACCAGACAAGCCGGGCTGTCGGTCAAACGCAAGGTAACGCGGGCCTCCTTGATCCGGTCTTTCAGACTTTCCTGAATTCTGGCCAGCACGTCCTTGAACTCGCCTTCAACCTTGGTTTTGGTTTCCTTTTCAGCTTCATCTTCCAGAGAACCCAAATCCAGCCCGCCTTTGGCGACAGATTGCAGTGTTTTGCCGTCGAACTCTGTGAGGAAAGACAACATCCATTCATCAACACGGTCGGTGAGCACCAAAACCTCAACGCCCTTTTTCTTGAAAACTTCAAGGTGGGGGCTGAACTTGGCTGCTTGGTAAGTATCGCCAGTCACGTAATAAATTTTGTCCTGACCTTCTTTCATGCGGCTCACGTACTCAGAAAGTGAAACCACCTGCGCGTCAGAATCGCCGTGGGTTGAGGCAAAGCGGCACAACTTGGCAATGCGCTCTTTGTTGTTGCTGTCTTCGCCCAAACCTTCTTTTAGCACCTGACCAAACTCTGACCAGAACTTTTCGTATTTTTCCGCATGGTTCGTTGCCAGATCTTCCAGCATGGAGAGGATCTTTTTTGTCGAACCTTCCCGGATGGCTTTTACATCACGGCTTTCCTGCAAAATTTCACGCGACACGTTCAAAGGAAGATCAGCAGAATCAATCACGCCTTTTACAAAACGCAGGTAACCTGGCATCAGTTGTTCGGCGTCTTCCATAATGAACACGCGCTTGACGTAGAGCTTCAGGCCCTTGCGCTGGTTTCTGTCCCACATGTCAAACGGGGCACGCGCAGGAATGTAGAGCAACTGCGTGTATTCGCTGCGGCCTTCCACACGGTTGTGAGTGTAGGCCAAGGGGTTTTCAAAATCGTAGCTCAACGTTTTATAAAACTCGTTGTACTGCTCTTCTGTAATGTCGCTTTTTGAACGGGTCCAGAGTGCACTGGCCTTGTTCACCGCTTCCCATTCACCCGTGCGCTTCATTTCATTGGCGTCTTTGTCCCAGTCTTCCTTGGCCATTTCAATGGGCAAGGAAATATGGTCGGAGTACTTGGTGATGATGCCACGCAACTTCCAGCTGTTGAGCAACTCTTCTTCACCTTCGCGCAAATGCAGAATGACACTGGTGCCGCGTTTATTCAGTTCAATTTGTTCAATTGAAAACTCGCCGCTGCCATCAGACTCCCAACGCACGCCCTGGTCATAAGACAAACCAGCGCGGCGAGACTCAACCGTCACTTTGTCGGCCACAATGAAGGCCGAGTAAAAGCCAACGCCGAACTGACCGATCAAGGCGGCATCGCGTTGCTGGTCGCCTGACAATTTGCTGAAAAACTCTTTGGTGCCTGATTTTGCGATCGTACCCAAATGATCAATGGCTTCTTCACGGGACAAGCCTATGCCGTTGTCTGAGATGGTGATGGTATTTGCATTCTTGTCGTAATCGACGCGAATGCGCAGTTCAGAATCGCCGTCGTACAAGCTGTCGTTGTTAATGGCTTCAAACCGAAGCTTGTCGCAAGCGTCCGAGGCATTGGAGACGAGTTCTCGCAGAAAAATTTCCTTGTTGGAATACAAGGAATGAATCATCAGATTGAGCAGTTGTTTGACTTCGGCCTGAAAGCCTAGCGTTTCTTTGGGCGCGCCCATGGTAAAACTCCTGTTATGTTGGTACAAATAAAATCCCACGCTCAGAGATTGGGTGTGTTTCAAGAATTTCAAGGGGGTCATTTGAAAATCGGCATTGATCTGGGTGGAACAAAAATCGAGGGGGTGGTGCTCGACGAGCGGCTCAGGGTTACAGCGAGGCTCAGAATACCCACCGAAGCCCAGCAGGGTCCTGAACACATCATTTCAAGAATTGCAGGTTTGGTTCATGAATTAAAGAAAAGCAATGGCATTGAACACGCAGCCATCGGTGTTGGTACACCGGGGGCGCTTGCTAAAAAAACCGGACTGCTAAAAAACTCCAACACCGTTTGCCTGAACGGCTACCCCCTGAAGGACGCGCTGGAAGTCGCCTTGAAACAACCGATCCGCGTTGAAAACGATGCGAATTGCTTCGCATTGGCAGAGTCCATTTTGGGCGCAGGCCGTGGTTATGAATGCGTCTTTGGGGTCATTATGGGAACAGGTTGCGGCGGAGGTATTGTGTTGAATCAAAAAATACGCTCCGGACCGCAATCATTGGCAGGCGAATGGGGGCACATGACACTGGACCCCAACGGACCGCTCTGCTATTGCGGGGCGCGAGGCTGTGTTGAAACCTTTATTTCCGGTAGCGGCATTGAGAAAATGCATTTAGCGCAGACCGGAGTCTGCGTCTCTTCAGAAAAAATCCTGAACAGTGATGCGCCTGAATTCAGCACCACACAACAGGGGTTTTATCAACGCTTTGGTTCTGCAGTGGCCAATCTTATTGCGGTTTTGGACCCCGACATCATTGTGCTGGGCGGCGGTCTTTCCAACCTGCCCGGCCTGTATGACCGCGGGGTAGCCGAGGTGAGATCGCGGATTTTCGGAGGGGAAATGACAACGCCCATTGTGCAGCACGAACTGGGCGATTCGGCAGGCGTTATTGGCGCTGCACTGCTGGCTCCGTAAGACGGCCCCCTTGCTGAGCGTCAGCAAGGGCACCACCCGTTAAATCAATGCAGAGGCCCGTCTGAAACCTTCAATCTTGAACTTGACGTCCAGCTCCCTGCCCTTGCCGCCGCGCTTGCCAATGCGCGATTGAAGGTCTTGTGCCTTGATCAGCAATATCTGGGTTTTGCCTGCGCGCCCAGTACCGTAAACCTCCAGGGCATCGCCCGTGGCAATTGGCAACACACCCAACAACTGCTCGCCCTCTTTCAGCGGCAGGCATTGAACGCCACGGCCACCGCCGGACAAGGTTTTCATTTCTGCCAGAGGGAACACATGAAAACGTCCCTTGTCAGAGAGCACCGCACAATGCGAGTGCTCTGCGCTCAGTGGCACGGGCGGCAACAAACGCTCGGCCTCGTCCAGCGACAGAAAAGACTTGCCCGCCTTTTGCCGGGTCTGCAAATCACCAAACTTGCAGACAAAACCATAACCGCCAGTACCTGCCAGCAGGAGTTGCCGCTCAGGGGGTTGCGCCAGCACGCAGGCAATCTGACCTGCCGGCATCAGTTCAATGAAGCTTTGCAGCGGAGCGCCATCACCCCGGCCGCCGGGCAAAGCCGACACCGGAATGCTGAACACCCGGTTCTGTGCCGTGCCGCTGCCGAAGGCCGCCAGTGAGTCTGTGGTTCTGCACTCATGGGTGGAACCCAAGGCATCGCCTGATTTGAAGTTGAAGGTTTGTGGATCCAACCCGTGCCCTTGACGGGCCCGCAGCCAGAAGCGGCTTGAAACGATCACGGTAACAGGCTCATCAATGACCTTGACCTCGACTTGCGCTTTCTGCGCCATTTCAATGACGGTTCTACGGTCATCGCCGAACTTTTCAGCGTCCTTGCGGATTTCACTGACCATGCGACGGCGAAGCTTTCCCTCATCCGCCAGCAAGGCCTGAAGGTCTTCCTTTTCGGTTCTCAGCCCCGCCATTTCCTGTTCAATCTTGATTTTTTCCAAGCGCGCCAATTGACGCAAACGAATCTCGAGAATGTCCTCTGCCTGGCGTTCAGACAAAGAGAAGCGGGCCATCAGTGCAGACTTCGGCTCATCGGCTTCGCGGATCGTGGCAATCACTTCATCAATGTTCAACCAAGCAATCAAACGCCCTTCCAGCACATGCAAACGGTCTTCCACTTGCAGTAAGCGGTGCTGGCTGCGGCGACGGATGGTGATGGCCCGGAACTCTATCCAGTCTAGCAACATGGCCAACAGGCCCCGCTGGCCCGGCCTGCCGTCTCTGGCAATGGACACCAGATTGATGGATGTGTTGGTCTCCAGACTGGTGTGCGCCAGCAGCAAGGTGACGAACTCATTGACGTCGATGTTGCGGGACTTCGGTTCGAAAACAAGGCGAACCGCGGCGGCTTTGCCTGACTCGTCACGCACGGCATCCAAAACACCCAGCAGCGTCTGCTTCATGGTTTGCTGGTCCGGGCTCAGGCTTTTCTTGCCAGGCTTGACTTTCGGATTGGTCAGCTCCTCAATTTCCTCAAGCACCTTGGCAGACGACGTATTCGGGGGCAATTCATTGATGACCAGTTGCCATTGCCCTCTGGCCATTTCTTCTATGGTCCAGCGCGCACGAACCTTCACGCTGCCCCGACCTGTGGCGTAGACTTCGCGGATGGCCTCGGGGCTGGAAATAATTTGCGCCCCCCCCGGAAAATCAGGCCCGGGAATCAAGGCCATGACCTCATCCAGTGAGGTGTCCGGTTTTGCGATCAGGGTGACCACTGCCTGAGCCACTTCCCGCAAATTGTGGGGTGGAATTTCAGTGGCCATACCGACAGCAATGCCAGAGGCACCATTGAGCAGTACAAACGGCAGACGTGCAGGCAACAACTTAGGCTCACGCAAGGTACCGTCGTAGGTGGGCATGAAATCCACCGTACCCATGTCAATCTCATCGAGCAACAAACTGGCCACCGGCGTCAGTCTGGCTTCGGTGTATCGCATGGCGGCAGCACCGTCACCATCGCGCGAACCAAAGTTGCCCTGTCCGTCGATGAGGGGATAACGCAAGGTGAACCCCTGCGCCATGCGAACCAGCGCCTCATAGGCGGCCTGATCGCCGTGCGGATGGAATTTACCCAGCACATCGCCCACCACGCGCGCAGACTTCATTGGCTTGGCGCCTGGCCCCAGACCCATTTCAGTCATGGCAAACAGAATGCGGCGTTGTACCGGCTTCTGTCCATCACAGACATCAGGCAGTGCCCTGCCCTTGACCACAGAGACGGCGTAATCCAGATAGGCGCGTTCAGCGTAGTGCGCCAAGGTGATTGAATCCGAGGGTTCTTCGGAACTTACATCCAACAGCAGTGAATCCATGTCAATCAGTCAGAAAAGCAAAAAAAGGAAACGCAGTCTACTACGCCTTGGCGTGGGTTCGCTGACGAACACTTTCGTACAAGCACAACGACGAGGCCACGGAAACATTCAGGCTCTCGACAGAGCCGGCCATGGGGATGCGCACCAGTTCATCGCATTTTTCACGCGTCAAACGGCGCAAGCCCTCACCTTCGGCACCCAGCACCCACGCGGTGGAAGCCCGAGAGTCCACATCGTAGATCGTGGCAGTGGCTTCGCCGGCCGCCCCCACCAGACGCACACCACTTTCCGCCATTTCCATCAAGGTTCTGGCCAAATTGGTAACGGTAATGTAAGGCACGGTTTCCAATGCACCGGAAGCCACCTTGGCCACCACAGGGGTAATGCCGCATGCACGGTCTTTGGGGGCGATGACGGCGTGTGCACCCGCCCCGTCAGCCACACGCAGACAAGCGCCCAGGTTGTGGGGATCAGTGATGCTGTCTAGCACCAAGAACAAACCCGACGAGCCGGCGCTGTCCAGCACATCGTACAAATTGTGGTTCAGCACCACTTCGTCAGCCACCGCCACAACACCCTGGTGTCTGCCGTGCCCCGACAGGGACGACAACCGCTTTTCATCAGCGGCAGTCAGCTTCACGCCTTGCGAAACCGCTTTGTCGAGAAACGCCTGCATCCGTTTGTCACGGCGGGTGGCATCGTAAAAAACTTCCTGAACTGAAGACGGTGCATGGCGCAGACGCGCAGACACCGCATGAAAACCATACAAAGTAGGCAAAGGCCTCTCCTAACGTTTGCGGACAGCCGCAGTTTTACTTTTTGTTTTTGAACCAGCCTTGGGCGCTAGTTGCTGGACGGCAATCGAAGCCTTGCGCTTCTTTTGCGCATTGGTTCGCTCTCGGGAAGTTTCGGCCGCCTTGCGTTTGTTCTCGCCGCGTTTTCCCGGCTTCTCACCGAGCGCTGTTTCCGGTGGAAACACCGGTGCCAAGGGCTCAATGTCGGCATCGAGCTTTTTCTTGCTGCCTGAACCGGGTTTCCGGGCGACATGCGGCAAGGCTTTTGCATCGCGCAGTATGTCTTTCAAAGTGGTGCCCTGCACCAAGCGGAACTCAATGCGTCTGGCTTCCAGATCTACACGCGCAACCTGAACATTGATGCTGTCTGTCAATTGATAGCGCCGACCACTGCGCTCTCCGCGCAATTCGTGCATGGATTCGTTGTATTGGAAATACTCGTTGCCCAATTCGGACACGTGAACCAGACCCTCGACAAACAGCGCATCCAAGGTGACAAATACGCCAAACGGTGCCACACCGGTGATACGACCGGAAAAGGCATCGCCCACTTTTTCTTTCATGAAAAAGCATTTCAGCCAGGCTTCAACATCGCGGGAGGCTTCATCGGCCCTGCGTTCCGTTGAGGACAACCAAGTCCCCAATTGTTCCCAAAGCGCCAAGGACTCAGCCTTGCTGACTTTTGCCGCCAGACGCGAACCGGCTTGTACGGTTTCCTGCGCACCAGCAAGCTTTTTTGCCTGCGGTAGCGCGCTGCCCTTTTTAACCGGCTTGATGCCTTCATCACGCTCATCAATTCGTGGGGGTGCGTAATCCTGTTTGGCCAGCAAAGCCTTGATGACCCGGTGAACCAGCAAATCCGGATAGCGGCGGATGGGCGACGTAAAGTGTGTGTAAGCCTCATACGCCAAGCCGAAGTGACCCACGTTGTGAGGGCCGTAAACGGCTTGCTGCATGGAGCGCAAAATCATGGATTGCAGGAGATCGCGGTCAGGACGACCGGCAATGCTGGCCACCAGATCGGCGTAGTCTTGTGCCGTGGGGTCTTCGCCCCCGCCCAGCGTTAAACTCAGGCTCTTGAGAAAGTTTTTCAGATTGACCAGTTTCTCTGGCGTGGGGCCTTCATGAACGCGGTACAGGCTGGGATGCTTGCTGCGCAGCAAAAAATCGGCTGCACAGACGTTTGCGGTCAGCATGCATTCTTCAATCAGGCGGTGCGCATCGTTGCGGCGCCGCGGAATGATTTTTTCAATCTTGCCCTGAGCATTGGAAACAATCATGGTTTCCACGGTTTCCAACTCCATGGCACCCCGCTTGATGCGCGCCTCCAGCAGCACCTTGTACAACTCATGGAGGTGTTCCAGGTGGGGCAAAATAGCTTGCAGACGCTCCGCAGTCGGGCCTTCAGGGTCTGACAAGGACTCCCAGACATCCGTGTAGGTCAGCCGTGCCGCGGAATGAATGACTGCGTTGTAGAACTGATAGGCCTTGATGGCACCTTTGGGGCCAACCACGGCGTCACACACCAGTACCAGACGATCAACATCCGGATTCAAGGAGCACAAGCCGTTGGAAATTTTTTCCGGCAACATGGGAATGACCCGGCGAGGAAAATAAACCGAGGTTCCACGCTCAATGGCATCACGGTCCAGAAATGAGCCATCCTTGACGTAGTGACTGACGTCGGCAATGGCTACAATCAAACGCCATCCGGCTGTGCGCCCCTCTCCGGTGGGCTCGCAGTAAACCGCATCGTCAAAGTCTCTGGCGTCCTCGCCATCAATGGTGACCATCGGTACATCGCGCAAATCAACCCGCCCCGCCATGTCTTCGAACTGAACCGTATCGGCCAGATTGGCTGCTTCGCTTTCTGCTTCCTTCGAAAATTCATGCGGCACATCGAACTTACGCACCGCAATTTCAATTTCCATACCGGGGTCGCCAACCTGCCCCAACACTTCCACGATGCGCCCTATGGGTTGCGAATACCGGCTGGGTTGCTCGAGGATTTCCACGCTGACGACTTGCCCCGCCTTGGCATTCATGATGTCGCCCGGAGGAATCAGAATGTCGTGCTTGATGCGTTGGTCTTCCGGCACCACCAAAATGACGCCGCGTTCTGACACCAGACGCCCCACCAGCAAATTGGTGCGACGCTCAGTGACTTCCACAATGGTGCCTTCCGGGCGGCCACGGTTGTCCGTTCCCGTGATGCGCACCAAAACACGGTCGCCATGCAGTATTTTCTGCATTTCACGCGGGGAAAGGAAAACATCGGGGCCTTTGTCGTCGCGCAACAAAAACCCGAACCCGTCACGGTGACCCGAGACCTTTCCTGCAATAAAGTCCAATTTCGTGGACAACAACAACACGCCTTTGCGGTTGGGCATTAATTGCCCGTCACGCTCCATAGCGGCGAGGCGCTTTTGAAACGCTTCCACAACCTCAACTTGGGTCAGACCCAAACGGTCCTGCAACTGCTCACGGCTCAGGGGCGTGGCTTCCTGACGCAATACGCGAAGTATCTCTTCACGACTCGGGATGCTGATTTCTTCTTTTTTGTTTGACAATTTATTTATATCCAATATAATTGCGGGCTTCCCACCGGCCCAGGTGGCGGAATTGGTAGACGCACTAGGTTCAGGTCCTAGCGGTGGCAACACTGTGGAGGTTCGAGTCCTCTCCTGGGCACCACGGCAAGTTTTCCAACGTTGTTTCAAGCATCAAATTTTGCGAATGATGCAGCAAGGCAATGTTGGAGTAATGCCAAATTTCTAAAATCCTCAGATTCTTCAAGCTCTTAAATACTTCGAAACATCGATGTTTCCACCGACTTTTTTTGATGCTGCGTAAACTGGCTTTTCAACCCAGATCCCCCGGCGTCATGGTGTCATAACGCTCGAACGGTTGGTGTATCCAAGGGTTTCCATCGAGTTCAACCGCAGAAAAATCCGGCTTGAACGCAGAATCTTTCTTGGTCCACAACACAGCGGTTTTAATGTCTGTTATGTCTTGGTATTGCGCTTTTAAATGCGCCACCACCGCTTCAAGTGTTTTACCCGTGTCGCAGAGATCGTCAACCACCAGAACACGGGGACCAAGCCGCTCACTGACCAAGGCAATGCTGCTTGATATCTGCAGCACACCCTGAACGGTTCCGCTGCCATCCCGGTAGGAACTTGCGGCCAACACAGCCATCGGCCTTTCGAAAATGCGGGAAATAACATCAGACACCCGCAGACCGCCTCTGGCAAGCCCAAGCACCACATCGAATTCCCAATCGCTGTCTCGCACTTGTATCACCAACGATTCAATCAGTCGGTGATATTCGTCCCATGAAACATGCAAGTGACTCATGCAGAAGACTCAGTGCTTGAAAGGATGACGCAACACAATGGTTTCATCACGGTCGGGACCGGTTGAAATCATGTCCACTTGTACACCGCAGACCTCGGCCATTCGGTTGAGGTAACTGCGAGCCTCGGCGGGCAGGTCTTCAAGCTTTTGCACACCGAAGGTTGTGCCTTTCCAGCCCGGGAAGTCTTCATAAACAGGCTTGCACAGTGATACTGCATCCGACCCCATGGGCAAGATGTCCGTGACGCCGTTGGGCGTCTCGTAGCCAACGCACAGACGTATATTTTCCAGACCATCGAGAACGTCGAGCTTTGTAATGCACAAACCAGACACCCCATTGAGTTGAATGGTGCGTTTCAGTGCTGCGGCATCAAACCAGCCACAGCGGCGAGGCCGGCCGGTGACAGAACCAAACTCATTGCCCTTGGTGGCCAAGTGCTGACCCACGGAATCAAACAATTCTGTAGGAAAAGGCCCCGAACCCACACGGGTTGCATAGGCTTTCGTAATGCCCAGTACATATTGCAAGCGTTGCGGACCCACACCGGCGCCAGCAGACGCAGCACCGGCCAAACAGTTGCTGCTGGTGACATAGGGGTAGGTGCCGTGATCGATGTCGAGCAGTGCGCCTTGCGCACCTTCAAACAACAGGCTCTTGCCTTCGCGGTTCGCTGCGTCCAGCAGGCTGGGTACATCAGCCACCATCGCCTTGATGCGCGGTGCCAGCGCCATGGCTGCATCAAACACCTGCGTAGCGATCACGGGCTCTGCCTTAAGGTACTGGGTCAGCACAAAATTGTGATAATCCAGAACTTCTTCGAGCTTGCTCATGAACTTTTCAGGCGCAAACAGATCTTGAACCCGCAAGGAACGTCGCGCCACCTTGTCTTCATAGGCTGGGCCAATGCCGCGGCCTGTGGTGCCGATTTTCGCCTCGCCCTTGCGTGCCTCACGCGCCTTGTCCAAAGCCACGTGGTATTCGAGAATCAGCGGGCAAGCCTCACTGATCTTGAGCCGGGACTCGACTTGTATGCCACCACGCTGCAACTCATCAATTTCAGACAACAAAGCCTGGGGCGACAAGACAACGCCGTTGCCAATATAGACTTGCACGTCGGGCCGCAGGATGCCGGACGGAATCAAACGCAAAATTGTTTTTTTGCCGCCGATCACCAAAGTGTGACCTGCGTTGTGTCCACCCTGAAAGCGCACCACGCCATCTGCGTGGTCTGTCAGCCAGTCGACGACTTTGCCCTTGCCCTCATCACCCCATTGGGTGCCAATCACCACGACGTTACGATATGTCATTGCTTTTTCTCCATGGCTGACGCGGGGCATACGGACCACTGGGTACCGTCTGACTTCAATTCCCGGTCAAACTCAAATTCCTCTTCTTCATGTTCATGCCCAGGCAAGGCCTGGACCACAATTTCACCGCTGTCCCGCAAGGAACGAATCAGTGCATCTAAATTGGCGTCAACAGCCCAAGGCGCCTTGATGGCCTGAGCGCGGACACCGGAGGCAGGCATCATCGCTGCCCACTCCTTTAAATCCAGGGAAAATCCTGTGGCGGCCCTTTGACGACCGAACACAGCACCCACGTTGTCATAACGACCACCCCGCAGCACCGCATTGGGACTGCCCAAAGCATAGGCCGCGAACATTACGCCGCTGTGGTAGTTGTAGCCTCGAAAATCCGCGAGATCTACCATGGCGGCAATACCTTGCCCCGCCGCCTCGATGGACTGGCACAGAACCTCAAGGTTTTTCAGGGCTGCAGCAATGCGGGGAGTGTCCGGCAGAACGGATCTGGCGCGGGCAGTGACTCCGTTTTCACCAAACGGAAAGCCGTATAAATCCGGCAGACGATCAATGGCCTGTGCGCGCTCAAGCGGCACCCCGACCAACAAGCCCGCAATTGCCTGCTTGTCTTTCTTTGCAAGCGCCTGATGAAGTGACAACGCCAAAGACTCAGCGCCGTCGACACCCTCAAGAATGGCGGGCAAAAGGTCAGCGTGACAGAGGTCAATGCGAACCCCCCGCATTTTAGCCATCGACAAGGCATCAAGCGCAAGGCGCAAAATTTCGATGTCGGCCTCGACGCCGGCATGACCGAACAACTCCGCCCCGATTTGAAGCGGATCGCGGGTGGCGTGTAAAGCCTCGGTTCGGGTGTGTAAAACGGGTCCGCAATAGCACAGACGCGTTAAACCCGAACGGTTCAGGATGTGCGCGTCTATTCTGGCCACCTGCGGCGTTGTATCTGCCCGAACGCACAAGGTGCGACCGGACGACTGGTCAATCAGTTTAAATGTTTTTAAATCAAGGTCTTGACCCGTGCCGGAAAATAGCGATTCCGCATATTCAAGCAAAGGCGGCATGACGAGCTCAAAACCGTAGCTGCGAAAACGGTCGAGCAGGCGGCGACGAATATCTTCTATCCGGCGAGCTTCCGAGGGCAAAACATCAGCAATAGACTCAGGCAATAGCCAAGCAGACATGCAAATTCCAATAATGATTCGACGCAAGCGCCAAAAAACGTAAACGCACCTTTGGACAAACAGGTGCGTATCTCTGATCAAACAAGGCGAAGCCTACAGACAGTGGGCGATTCAGTCAAAACAAAGCACCTGCGGAGCAAAGGACGGCGAGGCGAAGGGTCCGCGAAAACAGCCGAACACCTTGCGCCTGCCATATCAATGGCGGATTACTTGCCCGCCTTACCGCTTCCGGAGTTGCGCATAAAGCGCAGGAAGTCGGACTGTGGATCTACCAAAATTACATCAGACTTATTCTTGAATGTCTGACGGTAGGCTTCCAAGCTGCGATAGAAGGCAAAGAACTCGGGGTTCTGACCAAAAGCAGCATTATAGATGGAAGCGGCTTTTGCATCACCTTCACCTTTGATGACCTGGGCTTGACGGTAGGCGTCAGCGAGAATGACCTCTCTTTGACGGTCTGCGTCTGCGCGGATTTGCTCAGACTCGGCTCCACCTGTGGAACGCAATTCGTTGGCAACCCGCTTGCGCTCAGCCTCCATTCGACGAAACACGGATTCACTGACTTCAGGCACCAGATCTACACGCTTGAGACGGACGTCAACAATATCGATGCCGGCCTGTTTTGCGTCGTCAGCGACTTTCGCCACAATGGTCTGCATGACTTTGGTGCGCTCGCCTGAAACCACTTCACGAACAGTGCGCTTGGTGATTTCTTCGTTCAGTGCTGCCTTCACGATTTGACCGATTCTGTCTTGCGCCCTGCGTTCGTCACCGGAAAAGCTGACGAAGTAAAGTTTTGGATCGGCAATGCGCCATTTCACAAAGGAGTCAACCAGCAGATTTTTCTTTTCTGCTGTGATGAACCGGTCTGTGTCAGGCGTATCTATAGTAAGAATGCGGCGCTCGAGATAAATGACGTTTTGGAATGGCGCCGGCACTTTGAAATGCAGGCCCGGAGTTTCCACCACGCGCTTGACCTCACCAAGGGCAAACACGACTGCGTATTGGCGTTGATCCACCAAAAACACGCATGAAGAAAAAACGATCAGACCGAAAATAACGGCTGCCAGCAATGCGAATATTCTAGGCATCATCGTGCTCCCTTCTCACGATTCCGGAGATTGTCGTTGCGGTTGTCCTGAGGACGGGGGCGCTGCGGCTCAGTCGGCGTAACTGCAGGCTCAGGCTGGGCACCACCTGCTGCTGCTTGCGTTGTTTGCGGCGCCACACCTTTAACAGAACTGTCCGCACCCACTTGATTGATCAGCTTGTCCAAGGGCAAATACAGCAACTGGCTGTTTTGCTTGGAGTCTGTCATTACTTTGGTGACGTTGGACAGCACCTGCTGCATGGTTTCAATGTAGAGACGATCGCGGGTCACTGCAGGCGCCTTGGTGTATTCCGTCAACACCGATTTAAAGCGGGCAGCATCGCCCTCGGCCTGAGACACCACGCGCTGCTTGTAACCGTTGGCCTCTTCCAGCAAGCGAGCAGCACCACCCTTGGCTTTTGGCACAACATCGTTTGCGTAAGCCTCACCTTCGCTTTTCAGGCGCTCAAGGTCTTGGGCCGCCTTGACGGCATCATCGAAAGACGCCTGTACTTGCTCGGGTGGTTGTGCATTTTGCAATGAAACGCTGGACACGCTGATACCCACGTTGTAGCGGTCAAGGATTTGTTGAATGGTGGCGGACACATCGAGACCAACCTGCTCGCGACCTTCATACAGGACGTAGTCCATTTTGCTGCGCCCGACGACTTCGCGGATGGCTGTTTCAGCTGCCTGCAAAACCGTTTCTTCCGGATTGCGGTTGTTAAACAGATACGCCGCTGCATCTTTGAGCTTGTATTGCACGGCGAACTGGATGTCGATGATGTTTTCATCGTCAGTCAGCATCAGGGATTCGCGCAAGACTTTCGTTTTTACGTTGTTCCGGTAACCCACTTCTATGGTGCGAATCTGGGAAATGTTGACAACTTCGTGAGCCTGCAAGGGATAGGGCATGCGCCATTGAAAGCCGGGACCTGTGGTTGAGCTGTACTTGCCAAACTGAAGTACGACGCCCACTTGACCTTCCTGAATAATGAAGAACCCGCTGGAGAGCCAAAGCAAACCAACCGCACCCAAAATGGCACCTGCGCCGATACCAGCACCCTTGAAGTTGGGTTCAGAACCACCGGAGCCACCACCGTTGCCACCTTGACCGCGACCGAAGAAGCGATTGAGTTTGTCGTTGAAATTGCGCCACAACTCGTCGAGATCCGGCGGACCGTCGTCGCGTTGGTTGTTGTTATTTCGGGGGGGTTGAGGCTGACTGTTGCCGCCAGAACCTTCGCCGCCTTGACCATTGTGCCCACCGCCTCGACCCCAACCCGGGTCTTCGTTGGCAAAAACAGGGAATTTACGTAACCAATTCATCAGGATTTCACTCAGTGGTTATCCGCCGATGATGACGCTTGTTCTGACTCCCACGGTTCAGAAACAGGCGCATCTTCGGGCGGTTTTTGATAATGTTGGGAGGCAACCTCATGGAGAGCGCCTCTAAGAAGATCAAGCCCCAAGCCAAAACGTGCACTTACCGATATAGATTGCATGGTACCACAGAGATTTAATGACACTTCCGGCTCACGTTGGCACAAATCGGACTTGTTCCAGATGACGCATTGCGGAACTTGGTCAGCTCCGATTTCCTTCAAAATTCTGGCCACTTCTTCCATTTGTGTGTGTCGGGCCGGACTTGAAGCGTCCACAACATGCAAGAGCAGATCAGCCTCCGCAGTGTGCTCCAAGGTTGCCTTGAAAGCCTCGACCAATCCGTGCGGCAACTCTCTGATGAAACCCACCGTATCGGAAAGTGCAATGCTACAGCCCTCGCCCAAATAAACCTTACGGGTGGTGGTGTCCAAGGTGGCGAACAACTGGTTGGCCGCATACACGTTGCCGTGCGTGAGCGCATTGAACAGCGTGGATTTTCCGGCGTTGGTGTAGCCCACGATGGACACTGAAAACGTGCCACTGCGGTTTCTTTGCTTGCGTTGGGTTTGACGCTGCCTGGACAACTTGGCGAGCTTGGCCTTTAGCATTTTGACTTTCTCACCGATCAAGCGACGGTCAAGCTCAAGTTGCTTTTCACCCGGACCGCGCAAACCGATACCGCCTTGCTGACGCTCAACGTAAAGAGCCCCTTTAATGAGGCGCGTGGCCAAGTGCTGCAACTGAACAAGTTCAACCTGCAGCTTGCCTTCGTGGCTTTGCGCCCGAAGCGCAAAAATATCGAGAATAAGACCGGTTCGGTCGAGTACCCTGACGCCAAATACGTCTTCAAGGTTTCTTTGCTGCGCAGGGGCCAGCGCATGATTGAAAATTACAAGCTCGGCCTCGTGGAACTCAACCAACTCGCGAATTTCAATGGCTTTACCCGAGCCGAGATAGGTTCGGGCGTCAGGACTTTTGCGTTTGCAGGTTACAACGGAAACGGGGATGGCGCCGGAAGACTCTGCCAACTGGGAGAGTTCTTCCATGCTTAAGTCGAACTCGAGTTGGCCGAAATCGACCCCCACAAGTACTGTTTTTGTCATGAGGGTTGCCGATCTGGATACATCTGGTTGTTTTGACCGGTCATCCCAACCACAGGACGACCGTTAAGAAAAATCACTCTTTGACTTCAGGCGTAAACGTGACTGCGCGTGCAGGCACGACAGTTGAAATTGCATGTTTGTATACCATTTGGGTCACTGTGTTGCGCAAGAGCACAACGTATTGGTCAAACGACTCGATCTGACCTTGAAGTTTAATGCCGTTCACAAGATAAATGGACACAGGCACGTGTTCCTTGCGCAGCAGATTCAAAAACGGGTCTTGTAACAATTGCCCTTTGTTGCTCATAAAAGCTCCAGTTATTTTTTGTTGATGTTATTTCGGTATCTAGTGGAGACCAGACAATGAGTGTACCTAAACTGTTGTGCAACGCAAACTAAATAAAGGGCTAGCCCTATCAGTTTATTGCCGGTCAAGCCATAAAATCAGCGGGGTAGAAGCCAAATGCTGATCCGCCAAGGCTGTTAAACCTTGTGTCGCCCCTGGTAAATCGGTTTTCCAAGGGCTCAAAGCAAGCCTGTCGAACCAAAGACACTTCGCTACAGCCTCGACGGTTACGTGGTTTGGGTCGCAAACCATCGCATATTGCTCTTCCCCCGACTCCACTTTGACCATGCCAACAAAATTTCTATCCACTAAAATTTCGAGGATTTCATCCAAAGCGTCTGGCGGTACCTCCGACAGGTGCCTCAACTGGGCTAGGGTTAGCCCGGGCTCGCTTAATCTTCGGGCTTTTTCGAGTTCAGAGAGAACCCGCAAACCCAAAACCCAGAGCTCGCCTGGCAGTGGCACATGGTTGAAGTGACCGGTTCTTGCGATGGGCAGCGCAGCCACCACCGTGGCGCCCAACAACACGATGATCCAAGAAAGGTAGATCCACAACAAAAATACAGGAAAGGCAGCCAGCGCACCATAGAGCTTGGTATAGCCACCGAAATGGGTCACGTAATAGGCAAAACCGGTTTTAAACGCTTCGAACAACAACGCCGCCAACCCACCACCTGCCAAAGCATCTTTCCAGCGCACTGGGCGGTTGGGCACTGTCAGGTAGAGCAAGGTGAAGGCAAGTACCGTGAGCAAATAAGGCATGCCGGAAAACAGCAATCTGGTGACCCACCTCACCTGCTCCACATCGCTGTAGGCGCCTTTAAAAACAAGGGAAGAAAGCGAAAGGCTGGCCCCGATCAGCAAAGGGGACAATGTAATGATGGACCAATACAGGCTGATCTTTGCAATCAGCGATCTGGGGCGGTGCACGTTCCAGATTTCATTGAACACCCGATCAACCGTCAGCATTGTGGTCAGCGCAGTGATCACCAAGAAAGCGATGCCGGCCGCCGTCAGGCTCTTGGCTTTTTCGGCAAACAAATTAATGTAGGTCAGTATGGTTTCGGCCATGTTGGCCGGCAGGAAACTCTGTACAAAATAGGACTGCAGGTCTTTTTGAAAACTGCTGAAACCCGGAAAGACCGTGAAAACAGCCAAGGCGACCGTGACCAAGGGCACAAGTGACAGTATCGTGGTGAATGTGAGGCTGGAGGCCACCTGCGCCAGTTTTTGATTGCGCGTTCGAATGGCCACCATTTTACCGAAGGCCAACCACCACCTCAGATTCAGGATTGAGAGCTGAACCATGCCCGGATGCAGCAAGCGCTGAGCACCAAAAAACAGGTTTTTAGTAATGGGCTGGTTCATCCGCGAGGGTTTTAGTTGAAATCGAGTACCTATGATACCTTTAGGGGATATGAAAGACATCCTGGTTCTCTACTACAGTCGCCACGGCGGCACGTCAAAGTTGGCGCAAGCCATTGCACAAGGCACCACCAGCGGGCAGTGGCTGTCTGGTGCGCTGCGCGGCAAGCCCGCATGCGTTTTTACCTCTACCGGCAGTTTGCACGGTGGTCAGGAAAGCACCCTGCTCTCCATGATGCTGCCACTGTTGCACCACGGCATGCTGATTTTAGGCATTCCCTACAGCGAGGCGGCGTTGATGACCACGCAAACCGGTGGAACACCCTACGGTGCGAGCCATTGGGCAGGTGCCGCAGGCGAACGTGCTGTGGACGCCACTGAATTCGAACTGGCCAAAAGCTTGGGTAAACGCCTGGCCATCGCCGCATTGGCATTGCACAACAAGGAAGCAACGTGAGCCGAGCCGCACTAAGAATGATTTCCCTTTTGGCTCTGTTGGCCTTGATATTTTTATGCGTGGGATGGGAACTCGCTTGGGCGCCCATACGTCCGGGCGGATCCTGGCTGGTTTTAAAAGTGATTCCGCTGTTGTTGATGCTGCCAGGTATTCTGAAGTCGCGGGTGTACAGTTTCCAGTGGGCTTCCATGGCCATACTTTTGTATGTGGCTGAAGGCTCTGTGAGAGCCACCAGTGATGTCAACAGCCTGTCTGTCACGCTGGCTTGGCTGGAACTGGCGTTGTCATCCCTGCTGTTTGCAGGTTTGGTGCTGTATTCAAGGAGTTTCAAACGTGCAAAGCAATTGCTGGATGCCGAACTGGCTGACAAGGGCCCTACAAGCGTGCACTGACGCTCACTCAAACACACCCGTATGCCTGACCGGCAGCGATGCTGCGCCCTTCCTGAAGGATTGGCGGGGACGCTACGTTTCAAAGGCGCTTGCAGTGGTGATGCCGAGAAACACGGCTGAACTGTCCACATTCGTGGCGGCATGTCACCAAAATGGCATCAAGATGGTACCCCAGGGCGGCAACACCGGCCTGGTGGGTGGTGCCGTGGCGGAAATGCAAGGTGATGGCCTTGATACGGTCATTATCAACCTGAGCAAATTGCGCAGCACGGCACACGTCGACACACACAACAGAACACTCACAGTCTCTGCGGGCTACACTCTGCAGGAAGTGCAAGGCATGGCTCACGCCGCAGGCCTGTTGTTTCCCTTGAGCCTGGCTTCCGAAGGCAGTTGTACGATCGGTGGCAATCTGGCGACCAACGCGGGTGGCACTGCAGTGTTGCGCTACGGAAATACGCGAGAGCTTGTATTAGGGCTGGATGCAGTTCTGCCCAATGGGGATTGTTTACGCCAAAACACAGGCTTGAGAAAAAACAACACTGGCTACGCGTTAAAAGACCTGCTGATTGCATCTGAAGGCACCTTGGGGATTATCAGCGAAGTCACCTTGAAGCTGTTCAGTCAACCCAAACAGCGGCTGACAGCGTGGATCAGCCTTGAGAGCGCGGCGCATGCATTGCGCAACCTGAGCAGTCTGCTGGACGAATTTGATGCAGCACTCACCAGTTTCGAATGGATGCAGCACGATGCAGTGGCGCTGGTGGCACATCATTTCCACCAAAAACTGCCAACTGCATTACAACACAGCTACGCACTGATTGAGGTTTGCAGCACAAGCCAGACACAAGCACTGACGGCACAATTTGAGGCTTGGGCAGAGGCTGCGGCAACGCAAGGTTTGTTTCAGGATTGTGTGCTGGCGCAAAGCGAGCAACAAGCCAAGCAACTTTGGACCTTGCGCGAAAACATTTCGGAGGCGCAGGCAAAGGAAGGTTTGAATGTAAAGCACGACATTGCCCTGCCCGTGTCGGCCATTCCCGAGTTTTTAAAAAGCAATCTGAAAGCCGTCAATGCCATCAACCCGGGTATTCGTCCCGTGGTGTTTGGACATCTGGGAGATGGCAACCTGCACTACAATTTTTCAGCCCCGGAAGGTCAAGACGCAAAAGTATTTTTGACGGCCTTTGAGCACACCATCAATGATGCGGTGTACGCAGATGTAAAACGCTTCAAGGGCAGCATTTCTGCTGAACATGGCATCGGGCTGCTGAAAAAAGAGGTGTTGCTGACACACCAAGATCCTGTTGCGTTGGCAACCATGCGAAGTATCAAAAAGGCACTGGATCCGCTTAACTTGATGAATCCGGGGAAATTGTTGGGCTAAGCACAGCATCTAGTGCATGCTCCACAACTGACCACGTATTTTTATTGAGTTCCACCGCATTGGACAGGCGCTGCCTGAAAAGCCGTCCGTTGGCTTGCCCGTGGAACAGACCCAACCAAGGTTTGACAATAACGCGCAGCGGCACGCCTTCATCCAGCCATTTCAGCACTTGCGGTTTCAAGGCGTACAGTACGTCAGCACGGCTCGTAATTGCAGGCGCAGACGCCTGCAGCGACGGATAGCACTGTGCATCAAATGCCTGAAGATCCCAAGGTTGGTGCCAGGCATGGCGACCAATCATCACGCCATCCACATGTGCAAGTTGCTGTGCAATGTCTTGCGTTGTCTGCACACCGCCATTGATCAGAAATTCATAGTCAGGAAACAAGGCGCGCAAACGGTAAACCACCTCGTAGCGCAACGGGGGAATTTCGCGGTTTTCTTTTGGCGACAGCCCTTTGAGAATCGCATTGCGTGCGTGAACAATAAAAGTGCGACAACCAGCCTCTCCGACCTGACCAATAAAGTCGTGCAGTGCGGTTTCGCTTTCGTCGTGATCAAGTCCGATTCGATGCTTCACCGTAACATCAATGGAGACTGCATCGCACATGGCTTTCACACAATCAGCCACAAGCTTGGGCTCAGCCATCAGGCAGGCACCAAATGCACCGCGCTGAACGCGCTCGGAGGGGCAACCGCAATTTAAATTGACTTCGTCGTAACCCGCTTGCTCAACCCAAGATGCACAGCGGGCCAAGTCATCTGGCTCACTGCCGCCGAGCTGATAAGCCACCGGATGTTCACTTTGGCTGTATTGGAGAAAACGTGCGCGATCGCCGTGGATCAAGGCACCTGTGGTGACCATCTCAGTATAAAGCCAGGCATTCGGAGAAATGATTCGGTGAAAGGAGCGACAGAAACGGTCGGTCCAGTCCATCATGGGAGCTACGGAGAGCGTGCGCGGAGGAAGCACCACCAGGGTGGCGGCACTTCCTTCGGTTTTGGCATTGACATGTACAGACAGCATGTTCAAATTAACGCTCAGTTGCCTGAACCAAGCGATTCAAATCACTGGTTGGAATCGCGGCCTGCTTTTTTGCGCTCATGCTCTTTCAAGTAGCGTTTGCGCAGGCGGATGGACTTGGGCGTGACTTCAACAAGTTCGTCGTCGTCAATGAATTCCACGGCGTATTCCAAAGTGATCTGGATCGGTGGAACCAAACGCACCGCTTCGTCTGTGCCTGATGCACGAACGTTGGTCAGCTGCTTGCCCTTGATCGGGTTTACAACCAGATCGTTGTCCCGGCTGTGAATACCAATCACCATGCCTTCGTAAAGGGCTTCACCGGGGCTGACGAACATGCGGCCACGGTCTTGCAATTTCCACAGTGCGTAGGCAACAGCATCGCCATCGTCCTGGGAAATCAGCACACCGTTGCGACGCTCTGCAACGCCACCTTCCCTGACAGGAGCGTAGTCGTCGAAAATGTGGCTCATCAAGCCGGTTCCGCGTGTCAGGGTCATGAACTCAGACTGGAAACCAATCAAGCCACGTGCAGGAATGCGATATTCAAGGCGCGTGCGGCCTTTACCATCGGGAGCCATGTCTTGCAGGTCACCTTTGCGACGACCCAGTTCTTCCATGACGCCACCTTGGTGGGTGTCTTCAACGTCGACTGTCAGCAACTCAAACGGCTCGCAACGCGCGCCATTGATTTCCTTGTAAACCACGCGAGGGCGGGAAACCGCCAACTCGTAGCCTTCACGGCGCATATTTTCAACCAAAATGGTGAGGTGCAATTCACCGCGGCCTGACACTTCAAAAATAGTGTCGTCACCGGTCTCACGGACGCGCAGGGCCACGTTTGACTTCAATTCACGGTCAAGGCGGTCACGCAACTGGCGGCTGGTGACGAACTTGCCTTCACGGCCGGCCAAGGGCGAGGTGTTGACCATGAAGTTCATGGTCAGTGTGGGCTCGTCCACTTTCAACAGTGGCAAGGCATCAGGTGTGGCGGGATCGCACACGGTGCAACCAATGCCAAGTTCTTCAATGCCGTTGATCAGCACGATGTCGCCGGCCTCGGCTTCGTCTACAAGAATACGCTCCAAACCGCGGAATTTCAGAACCTGATTGATTTTCCCGTTGAAGCTGTCGCCCTCATTACCGAACTTGACCAACACGGACTGACCGGCACGAACACGGCCACGGGTGATTCGGCCAATGCCGATTTTACCCACGTAACTGTTGTAATCAAGGGAGGTGATCTGGAACTGCAGGGGACCATCAGGATTGTCGTCGCGCTGAGGCACGAACTTCAGGATGGATTCAAACAGATGACGCATGTCGCCTTCGCGAACGTGTTCATTGTCGCCAGCATAGCCATTCAGACCGGACGCATAAACCACGGGGAAGTCCAGTTGTTCTTCTGTGGCGCCCAATTTGTCAAACAAATCAAAAGTTTGATTGATGGCCCAGTCGCAGCGTGCGCCCGGACGATCGATTTTATTCACCACCACGATGGGCTTCAAACCCAAGGCGAGCGCCTTGCGGGTAACGAAGCGGGTCTGGGGCATCGGGCCTTCAACCGCATCCACCAACAACAGCACGCCATCCACCATGGACAACACGCGCTCTACTTCACCGCCGAAGTCGGCGTGTCCGGGGGTGTCCACGATATTGACGTGGGTGCCTTCGTACTCAACGGCACAGTTTTTCGCCAGAATGGTAATGCCGCGCTCTTTTTCAAGGTCGTTGCTGTCCATCACCCGTTCGGTGAGTTGCTGGTTGTCACGGAAAGTGCCGGATTGACGAAGTAATTGGTCAACCAATGTGGTTTTGCCGTGGTCCACGTGGGCGATGATGGCAATATTCCTAAGTGCGCGCGTCATGATGTTCTCGTATCAGTCTTTCGGGGCTCAGCAGGGAATTGCCTGCCCCATCGTTGTTCAGTAAACCTGTTCCCAGCAACACCTTGCCATCTGCCCGGTAAACCCGGACTCGACCTTGCTCGGTGCGCTGCCCCAAGGGCAACCGTTGCCCATGGGAAAACCTCTGTGCCAACCCGCTGTCAAGTTCCACAGTAGGCAGGCTGAGCAACAAACCATCCACGGGGCCCAGAACCATCGCGGGATCCCAATCGGTTTGTTGCGTTGCTGCTGTGAGTTGTGTGTGGTTCCACACAGACTCGGATAATTCCAATCGCCCCACGCCAGTTCGGCGCAGACCAGACAGGTGAGCGCCGCAACCCAGGCGCTTTCCAATGTCCTCGGCCAACACCCGAATGTAGGTACCCTTGCTGCAGGTCACCAAACATTCAAATTCAGCCACTGTTTCAGTCTGCCCTTCCAATGTGACATCGGGATACCAGGACAGCAGTTTCAAATTCAAAATTTCAATATCACGCGCTTCACGCTCTACGCTAAGACCTGCCCTTGCATATTCATACAAGGCTTTTCCATCGCGCTTTAGGGCGGAGTACATGGGCGGCACTTGCTTCAACGCCCCTGTAAACTCGGCAAACACCGCTTGCAAAACAGCTTCATCGATGGGCGCCCAAAGCTCACGGGCGAGGGAATCGACGGTCTGGCCTTCAAGGTCACCGGTGTCTGTGGTGGAACCCAAGCGCACTTTGGCGACGTAGGTTTTATCCGCTTCAAGCAAATCAGCAGAAAACTTGGTCGCCTCCCCGAACAACAAAGGCAAAAGCCCTGTGGCAAGGGGGTCAAGCGTGCCTGTGTGCCCTACTTTTTCTGCATTGAACAAACGACGTATACGCTGAACGGCATCGTTTGAAGTCCAGCCCAAAGGCTTGTCAAACAGCAAGACTCCATCCAACTTCAAACGCTTCGGCTTTTGCACAACTCACCCTATTTAAAAAAACGGTGGACCGTCTTTTTAATCCTTTGCCCGTTGCAAAATGGCTTGGTCAATGAGTTGAGACATTTCTGAACCGCGCTCCACCGATGCGTCATGCTTGAAACGCAAAGTGGGCACTGTGTGAATATGCAAACGCTTGAACAACAAATTTCGCAAATAACCGGCCGCTTCATTCAAACCTTCGGCCGCCACGGCAGGATCTTCGGCCAAAGTGGAGAAATACACCGTCGCATAGGCGTAATCAGGTGTTATTTCCACTTCGGTCAAAGTGACCATTCCAATACGAGGGTCTCGCAGTTCGCGCGCAATGAGTTCAGCCAGATCTCGCTGGATCTGATCTGCAACGCGCAAACCGCGGGAGGGACCTTTCGACTTATGACGCATAATTTTCCAACCTCGTGCACCCTTTACAGGGCGGTACGAGCAACTTCCTGAACTTCAAACACTTCGAGTTGATCGCCTTCTTTGATGTCGTCGTAGTTGTGCAACTGCAAGCCGCACTCAAAACCTGACTTCACTTCACGCGCATCGTCTTTGAATCGCTTCAAGGACTCCAACTGGCCGGTCCAGATCACGACGTTGTCGCGCAACAAGCGAACGCTTGCGTTGCGTTTCACAACACCTTCCTGAACCATACAACCTGCAACAGAACCGACTCTGGAGATGCGGAAAACCTGACGGATTTCCACAGTACCAATGACTTGCTCACGCTTTTCGGGGGTCAGCATACCGGTCATGGCGGCACGGATTTCATCCACTGCATCATAAATGATGTTGTAGTAGCGAATATCAATGCCCAATGTTTCTGCAAGCTTTCTGGCGCCAAGGTCTGCACGGGTGTTAAACCCGATGATCACTGCGCCGGAAGCGGCTGCCAGATTCACATCCGACTCGCTGATGCCACCCACTGCACCGTGAACCACCTGCACACGGACTTCGTCGTTGGACAGCTTGGTCAGTGCATGCACCAAAGCCTCCTGAGAGCCCTGAACATCGGACTTGATGATCAGTGTGAGGTTTTTAACTTCGCCTTCAGCCATTTGCTCAAACATGTTTTCCAGTTTGGACGCTTGCTGTTTGGCCAGTTTCACATCGCGGAACAGGCGGTACATCTGACAGACCCTGAATTTCCACCGGAATGGAAGGGCCAGCCGACTGAATGGGACGACCCGCTTCGTCGAGCATGGCGCGAACACGGCCATAAGCCGAACCTGCCAACACCACATCGCCACGGTTAAGGGTTCCACTGGTGATCAACATGGTGGCAACAGGACCACGGCCTTTGTCGAGGCGCGATTCAATAATGAGGCCTTTGGCAGGCGCTTCGATCGGTGCTTTCAATTCAAGCACTTCGGCTTGTAACAGCACGTTTTCGAGAAGTTCATCAATGCCCATGCCGGTTTTGGCCGACACAGCCACAAACGGAGATTCGCCACCGTACTCTTCAGGCACAACCTGGTGCCCGACCAACTCCTGCTTCAAACGCTCAGGGTTGGCTTCCGGCTTGTCGCTTTTGTTCATCGCAACAACGATAGGCACGTTGGCCGCACGGGCGTGGTGAATCGCTTCAATGGTTTGCGGCATGACGCCGTCATCGGCAGCCACAACCAGAATAACGATGTCGGTCGCCTTCGCGCCTCGGGCACGCATGGCGGTGAACGCCTCGTGACCCGGGGTGTCAAGGAAGGTGATCATTCCGCGTTCAGTTTCAACGTGGTAGGCACCGATGTGCTGTGTAATGCCGCCGGCTTCACCCGCAGCGACTTTGGCGCGGCGAATGTAGTCGAGCAGAGAAGTTTTGCCGTGGTCGACGTGACCCATGACAGTAACCACTGGTGCTCGAGGCTTGCTTTCATACTCAACCACTGCGCCGCCGGTGTCCTCAAGCATGGCTTCAGGATCGTCGAGCTTGGCAGCGATTGCCTTGTGGCCCAGATCTTCAACGACGATCATGGCCGTGTCTTGGTCAAGCACCTGATTGATGGTGACCATCTGACCCATTTTCATGAGTGACTTGATGACCTCAGTGGCTTTGAGCGACATTTTGTGAGCCAAGTCTGCCACGGTAATGGTTTCCGGCACGTGTACTTCGCGAATGACGGGTTCAGTGGGCGCTGCAAAACTGGACTGGTCGTTGCCGCCACGGTGCTTGCCACCGCCTTTGGGACCGCGCCATGCACCGGCACCAACACCACCTGAGGTGTCTCCGCGGGTCTTGAGACCACCGCGGCGCTTACCGGCTTCATCTTTCCAAGGCTCTGCCTTGCCACCCTTTTTGGGTTTGTCATCACGCGTTTCCGCGGTTGATGTGGTTGCACCTGCGGGAGTTGCCGCTGGCTTGACCGCTGGCTTGGCACCGGGAACGGCAGGTTTGGCTGCTGGTTTGTGCAAAGTACCTTGCGGGGCGGCTACAGGCGCTGCAGCAACAACGGGTGCAGGCACTTCCGGCACAGGTGCTTTAACCACGCGGCGAGGCTGCTGCATCAACTTATTGATGGCGGCAACCTCTGCTTCCACCTTGCGGCGGGCATTGGCCTGAGCCTCGCTCGCAGCGGCGGCCGCGGCCGAAGCACGCTTTGCATCTTCTTCAACTTTTCTGGCCTGACGCTCTTTGTCTGCCGCTTGAGCAGCGGCGGCCTCGGCCTTGAGCTTTTGATCTTGCTCGGCAACCACCTTGGCTTCACGCTCAGCCGCTTCAGCGGCGAGTGCTGCTGCGCGCTCGGCTGCAGCCTTACTTTCGGCTTCGCGCTGCAATTCCTGCTCACGCAGCAATTCACGCTCAAGTTGCTCTTGCTTTTCTTTCAATTCCAGGACTTGCCTGGCTTCTTCTTCAGCCTGAAGACTGGTTTCCTGGGCTTGAGCCAGAATTTCCTCTTCATCTGCCTGAGGCGCAATCGCTTCCGCTGTTGCAGGCGCGGCTTCATCGGCGGGGCGCTGAACAAACGTGCGTTTCTTGCGCACTTCGACCTGTATGGTGCGTGCCTTACCAGAGGAATCGGACTGCCGGATCTCGGTGGTTTGACGACGGGTCAAAGTAATTTTTTTCGCAGCCGAACCCTCTTCCGTTCCATGAGCTTTGCGAAGGCTTTCAAGCAAGCGCGCCTTGTCCGCTTCCGTCACGGAATCGGTTTCGGCTTTCTTCTCGACGCCAGCCGAACGAAATTGTTCGAGCAGCACGCTCGCGGGCATTTTTAATTCCGCGGCAAACTGCGCGACTGTGTTACTGACCATGCACTGTCCTTCCTAATCTACTTCCAATCCGACGACCCAACTCGGGAATTTGCAACTTGACACACCGTTTATTCAAACCAGTGTGCCCGTGCTTTCATAATGACGTCCCGGGCCAATTCTTCGGAGATTTGTGTCATTTCAACCAACTCGTCGACGGCCAGCTCAGCCAGATCGTCACGGGTATTGATATTGTTTGCCGCCAAGGCCTCAACCATGGCCTGCGTTACACCCTCAATGCTGTGGATGTCTTGCTCGCTCTCAACAACTTCTTCCTTGGCAATTGCCTCGGTGAGCAATGCATTTCTTGCCCTGTTGCGAAGTTCATTGACTGTGCCTTCATCGAAATCAGGAATTTCCAGCATTTCGTTCAAGGGCACGTAAGCCACTTCTTCAAGGGATTTAAAACCCTCGTTCAATAAAATTCCGGCGACTTCTTCATCCACATCAAGGCGGGTCATGAAGACGTTGAGCACTTGATCCCGCTCTTCATCGCTTTTCTTGGCAGACTCTTCGGGTGTCATGATGTTGATTTGCCAACCGGTGAGCTCTGAAGCCAAGCGAACGTTTTGACCGGATCGACCAATGGCAATGGCGAGTTCATTCTCTTCAACAACCACTTCCATGCTGTGTTGATCTTCATCAACCACGATGGACTGCACGCTGGCTGGCGCAAGCGCACCAATGACAAACTGCGCAGCGTCTTCAGACCATAAAACGATGTCAACACGCTCGCCACCCAATTCAGAGGTGACCGCCTGAACCCGGGAACCACGAACACCTACGCAGGTACCGATAGGATCAACACGGCGATCGTGGGTGAAAACAGCAATCTTGGCGCGAACACCGGGGTCGCGGGCAGCTGACTTGATTTCCAGCGTACCTTGCTCTACCTCAGGCACTTCCAAGGCGAACAGCGCACGAATGAATTCGGGACAAGTACGTGACAAAATAACCTGAGGACCACGGGCTGTCCGGTCGACTTTCCACAGAAACGCCCGAACACGGTCGCCGGTGCGCAAATTTTCCTTTGGAATCATTTGGTCGCGGGGAAGGCGTGCTTCAACGCGGCCACATTCAACAATGGCGTCGCCCCGCTCCATCCGCTTGACCTGACCCAGCACGATGTTTTCGCCACGGTCAAGGAAGTCGGCAAGAATTTGCTCGCGTTCGGCATCGCGGATGCGCTGCAAAATAACCTGTTTGGCTGCTTGTGCGCCAATACGGCCAAACTCAACCGCCTCAAGGGGTTCTTCAACGAAGTCGCCGATGCTCAGATTTGGGTCGCGCTTGACGGCATGGTCAATGAGTATCTGTATGCCAGGCTCATAAAAGTCTTCATCCGAAACAACTTCCCAGCGGCGGAATGCATCATAGGCGCCGGATTCACGGTCAATGACCACGCGAACCTCAGCCTCTTCATCAAAACGTTTTTTTGTAGCGGAGGCCCGGGCCTGCTCAAGGGCAACAAACACCACTTCTCGCGCCACATTTTTTTCTCTGGCAAGCGCGTCGACAAGAAGTAAAATCTCACGACTCATTTTGAAGCTCTCCTAAAATTCAGATGCGGCACCAAACGTGCGCTATCAAGCTCGGCCAAGGTAAATACCAACTGGCGATCGGCTTCATTTTTCTTCTCCGCCGGAATCAGCAAGGTGTATGAATCGCCCTCGCCTTTGCCCAGCACACCTACAAATTGTTTTCTGTTTTCAAGCGCGCGGCGCAATTTAACCGCCACCTCTTCACCCAGATAAGTGTCAAAGTCGCGGGACCGCTTAAGCGCCCTGTCCACGCCCGGTGAAGAAATTTCCAGACGGTCGTAGCTGACGTTTTCCACCTCAAGCAGACGCGAAAGCTGATGACTGACCCGCTCGCAGTCTTCAACGCTGATGCCTTCCGGACCATCCAATGTAACCCTGAGCAAACCGTGACCGGCGCGCTCTATGTCTGCAAGTTCATAGCCCAGGCTTTCAATCACGGCCTCAGCCGCCTTGACCCAACGCTCCAGCCAAGCACCAAATGGCGAGCCACCCACCCAGGTTTCCACGACGGCTGCGGCTTCATGAGCCCCCTGGCCTGCTGTGGAATCCGTGGACAGGTTCGTGGTTGAATCTGACGGTGATGAATCCGGTTTTGCACCGGCGTGATTATTTTCCTGCGACATACGACTTTCTAAAGTTTCCCGGATGTATACGGTTTTACAAATGCGATGACTAAAAAAAAATGGGCCTTCTAAAGCCCATTTTGTTAGGGGTACCGGGTTTCTGGGACCGCACGGCAGGCACAACACCCGCAGCACTGGTTCAACACTCAAAAATAACCAGACCTTAAGCAAAAGCCAAACCCAAAGACATGACTTTTACAAACAGTACTTTAAAGAACTCGCAATTATGAACAAAAATCAATGATTTTTCAAGCCCCGCCGAGGATTAGTTCTATCGGGAGGCGCGTTTCGGCGCCCACCGGCACGATTGTTGGGCGCCTCAATCTTGTTGCCATTGGCATTTTTTTTGTTGTCTTTGCCAAAGCCGGCTGCAGCCGCACCGGAAACCGTTAGGAACTGCCGGGTCGGGGCAAACATACCCAACTTTGGATCGACGGGTTGCGTGGCCCTGCCTCGCGGCTTGCCGTTACCTGCACCACCACCTGCGCCACCTGGACGTCCCTGACCCGCACCCCTGCCGCGCCCACCCTCCTCTTCAGAGGGCGAATTTCTTAAGCCCAGAGACTGGACATAAGACAGTGCCTCAAGTGGCTCCATCTCGACCCAACGACCGCGCTTAAGCGTGGTTGGCAACAGTAAATCACCGTAACGGACTCGAATCAAGCGACTGACTGTCAGCCCCAAGGCTTCAAACATGCGGCGCACTTCACGGTTTTTACCTTCGGACAAACCGACGCGATACCACCGGTTGGCACCTTCTCCGCCGGCAAATTCCAAAAAAGAAAATTTGGCCAAGCCATCTTCCAGATCAACGCCCTTGAGCAATTTTTGGCGACCTGACTCGTCAAGCTCACCTAAAATTCGCACGGCATATTCTCGCTGCACTTCAAAACGGGGGTGCATGAGACGGTTGGCCACCTCACCAGAGGTGGTCAAAATCAGCAGACCCTCGGTGTTGTAGTCCAAACGACCCACCGCCAACCATTTGCCGTTGGAAACCCGGGGCAGACGGTCAAAGACAGAGGTGCGTTTTTCCGGATCGTCTGCAGACACAATCTCACCGGCTGGCTTGTGGTAGATCAGAACACGGGGCGGCTTTTCGTTGTTTCGGCGCTGTATGGGGCGCCCGTTGATTTTGACAACATCCGTGGGCAGTACACGCTGACCGATGTGGGCCGGCTCACCGTTTACGGACACACGCCCTGCGACAATCTTTTCTTCCATTTCGCGGCGGGAACCCAAACCTGCATCGGCAAGCACCTTGTGCAACTTTGGCGCCAATTCAGGATCCAGGCGTACATTCAACTTTGAACGAACACCCTTTTGCCCCTTGGCAGACGCCGTTGCCGGCCTGACAAAGGCAGACCAATCGTTTTCAGCCACGTCAGGTGAGACCTCCGGAGACGCCTCCGGCGATTCGCCTGCGACCGCGGACACTACGCCCGCGAGTTCGAAGGGAACCGCATCAGGCTGGACCGGCCAGTCGCTTTGGGTTGCCGCCTCTGGCATACCTTCGTCTGTTACGGCAGCAGCGCTGACAGGGGCTTTAGGCCTGCGTCCATGAGAAGCGCGAGGGCCGCGAACGGAGGGTTTGCGGGGGGCACGAGGTTTTTTCTCTGCGACCACTTTGTCTTCAGGACTCGACATGAGGCTCCAATCCGGTATCAAAAGAAATGACTTTTTGTTTCTCTAATGCTGACAAGGGCGATTCGCCATCTTGCAAAGAGGGCAAAGCCGACAGGCTTGGCAAAGCCATGTCAGCCAAAAATTGTGGCGTGGTTGCAAACAGCGCCGGACGCCCGGGCGTTTCCTTGTAACCCACCACTTCAATCCATTCCCGCTCCTCCAGTGCTTTAACAATGGTGGAAGCGACGGTGACGCCACGAATGGCCTCAATTTCACCCCGCGTAACAGGTTGTTTGTAGGCAATGATTGCCAAGGTTTCCAACACGGCACGGGAATAGCGCGGTGGCTTTTCCGGGTTCAGGCGCTCGAGAAACGGTTGCATCTCGGGGCGCGACTGAAATCTCCAGCCACTTGAAATTTGTATTAACTCCATGCCGCTGTCCGACCAATCGCGACGCAAGTCTTCCAGCAATGTGACAACCACGGCTGTATCGAGGTAATCCTCAAACAATGTTTCCAACGCCTTGGTGGGCATCGGCTCGACAGCGCACAACAGCGCAGTCTCCAAGATGCGTTTAGCTCGCGGGAGATCCATCCCAGCGGTATCCTTAAAAGAGAGGGGGTGCCGAACACGCGAAAGGGCGTGGGCTGACAGAGCCTGGTGGCTTTGTGACAAGATGTCGCAATTCTAACAGGGCGATGTCGGATTGTGAAGTAGCGCCTAATATTTCACACTTACCCACATTAAAGTGGGATAACCCTGTGGGTTCGCGGTGGATAACTGCGACAGACGCTTGAAACGATTGAAAGGTTTTGTGTGTGCTTAAAAAATAAAAGCCCGGCAGCTTTTGAGGGCTTCCGGGCTAAACCAACAACAAAGGTTGGAGACACAAACGAAGTATGAAGGTTTTTCATAAAAAGTTACCCCCCCAAAGGTGTCAGGAAATCAAAATAAAACAAATGTGAAAAGTTTGTCCACACGTTTGGGGGAAAACCCCTCCTAAAATTGTGGATAAGATTTTTAAGCTTCTGATTCAGCGACTGTTTGATTAACATGCACAAACTATGAGCAACAACACATTACCCACGCTTTACACCTTCAGGCGTTGCCCTTACGCCATGCGGGCCCGACTGGCCATCGCTGCGGCAGATATTCAATACAAAAGCATAGAGGTGAGCTTGAAACAGAAACCCGCCGGGTTACTGGAGTTGTCGCCGAAAGGAACGGTACCCGTTCTTCAAACCGGGGATGGACGGGTTTTGGAGGAAAGCCTGGACATTATGCTGTGGGCCTTGGAAACGAACGACCCGCATGCCTGGCTGCCAACGTTGGAATCTGAGCGCCGGATTCAATTGGCGTGGATCCGCAAGCACGACCTTGAGTTCAAACCGCTGCTGGACAAATATAAATATGCCGTGCGGCATACCGAACTGAGCTTGGACCAACATCGCGGCAATGCTGTCATGTGGTTGCAACAGCTTGAACACCAACTTGAGCAACACCATTTCCTGATATCCTCGAAATGTAGCTTGATGGACATCGGTATTTTTCCGTTTGTCAGGCAATTCGCACGCGTAGATTGGGATTGGTTTGAACACAACCCCACCCTTCCCCGCTTAAAGGTCTGGTTAAATTATTTGCTGAGCCTGCCGCTGTTTTTAAAGATCATGGAAAAACATACCAATGCAAAGTGAGGAAATGCCGCTGTTCCCCCTCAATACCGTTTTATTCCCTGACGGTTATCTGCCCATGCAGATTTTTGAGGTCCGCTACCTTGATCTGATTCGCAACTGCTTGCGCACAAAAACCCCATTTGGCGTCATATGCCTACTGGAAGGCAATGAAGTTCGCAAACCCGGCGAGGCGCCATTGTTTTCAGAGG
>JAJTDO010000072.1 GCA_021300475.1 Burkholderiales bacterium | reverse complement strand
GATGATTCTCCAAGCAGTTTTTGTTTGAACATCGTGGCTCAAACTTATATTTAAAAGATTTCTCTTTTTTTTGATCAGTGTCTTGCACCGTCCCTAAGTTTTTCGGCAGGAATTTGGAATAAATGAGCAACATTTTTGCAAGGCATTGTTAAAAAAGTACCAAAACACTTTAATTGTTAACTCAGCGCTATAAGAGTGATGTAAAGCGGTGTAGGTAAAAGCGGTGATGCTGGCCGTGGCTCGTCACACTTTCCGGTTTTTTAAGTCAAATTAAAAAAGCGGGGTTTTTCTTGATTTCGTGCGGTTTTTGGTGGATTTGAGGTATTTTTCAAGCTCTTTTTTGTGGATGCTTCGGCCTAAAGCTTGATTTTCTACGTAAGATTTTGGACTTTGGTGTGTAAGGCAAATACCTAGTCAGTAGGCTTGTTTTGCCTCTCAGTATTTGTAGATTTTGACCGATTTAACAATTTGGGCTAACACGAGACTATACGTACCTGACACACATGCCGAAAAAAACAAATGCATGTGAATTTCTGTGGAGGATGCGTCATGATCAAAAGTACACGTTTGCTGGAAGAGATAAGAGAAACCAACCTGTCTTATTTGTTGTTGGCCCAGCAGCTGATTCGTGAAGACCGTCCTGAGGCTTTGTTTCGTCTGGGTATCAGTGAAGACGTTGCAGATGTTATCTCCAGCCTGACCACGGCGCAGGTACTGCGCATTGCTTCCAGCAACATGTTGATGTGTCGCTTCCGCTTTGACGATGAAGTTGTCTGGAATCTGCTGACCAGCCACAGCAAAGACAAATCAGTCTCTGGCATGCATGCTGCCATCTTGATGGCCGGCAAGGCAATCGGCTCCCCCAATTAATTAAAACAGAGTTGTGCCGCTGAAGAGCAGGTGTTTTTCAGCAGGCTAACCAGATCATCAAAGACAGAGGTCACCATGGCAAAGATCAAATCCATCGTAAATGAAGCCCAGCAAATTCGCCTGGCCACAGAGCTTATCAATTTGGATGCTCGCCTTCAGGTGCTGGAATCCGAGACGACATTGTCGCGTGAGCGTCTGTTGAAGCTGTATAAAGAATTGAAGTTCAAATCACCTCCCAAGGGCATGCTGCCCTTCTCAACAGACTGGTTCATGACATGGCAGCCGAATATTCACAGCTCATTATTTATGAATATTTATCAAACCTTGATTAAAACCAGTGATTTGGAAGATATTGATGCCATCATTCGTGCTTACAGGATGTATCTTGAGCAAATCGGCCATCTAGGCATGTCTGAGGTGCTCTCAGTGACCCGCGCCTGGCGTCTCGTTAAGTTTTTTGATGCAGGCATGTTGACGATGACTGGATGTAAATGCTGTACAGGTCAGTTTGTAGTTCACACCTACGATCTGGTTGAAGATTATGTTTGCGGCCTTTGCCACATGCCTTCCAGGGCTGGCAAAACCCGCATGACCACAGGTGTTTTCATCAATTCGGAAGTTTTGGAAGCTTAATTTTCTGGTTTTGTTATTTGGTATTGTGATGAACGGTTTTTAACCCTCACTGCGATATAGGATCCGGTTGCATCCTCCCACCCTCTGTCTCTTCCGGGTCTGCATTGAGGGGTTTTTATACGGGGCCACGCGTAAGCGTGGCCCCATTTGTTTTGTGGGGCGCTTAACAATTTTTTAAACCCGTGCAGCGAATTCGCTCACAATTAATTATCTATTCGTCCTAAAAGAATTTCGATTTAAGCCGAAGATAAGGTGTCTGCGTGTTTTGAGTGTTATGTCGAAATGAACATCATTATTGGTTATGTCGTGATTATTGCGTGTTGCCTCGGAGGTTTCGCAATCTCTGGAGGTCACTTGATCGTTCTGTTTCAGCCTGTTGAGGTGCTGATCATCGGTGGTTGTCTGGTCGGGGCCACGATCGCTGGTAACAGCGGTCAGGTTTTAAAAGCTCTGGGCAAGGCGTTGGGCGCGTGCTTCAAGCCGCCGCACTTCAAAAAGGACGGCTTCATGGGCTTGATGGCCTGCCTGTTCGAAATTTTGTCGAAAGTTCGTAAAGAAGGTTTGATGTCCATTGAGCAGGACGTGGAGAACCCGGAGTCAAGTGCAATATTTTCTAAATATCCTGACATTTTGCATGATCATCACCTCGTGGACTTCATAACAGATTATCTTCGCTTGATGGTCAGCGGAAACCTGAACCCGATGGAGATAGAGAACCTGATGGACAGTGAGCTTGACACTCACCACGCCGAGTCGCACACAGCGGAATCCGCTTTGTCAAAAATGGCGGATGGTGCGCCAGCCTTCGGTATTGTGGCTGCCGTGATGGGTGTGGTTCACGTGATGGGGTCTGTGGGTCAGGTGTCAAACGCCGAGTTGGGCAACATGATTGCGGCAGCGTTGGTGGGAACTTTTCTGGGTATTTTGATGGCGTACGGATTCATGGCGCCGCTGGCCAACGTGTTTGCGCAGTTGGAGTCGGAAAACGGCAAGGCACTGGAATGCACCAAGACCGTGTTGCTGGCGAGCTTGAACGGTTATTCACCCGCAGTGGCGGTGGAGTTTGGACGAAAGGTGTTGTTCTCACCGCTGCGACCCTCCTTCAAAGAGTTGGAAGAATTCGTGAAGAACGCCAAGGGTAAATAATGGCGACCGAATCGCAAGACAAAGCCCCGATTATTGTCATCAAGAAGATTAAGAAGGGCGGACACGGGGCACACGGCGGGGCGTGGAAGATTGCTTACGCCGACTTTGTGACCGCGATGATGGCCTTCTTCTTGTTGATGTGGTTGTTGGGTTCAACTAGTGAAGGCGATTTGAAAGGCATTTCCGAATTTTTTAACTCACCTTTGAAAGTGGCCATGCTGGGTGGTTCAGGTGCTGGAGACGCAACAGCCTTGATCAAAGGGGGCGGTACGAACCTTTCCAAGTCAGCGGGGCAGGAAATGCGGGGCGGAAAACCCGACAAGAACGTTTCTTTGGAAGCAGCAAAAGAGAAGGTGGCTGAGGACGAAGCCAAGAAATTGAGCAAGTTGAAGTCAGAGATTGAGGCGATGGTGGACGCGTCGACTGAAATGCGACAGTTCAAGAACCAGATCAGGCTGGACATTACCCAAGAAGGTTTGCGCATACAAATTGTTGATGAAAAAAACCGGCCGATGTTTGACTCGGGAAGTGCTGCGCTGAAAGGTTACATGCGCGACATACTGACCCAGATCACCCGGTTGCTCAACGAGGTGGACAACAAGATTACCTTGTCCGGTCACACCGATTCTCAGCCCTACGCAATGGGTGAGCGCGGTTACAGCAACTGGGAATTGTCGGCGGACAGGGCCAACGCATCGCGTCGGGAAATGACAAATGCGGGCCTGGAAGATAGAAAAGTGTTACGCGTGGTTGGGTTAGCGTCATCTGTGCCGTTGGTAAAGGAGGACCCGATGCATCCGACGAATCGAAGGATTGCAATTACGGTGATGAACAAGCGCGCAGAGGAGGCGGTCGTGACCCAGTCTTTACCGGGTGAAGCCGACACCGCTGTGATGGATAGGGATAAGGCCGCGGAGAATAGACGGTGATGATGTGCAACTTTTTACCCGGTTCGGGTTTACAAGATTCAGGTTCAGGAGTCTGAGATGAGTCAAGGCAGTTATAAGTTGATGAACATGGTTGATGAGAAAACCCGCTTGGCGGGTTCCAACAAGATGGAACTCTTGTTGTTCTCATTGGGGTCCACAGAAATATTCGGTATTAACGTTTTCAAGGTGCGGGAGGTGTGCGAAAGCCTGCCCATTACCCGAACCCCGAACATGCCCAACGGCGTTGAAGGCATTATTTCCCTGCGCGGCATTATTTTGCCGGTGCTGGACCTCGCAGTTTGCCTGAACATGTTTTCGGATGCGCCAAGAACCAAACTCATCATTACTGAATTCTCCTCGCACACGCAGGCGTTTCTGGTGGCTGATGTTGATCGCATTGTGCGTGTGGATTGGGAGCAAGTGAAGTCGCCTCAGGCCATCGGGCAGGGACATTCCTCAATGATTACTGCGCTCACCGAGTTGCCTGAAGGCAAGTTGGTTTCGATACTCGACGTAGAGCAAATTCTCGGTGACGTCATTGGCGAACCCGAGATGCCGCAAATTGAGGCTGTGACCTCGGATCGCCCGATGCCTGTGTTTTTTGCTGACGATTCTGCGCTGGCCCGCAAACGTATTTCCGAAGTGCTCGACCGCATGAGCCTGCCTCACCAATCTGCCAACAACGGCAGGGAGGCCTGGGAAAAACTCAGGAACATTGCCGCCAGGGCCGAGCAAGATCAGATGGAATTGCGCGATTGCGTTTCGCTGATTCTGGTGGATGCCGAAATGCCTGAAATGGATGGTTATGTTCTGACCCGTCACATCAAGGAAGATCCGCGCTTCCGCGGTATTCCTGTTGTCATGCATTCGTCGCTGTCTTCGGCGGCGAATAAAAAATTGGGGCAACAAGTAGGCGTGGATGCCTACGTTGCCAAGTTCCACGCAGAAGAGCTTTCAGGAATGTTGGCCAATATGCTTCACCCCGCTTAAGGAGACCGTATGACTCCCGATCAAATCAAATTTCTGGTGGTTGATGATTTTTCAACCATGCGCCGTATTGTTAAAAACCTGCTCAAAGAAATTGGTTATTCCAATTCTGATGAAGCGGAAGACGGCGCAGTTGCGCTGGGCAAGTTGAAGGCTCAAACCTACAACTTCGTGGTGAGTGATCTGAACATGCCCAACATGAGTGGTTTCGAGTTGTTGGCAAACATCCGCTCCGACCCGAAACTCAAACACCTGCCGGTGTTGCTGGTGACGGCTGAGGCCAAGAAGGAAGACATCATCACGGCAGCGCAAATGGGTGCCAGCGGTTATATCGTCAAGCCCTTCACCAAAGCGACTCTGGAAGAAAAACTGAACAAGATCATCGCCAAGATGTTTGCCTAAGGAGTGTCTTGATGCAACCTGAAAACCTGAAGAGTGGTGACAGCGAAGATCTGGAAGCGCTGTTTGATTCCATCGCGGCAGAGTCTGCTCAAAAGCCCGCAATCTCTGCAAAGATTGAAATTGAACCCGAGAAGATATTTCAGCCGGGGGATGAAGCGATTGACGATGAAGACCATGACGTGTTTCACCGCATTGGTGGTTTGACCCGCAGTCTGCACGATGCCTTGCGTGAGCTCGGATATGACAAAGCCGTTGAAGGCGCTGTGGATTCCTTGCCGGATGCGCGTGCGCGTCTTGCCTACATTGCTAACCTTACAGGTCAAGCGGCTGAAAAGGTGCTGGCGGCCGTTGAAGTGTCGCAAAATCTGCAGGATCAAATTTATGCCCGCGCCAAAAGCCTGGACATGGAATTTGACCGCTTGTTTGCCCAGGAAATGGATGTTTCCGAGTTTCGCAGCCATGTATTGACCACGCACCAGTTTTTGAAAGACCTGCAAAAAGATTCCATGCAGACCAATAGCCAACTGACAGAAATTATGTTGGCGCAAGATTTCCACGACCTCACCGGTCAGGTGGTCAACCGCATCGCCACCATGGCGCAAAACCTGGAAGATCAGTTGGTCAAACTGCTGTTGGCTGCAACGCCGAAAGAGCGCAGACCTGCGGTTGATGAGATGTGGCTTTCAGGACCTGCGGTGAGTACAGAAGGTCGCACAGACATTTGTGTCGATCAAAACCAAGTAGATGATTTGCTGGAAAGTCTGGGTTTCTAAATTCAGATTTAAAAAAAAGACAGGGGCTGTCTATGAGTGGCTTTGGTGATGCTCAGGAATTGTTGCATGACTTTCTGACAGAGGCGGGCGAATTGCTGGAGGATGTTGACAGCAAGCTCGTTGAGCTTGAGCAATATCCGGACGATAACGGTTTGTTGAACACCGTGTTCCGAGGGTTTCATACCATCAAGGGCGGCGCCGGTTTTCTCGAAGCGCATGCCTTGGTGGACTTGTGCCACAAAACAGAGAATTTGTTTGACTTGCTGCGTTCTGGCAAGAAACAACTTAACTCTGAAATGCTGGACACCATTTTGGCAGCCACTGGCGAGGTTCGCCGCATGTTCGGTGAAATGGCGGCTGGTGCCATGCCAGGCGCTGCGCCTGCGGAAATGCTTCAGGCGCTGGCAGATGCCATTGATGGCAAACAGACAGCGCCCCCGCCCAAGTTGGGTGCTTCAAGCGCGCCAGCGGTGGCGGCCTCAAAGCCTGTTGTCATGACGGGTCTGTCTGACGAAGACAACGGATTTTTTGCAGACGATGTGCCCTCCAATGAAAATGTGGATTGGTCTGCGTTGTACACAGCCGTTGTCGGTGTTGAGCCCAAGGGTGATTCGGCTGGCAATTCAGCGGCCTTTGAAGCAGAGCGTGTGACGCAGGCGGTGTCTCGCCAATCAGCCGCTGCCGTGCGTCCCAAGGCGGATTCACCACCACCGGCCAAGCCTCGCGGTAACGCGCCCACAGCGCAGGTCAAAGAAAATACCATTCGAATTGACACGGCACGCTTTGACCAGATTTTGAATTTGTCGGGTGAGATCGGACTGACCAAAAACCGTTTGAACTGCCTGCGTCAAGATTTGACGCGTGGCAACAATGAGGAGGAAACCCGTCGCAATCTCGACCTCGTTATCGGGCAACTCGACATGCTGGTTTCCGATTTGCAAACCGCCGTGATGAAGGCGCGAATGCAACCGGTGGGCAGTGTGTTTAAAAAATACACCCGTTTGGCGCGCGACGTGGCGAGGAATCTGGGTAAGGATGTGGAGTTGGTGATTCTGGGTGCCGAAACGGAAGTGGATAAATCCATTCTCGAGGAACTTAATGACCCGTTGGTTCACTTGGTGCGAAACTCCGTAGACCACGGCATTGAAACGCCCGCGGAACGTCGCGCTGCGGGCAAGCCGGAGAAGGGCACAGTGACTTTGGTGGCCAAGCAGGCGGGTGATCACATCATTGTGGAAATTTCTGACGATGGCAAAGGCATGAAAGCTGAAATGCTGCGTCAGAAAGCCATTGAAAAAGGTTGTATTGCGGCAGATGAAGCCGGGCAACTGAGCAATGCAGAATGTTTGCAACTGATTTTCCTGCCAGGGTTCTCAACAAAAACCGAAGTCACCGACATTTCCGGTCGAGGCGTGGGCATGGATGTGGTGAAAACCAACATTCAAAAGCTCAATGGCCGCATTGAAATCAACTCGGAACCCGGTCAGGGTTCGAGAATGACCATCCTCTTGCCGCTCACGCTTGCTATTTTGCCGGTGCTGATGCTTCGACTGGAAGAGCAGATTTATTCCCTGCCTTTGTCATCCGTCCGAGAAATCATTCCCATTGAAGAAGACAAAATACAGTATGTGGGCGGTCGGGCAAACCTGGTGGTCAGGGGCGATGTATTACCGATTGTAGACCTTGCAACCTTGTTGGGCAGGGTGTCTGCACCCAATCCCAAAGTGGGTGTTCTGGCCGTCACCGGGCAGCGTACTGTGGTGCTGGCCGTTGATAGTTTGTTGGGGCAGGATGAGGTGATGATCAAGCCGCTGGAGGGCATTAAACCCAAAGGTGTGTCTGGTGCTACTTTGTCAGGAGAAGGCCTGCTGGTGCTGGTCCTGGAGCTTCGCGAGCTAATGGAAGGGCACCAGTACTAAGATTCCTGGCTGGCTCAATCCTTGAGCCATGCCTTGAATTCGTCTTGTACTTTCACCAGGTTTTTCAGCAACTCCCAACCCAGTCTTTCGGCATCGTCCCAACCGGCCTTGCCGAGTTTCAACTGTTCTTCCATCACCCGGATACTTTCGGAAATTCCCATCGCGCCAACCGCTGCGCAAGAGCCTTTCAAGCAGTGCAATTCCTTCTTTAACTGACTCAGATGTTTCGATCCGATGGCATCGAGCAGGCAATCTTTTTGTCTGGAGAAGTCGGATTGAAATGTAAAAATCAAATGTTTAAGCAAATCGATGTCCTGACCCAGTCTTTCAAGCGCTTCCTCAGGACGGAAGAGGTTTGACACGATATTTTGCATTGTTAAATAGCCCTGTTGTTAGCCCTCTATTTGCCCCTTAATTAAAACTTAAGTTTTCCATAATGGAGCCGTTAAAAGACGGATTTCGCTTGTGGCAGAAGAACAAGATACAGAAAAAGAATTACCCGCCTCTGAGCGAAGGCTACAACAAGCCAGAGAGGAAGGGAATATCCCCCGGTCAAGAGAATTGGCTGGTGGCACAATTCTTTTAGGTGCTGTGCTTATTTTGAGTGCTTTGGCCACTCCTTTGCTCACAAAATCTGAAAGTCTCATGCGTTTGGGGTTACAACTTAAACGTGAGGATGCATTTGATCCGCTTCGAATGCTCAATCAGTTTGCTTCCATGTTGATCGAAAGTCTCTGGATATTGACACCGGTTTTATTGATTGCCGTTGTTGGTGCCATTTTGAGCAACGTGGCCATCGGTGGATTGATCATTTCCGGAAAAGGACTGACACCAGACTTCAGTCGCATTAACCCGGCCAAGGGTCTTGCCAATATTTTCTCCAGCAATGGTTTGTTCGAATTGATAAAGGCCGTTATCAAGGCGAGCGCCATCGGTTATTTGGGTTACTGGTTAATTAACCGCCACACCGAAACCTATGTCGCCATGTCTGCCATGCCGTTGGAGCATTCTTTAAACGAATCCGCTTCCCTGGCCATTGGCGACGCCATTTATTTTGCCCTGTTGTTTTTCTTTCTGGTGGCGCTGGATGTGCCTTACCAGTTGTGGAAATACTACAAACAAATGCGAATGTCACTGGAAGATTTAAAACAAGAGTCACGTGATTCAGACGGTGATCCGCACCTGAAAGCCCGTATACGCCAGTTGCAGCGCGAGGCTGCGCGCAAACGCATGATGGCAGCAGTGCCTCAGGCCGACGTTGTGGTCACCAACCCTACGCACTACTCTGTGGCATTGAAGTACGACAGAGAAAAGGGTGGCGCCCCCAAGGTGGTTGCAAAAGGCATGGGTGAAATCGCACTGAAAATTCGCGAGTTGGCAAAAGAGAACCGGGTACCCGTCATGGAAGTGCCGGCGCTTGCCCGTGCCTTGTATCGTCACGTTGAACTCGAGCGTGAAATTCCCGACACCCTCTACACCGTTGTGGCCAAGTTGCTGGCCTATATTTATGCCTTGTCTTCAGGCCGTGCGCACATGATGGCGCCCGTGACGGAAGCCGATGTACCTCCCGGGCTTGATCCGGGTGTTGATGCAACGGAGACCTGACCATGGTGCTGTTCGGCGTTGATTTACCGCTGCTTGATAAAATCAGTGAAAAGATTCCCAGCAAGGGTCTGCAGTCCATAGGCGCGCCTGCTTTCATTGTTGCCGTGATGGCGATGATGATCCTGCCGCTGCCTTCTGCAGTGCTGGACCTGCTCTTCTCTTTCAACATCACTTTGGGCTTGATGGTGCTGATTGCCAGCATGTACACCAAGCGGGCACTGACTCTGCCGGTAAAGTGATTGAAGCCTTTGGCCAGTTTTTGGTGGGCGGCAATCTCGCGGTGGGTATTGTGGTGTTCGGTATTCTGATGGTCATCAATTTTGTGGTGGTGACCAAGGGTGCGGGCCGTATTGCCGAAGTGTCCGCACGTTTTACCCTTGATGCGATGCCTGGCAAGCAGATGGCCATTGATGCGGACCTGAACGCCGGCTTGATTGCAGAAGCCGAGGCCCGCAAACGCCGTTCTGAAATTTCGCAGGAAGCCGAGTTCTATGGCTCCATGGACGGTGCCAGCAAGTTTGTCCGTGGCGACGCCGTGGCCGGCATCATCATCTTGGTGCTCAACATTTTGGGCGGTCTGGCCGTTGGCGTGTTGCAGCACAACTTGAGTTTTGCCAAGGCCAGTGAGTATTACGTCATTTTGGCCATCGGTGACGGTTTGGTGGCACAGATCCCCGCCTTGCTGATTTCCGTTGCTGCCGGTCTGGTGGTGGCCCGTGTGGGCCAAGGGCAAGACATTGGTACCCAAGTGGCCAGTCAGTTATTCGCCTCGCCTCAGGCCCTCTACATCACCGCCGGTATTGTGGGCATGATGGGTCTGATTCCCGGCATGCCCAACCTGGCCTTTATCCTGCTGGCCGCCGGAACTTCCGCGGTGGCTTACAAAGTACAAAAGATGCAGGCGGAAAAACCGGCTTCCGAGGCGCCCGTTGAAAAAGCCACCGTCGCAGAAAACACAGAAGCCAGTTGGGATGACTTGCAGCCCGTGGACGTGATTGCGCTGGAAGTCGGTTACCGCCTGATTCCCTTGGTCGATAAAAACCAGGAAGGCGATTTGCTAAAGCGCATCAAGGCGATCCGCAAAAAGTTTGCGCAAGACGTGGGGTTTCTGCCGCCTGCCGTGCACATCCGCGACAACCTTGAATTGCGTCCCAGTGTTTACCGCATCTTGCTCAAGGGGGTTCCCATGGGCGAGGGTGAAGTGTTTGTGAACCAGTTGCTTGCCATTAACCCGGGGCGTGTGAGCATGCAGTTGCAAGGCAACATCACCACAGACCCTGCCTTTGGCTTGCCCGCCACCTGGATAGAGCAGGGCATGAAAGAACAAGCGCAGTCTGCCGGTTACACCGTGGTGGACGCCAGCACGGTGGTCGCCACGCATCTTTCGCATTTGTTGCAGACCTCGGCAGCCCAGTTGCTGGGCCGTGCGGAGTCTCAGCAGTTGCTGGACCATTTCTCCAAGAGCACGCCAAAAGTGGTGGAAGATTTAACGCCCAAGTTGCTGCCGCTGGCCACCGTTCAGCGTGTTTTGCAAAACTTGCTGGAAGAGGGTGTGCACATTCGCGATCTGCGTTCCATCTTCGAAACCCTGCTGGAAAACGGACCCCGTACCCAGTCGCCGGCTGAACTCACTGCTGCCGTTCGCATCGCTCTGGGGCGCGCCATCGTGCAGGCACTCAGCGGCGGAACGGCCGACCTGAATGTTCAGGTGCTCGATGGCCGGCTTGAACAATTGCTGACCCAGGCGCAGGCCTCGGTCGGTCCTGATCAGATCGGCATTGAACCGATGCTTGCAGAAACATTAACTCAACAAATCAGTGACGCTGCTGCGCGTCAGGAAGCCGCCGGACAGAGTCCTGTCCTGCTGCTGCCTGATGCACTCAGGCTGCCGCTGGCCAAGTTGCTAAAACGCGCTGTGCCCCGTTTGCGGGTGTTGTCGCACAGTGAAATCCCCGAGTCGAAAACGATTAGGGTGGCATCCGTTGTGGGAGCGAAATCATGATGCTTAAAAAATTCACGGGTGCCAGCACTCGAGAGGCCTTGAAAAAATTGCGTGAAGATCTGGGCGAGGAAGCAGTCATTCTTTCGACCAAGCAAACCGCCTCCGGTACTGAAATTCTTGCCGCACTGGCTGAAGACCTGCCTGCCGCGGTCCAGAGGCCGACAAGCGGTGCCTTGTCCACGCACACTGGCATGGGTGAACCTTTTGCGGCACCGGTGGTGTCGGCCGGCATGCCCAACATGGTGAAGCGTGATGTTCAGCCCGTGTCATGGAAGCGCATTGAAGAAGTGCGTGAGCAGGAACGCGCACAAGAGCGTGAAGCGTCCCAGTCGCGCGACGTTCACCGCGAGCCGCCGATGGCCGTACGAAATGCCTCGCTGCGTGAACAAGAGATGGAAATGACCCGTCCGGTGATGGAAGAATTGCGGCAAATGCGCGAGATGCTTTCCGAGCAAATGTCGGTGTTGAACTGGCGCACCGCCATGGAAAAAAACCCTGCGCGTGCCGACCTGTGGCGCGACCTGACCGAGGCAGGCTTTTCAGCCGTGTTTGCCCGCACGGTCGTGGAAAAACTGCCGGATACCTTGAGCGGGGAAGATTCCAGACGCTGGCTGGGTGACGTCATGACCCGCAACCTCAACATCTGCCCTGCCTCTGATGAAATTGTGGAGCGCGGTGGCGTGTATGCG
>JAJTDO010000071.1 GCA_021300475.1 Burkholderiales bacterium | reverse complement strand
CCGAATTGTGTTTTAACCGGCGTTTCTGTCATTTGACCTTTTTGCAACGCTGTCATGGCTTGCGAAAACTCTGGAACAAAATTACCGGGTGCTGCATAGTCCAGATCACCGCCATTTTGGCCACTGCCTGGATCCTTTGAATTCGCTTTGGCGATGTCTTCAAACTTCGCACCTTTTTTGATCTGCTCGATCAGGGCTTTTGCCTTGTCTTCTGTGTCCACCAGAATATGACGGGCGCGGTATTCCTTGTCGCCGAACTGAGCCTTGATTTTGTTGTATTCACTGGCCAACTCTTCATCAGACAGTTTGTTGGTTTTCATGAAATCTTCCTGAAGCGCGCGCAACAAAATGGCTTGCTTGGTCAATTCCAGTTGTTGCTTCACTTCTGCTGTTGAACCCAGGCCCTTGCGTTCTGCTTCCTGCTGCAGGATTTCCCGGTTGATCAGTTCTTCACGAACCATCTTTTGAAGTTCCGGCGTGTCTTGCTGGCCTTGTTTTGTTTGTTCAGCGACGAAAAAATCGGCGCGCGCTTTCGGCACTGGACGCCCATTAACAACGGCAATATTTTGTGCAAAAGCGCCAGCAGAAGCAGACAATCCGATAACAGTGGCAAGAATGCGGAGGGTGAATCGTGACATTACGTTTTCCTTAGTACTTAAGTTGTGTTGCTACCTGGCCTATTCTGGCACTTTGGCGTTGATTGATAGAGCGTGAATTTCGTGAGGCATCATTTCAGACACGACATCATAAACGAGTCTGTGTCTTTGTAATGTGCGCAGTCCCAAGAATTTTTCAGAGATAATCTCGACACTGTAGTGTCCACCTCCGCCGGCTCCGGCGTGTCCCACGTGTAAGTGTGAGTCGTCATTGACGATGACATGTTGGCCAAATACCGCTTGAAAGCGTAGTTTCAATTCTTCTGCACTGGGTTTCATTAATGGTTTGAATCTGTTGGTTCGTTATTGGCTGATTCCATGGCGTTCGGCTGCAAATGTTTCGCCAGAAAAATACTTTGAAGGACAATGAATCCGATGGTTGCGCCTAATGTTCCAAACAACTTGAAGTTTACCCATTGGTCTGTGGTCCAATGGTGCGCAATCCACAAATTGATAGCTCCCATGCTCAGAAAGAAACCAGCCCAGGCAGTTGATAACCGACCATAAATTGCCTCGGGCAGTTTTAATTGGGCACCCAGCATCAACTGCAAGGCATTTTTTTTCAGTACCCACTGCCAAAACAGAAGTGCAGATCCCAAGGCCCAATAAACAACGGTGGGTTTTAACTTGATAAAACCTTCGTCATTAAAAAACAAGGTGGCTCCACCCAAAATTACGATGATGCCGAGCGTAATCCACTGCATGGTTTCCACTTTTTTACCCATGGACTTTTGTATTAGCACTTGTGCCAGGGTCGCGATCACTGTGACGCATGTGGCGGCCAGAATTGGCGCTTCTTTCGGGCCAATGCTGCCAGATTGTGTGAGGAAACCAGCGTATTGGGTAAGAAATAGCGACAGTTCTTCTCCGTGTGTGCCCCCGACCTTGAAAGTAATGAAGAACAAAACCACAGGGAATAAATCAAGAAACAGTTTCATCTTGGAACCAATAACAATTCTGTGAATGTAGATGACTGATTGTACAGGCGTTTTGAACCTTTAAAATCCACTTGATTTGGTGAATCTTCGGTCAAAAGGTATTCTGAATTCAGTGCCATTGCAGTTGAAACTTCTCAATGCTTCTGGAGGTTTCCATGCCCTTGGCATCCAGACTCCTTTCCTGCCAGATGACCTCACCGCCTTGGTTGGCCACAATCAAGGTACTTGCCCGTGTGCCATAGGCGGGAGAAACAATTTTGGCGGCCGACAGCATTCGCTCCCATTCCAGAGGGACGCCCGTGTTGGGCAAGGCTTCATCGGGGTGGGTTTCAGTGTTGCCCAGCGCCGAAAACGCCAATGTTTCCCAGTGCTCAAAGGGTTGGGTCAGCAGATGGGTCAGGGCGGCCTTGAGTTGCAGGGCTTTTGGCCACGGGCTGTTCAAACTGGCGTTTGAGAGCGTGTGGACGCCGTGGTTAAGGTCTTGGGGGCGGCTGTATTCATTCTGACACATGACGCTCCATTCGCCTTCTAAATTGGCTTGCGCAATCAGCAGGTTAAACAGTTTGTAGTCACTGAGGGCGAGCCCCGCCGGGCGTTTGGCCTCCAAGGCCTCCAGCACCAGTAAACCTCTGGATTTGTTCCCCGGCTTGCCAGTCGGTTTTCTGATGTTGGTCAGCGCCGCAAGCCGTCCGCCAGCGGTGATGCCCATCCAGGTTCCTCCGCTTTGCAGGTCGCGCCCCGACAACACCTCGGTATTTTTTTCGGTTTTCCACCACTGGCTTGGCAATGTGGGGCGCTCATGAAATTCGTCGCGATTTGCAAGCAGCACCAGAGGGTACTCGGGGTGGGCATTAACAGAGAACGCAATCAGGCACATGTCAGTTCAGAAAAGTATTCGCTGCTCAGCGACAAGTGCGCATAGCAGCCCATGTCGGCGCGAAGCTTGGTCAAAGATTCAACCAATGCGAGCAGTTGAGGCTCGGTGACTGGTCCGTAAACTTCCATTAAGGTGATGAGCCCTTGTTTGATTTCCGGGCGTCTGAGCAATTGCGGCTTGAAGGCCACCGGGGCATCTGCGCTGGCTTGTTCAAGCCGGGTAAAAAGCGTGGCAGCGTGATTGCAAAAGGACGGCAGTTCTGCCTCACCGACCTTGTAATACACATAGAGCCACTTTGTCTGCATTTTCATAGGTATTAAGAACGACCGTTTTTGTACAAAGGCTCAGTTGGGTTTTTGAGTGATGGAATAGGGCAGTTTGCCCAGACAGACCTCTGGCCCCTCAAGCGTGTTTAGATGCAGTGTGGCACCTTCGAGCAAATCGCTGGAAACCTCAAATAAAAAAACTGTGCTGTTATTCACACCTTTTGCAGCAGAAACAACCTTGCCTGCCGGCTCGTTGGGGTGTGTGGAGGCAAAGATGTCTGTTCCGGGAGTCAGATTGTCGGTGATGACATGGCCTAGGTGCATGCGACGTTTCATTTTGCCGAGGTAGTGTGAGCGTGCAACGATTTCCTGCCCCGGGTAACAACCTTTCTGGAAATTAACGCCGCCAATCAGATCCAGGTTCACCATCTGGGGCACAAAAGTTTCAACTGTCCGGCTTTCAATTTGCGGTATGCCGCACAAAATATCGTCGTGTGCCCAGAACTTTTCGCTTTCAGGTGTTTCAGGCTCTTCAACTGAGTGATCTGCCGCCGAAAGCAGCAACACGCGTTGCGCCCCGTCGCAGTTAAACCAAGTGACAGCCGTCTTGCTGTTATCGCTGTTTCGTTTGACCTGCATTTGCGAGCTTGTGCCGGAGAGATCAATGCCGCAAGCTGCTGAGAGCTCCGGCATGGAGCCCTTCAGACCGGTGATTACAAAGTCATTACTGACGTCCCGCAGTTTGCACTTGGCGCGCAATACGAACATGGACAGCCTTTTTACCAAGGCGGGCAGCAATGCCTTGTCGGTGATCAAAAACAAGTCTGCGCCCTGGCGCAGGACCGTGAATTGTCCCAGCAGTCGCCCCTTGGCGGTGCAATAGCCGGCAAGCCTGGCTTGGTCCGGACTCATGGAGGCAACGTCATTGGTGAGTTGCCCTTGCAGGAAGCTCGCCGCTTCTTCACCCGTTGCTAAAATAACCCCGAGGGTTGATAAAAGTTCACGCTTGATACCCGACATCTGAGCTCCTGATTGCGATGATGGCCGATGGAGCGAGGACTGTTTGGAAAGCCTCACTAACATTGTATTATCCATGCTTTTGTGTCCGGGTTTCTTGTACCGGCAGCGTTTTTAGGGGTCCATCGTTGGCTAAACCATCAAAAGTCATTCCCATGCGAAGACGCAAATCCACGTCAGGCCGATCAAGGCGCTTTTTTGTGGGTTTTTTGCTCTCCTCCATGTTGTTGATGGCGATTGCAGGATGGTATGCATTTGGCCCTTTGACGGTGAAGCCCGGGTTGGATTTTGTCCATATTTCACCCAAGCAGGGCGCTTTGGCTGTTGGACAGGAGTTGCAGGCGCAAGGCATTGAGCTCCATCCGAGGGTCTTTGCCGTATTGGCTCAAACCTCCGGTGTGGCCTCACGGTTAAAGGCGGGCAGCTTTGAGTTGCCGCCAGCGTTGTCGGCCTGGGGTTTGGTAAAGCTGATCAGTCGGGGAGATGTTCGTTTCAGTGAATTGTCGGTCATCGAGGGTTGGTCTTTTCAACGTTTTCGGCAAGCGGTGAATCAACACGCTGCGCTGCGCCACGAAACCCTGAAAATGTCCGATGCCGAGTTGATGGCTGCCTTGAAGCTCGATGGACGCCATCCTGAAGGCTTGTTTTTTCCTGACACCTATTTGTTTCCTAAAAATGCCAGTGATTTACAGTTATTTGAAATGGCGCAAAAAAGAATGGCGTATGAACTTGACGTGGCCTGGGCTCTGCGCCACCCCGATGTTCCCTTGAAATCGCCTTATGAGGCTTTGATCATGGCGTCCATCATTGAAAAAGAGACTGGATTGGCGTCAGACAGGAAATCCATCAGCAGTGTGTTTGCCAACCGTTTGCGAAAAGGCATGATGCTGCAAACCGATCCGACCGTGATTTACGGTATTGGCGAAGCGTTTGATGGTGATTTGCGGCGCCGCGATCTGCGCGCGGACACACCTTACAATACCTACACCCGCAATGGTTTGCCTCCGACCCCCATTTCATTGCCGGGGCGTGACGCCTTGCTGGCGGCAGTTCAGCCTGCAAATTCGCCATTTGTCTATTTTGTGGCCAAGGGCGATGGCAGCAGTTATTTTTCCAGCACGCTGGACGAACACAACAAAGCGGTGGATCGTTACATCAGGAACAAGAGAAAGGCGGGCACTCCGTGACGCTGCGAGGTCGATTGATCAGTTTTGAGGGCATGGATGGCGCCGGTAAATCCAGCCATATTCAGGAAGTGGTGGCTGTGCTTGAGGAAAATGGTTTTCCTGTCTTGAGGACGCGTGAGCCGGGGGGAACGCCTTTGGGTGAGCATCTTAGGGCGCTGTTGCTCAACGAACCCATGGATTTGGAAACCGAGGCTTTGCTGATGTTTGCTGCCCGGCGTGAGCATGTGGTCAAAGTGATTGAACCCGCACTGAGCAAGGGCGTCACAGTGGTGACAGACCGGTTTGCGGATGCAAGTTTTGCCTATCAGTCCAGCGCGCGCGGTATGCCTTGGGGCCGTATGGCGTCTCTGGAGTCTTGGGTGCTGAATGGGTTGAAGCCTGACCTTACATTTTAAGACAAGTTCGAAAAAGAACCCGAGGCGTTTCACCAAGCCGTGCGTGAGGGCTATTTGCGGCGTCTGGCTGAAGACCCTCGGCGGTTTGAAGTCATTGATGCAGTTGCTGATTTTGCATCGGTTTCTCGTGAAGTACTGCTTGCATTTGAAAAAAGGTTGAATGAGTGGAGACGTTGATCCATCAGGGTCTGTTGCCTTGGCATGAACAGGTCTGGACCGATGTGGTCAGGGCATCGCAGGCCGGTGGCGGCTTGCTGTTGTTTGGTCCGTCGGGTCACGGGAAACGCTTTTTGGGGCGTCGCCTGGCGCAGGCGCTGTTGTGTGAGCATCCGTTGCCCGGGCAGCACCCTTGTGGTCATTGCCAAGGATGCTTGTTGTTCAATGCCGGGCAGCACCCTGATTTTATTGAAATTGTGCCAGAGGCGTTGGTAGACGATTTTGTTCGTTTGCGCCGTGAGGACGACGAATCGGATGACAAGGAAAAGAAGGCCAGCAAGGAAATTCGCATCAAAGACATTCGCAACCTTGCCCGGATGACAACGCTGACGGCTCACCGGGGTGGCAAGCGTGTGATTTTAATCTGGCCTGCCGATGAAATGAACCTTGAGTCGGCCAACGCAATTTTGAAAACGCTGGAGGAGCCCGGTGAGGGTTTGTGCTTTGTGCTGGTGGCTTCGCATCCTGCAAAATTGATTCCGACTGTGCGTTCCCGCGTAAAAAGCGTGGATTGCGGTGCGGCCTCTGCGGTTCAGGCGACCCAATGGCTGGCCTACAGAGGGGTTGCGGATTCTGCAAAGGCACTGGGTTTGGGTGTCGGTGCCCCTCTGAAAGCCCTGTTTCTGTTTGAGCAAGCAGCAAAAGACGACTCTGTTGCTTTGCGTGAACAATGCTTGGAATGGTTGCTGCAGGCCGCACTGTCCGGGGTTAAGGAAAGACCCGTGGGTCTGGAAGCGCTTGGTTTGCCGCAATGGTTGCAAACGGTGTTGTTGCTGGGGTATGAGGTTATGCGGGTAAAGCAGGGCAGGCCCCCGTTGCATTTGCACTGGATTGAGCCGCAGTTGCAGAAAGTCCGGTTGGCGGGTGAAACTGCCTTGCCGGCCTATCTGGAGAACTGCATCGACTTTATGCCCATGGCGACACACCCATTAAATCTGCGCATGCAGCTCGATGATCTGGCGGTCCGGTGGGCATCCTGTTTTAAAGTTTGAGCGCATCATTGCACCTTCGCACTGTATTGCTTGCCAAGGTATTGTTAAAAAATGGGGTTTTAAATGCTGAGATTAACCGCACATTTCAAAGACAGGCTTTCGTTGGCCCATGCCTACATGCCTTTTATTGAGGGTGGGGCATTGTTCGTGGCTTCAACTGAGCAGGCACAACTCGGTGACGCCGCTTTTGTGTTTGTGAGTCTGGAAGAGGGCGGGCAAAAATTCCCCGTCACTGGTCGTGTGGTCTGGTTGGGCCCACTGACAGAGGGGGGGGAAACCCCTCCGGGTTTGGGTATACAACTTGGACCAGAGCCATCGGCCAGGCAGTTGATGGTGTGCATAGAGGCCAGTCTTGGTAACATACAGTCTTCATTGAAAAAGACTGCCACCCTCTAGTGTTTATCGATTCCCATTGCCATCTTGACTTTCCGGGTCTGGCTGAAAACGTTGATGTTTTACTCGACCGGATGAAAACTGCGCAAGTTACCCATGCGCTCTGTATCTCCGTGACCCGAACAGAGTTTCCCCGTGTCCTTGAATTGGCGCATGCGCACGCCAATCTGTTTGCAACCGTTGGGGTCCACCCTGATTACGAAGACACAGTGGAGCCTGATATTGACTGGTTGGTTTCAAACGCCAGTGATAAAAAAGTCATCGGGATTGGTGAAACCGGCTTGGACTATTTTCGTCTGCAGGGTGATCTTGAATGGCAACGAGAGCGTTTCCGGATACACATTCGGGCTGCGGTAGCGGCAAAAAAACCCCTGATTGTGCATACCCGTTCAGCCAGCGAAGACACCATCCGGCTTTTGAAAGAAGAGGGCGCCGATAGAGTAGGGGGCGTGCTTCATTGCTTCACGGAAAGCTGGGAGGTGGCTCAGGCAGGCATGGAGATGGGTTTCTACATTTCCTTTTCTGGAATTGTGACGTTTAAAAATGCGGAATCGCTCCGCGACGTTGCAAGAAGAATGCCCTTGGACCGGATGTTGATTGAAACGGACTCACCTTACTTGGCGCCAGTGCCGTTTCGTGGAAAAACCAACGAGCCCAGTTTTGTGCCACATGTGGCCGCGAGAATTGCGTTGGAACGCCAGACCAGTGCGCAAGAAATTGCAGAAGCCACAACTGCGAACTTTCAACGCTTGTTCAAGCTTGATTTAAACGCATGATTAAAAAAGTTGCTTTGAGGAAAGCCCTGATTTCATTTGCATTTGTCGCTGTTTGCGCAAAAGCGCAAGCCGGTGCTTATGAAGTTTATCAATGGGCCATAGAGATGAATCAGTTGGTGAGTTTCCAGCAACTTGCAAACAAGGGTTTGGGGCCTAACCTGATTCTGTCAAATGGCAGTCCGGCGCTGGTGTATGCCATGCAGCGAGGTTCAAAAGAGGTGGCTGAGTGGTTGATGGCCCGTGGCGACATTGATGTGAACCTGACCGATGTCAATGGTGATTCCGCATTGATGCTCGCCAGTTATTTGGGCGAAATAACCTGGGTTCAAACCTTGCTTAAGAAGGGCGCTCTGATCAACCCTAGCGGGTGGACGCCCCTGCACTATGCCGCATCGAATGCGCAAGTCTCTGTTGTGCAACTCTTGATTGCCAATGGCGCTCAAGTTAATGCGCTGAGCCCCAATGGTACGACGCCTCTGATGATGGCGGCGAGGGTCAGATCAACGGAGTCGGCAGTTGCCTTGATCAAGCAGGGAGCTAATACCAAACTGGTCAATCAGGCTGGGTTCTCTGCATTGAATTACGCGGAAAAAACAGATAATTCAGATTTAAAGATTATTCTTTTAAAATCAGATAATTGAAGTTCTTGCTTAATAGATTACAGCAATTTACCTGTTGGAATGGCCATCTCAACTTTTTCTGAGATTTTTTCTCCAAGTGTCTGATAAGCATTGGTAAACTTTGCACCAACGGCGGGTGTCAAAACGAGAACAAAAGCCAGTGTCAATACGCGTGAAAGCATTATATACCTCTTGTTGTGTGATTTTGTTAAATTTGCTCAAGCGTCTTGATAGCCGCTTGGAAGCTTGAAACTTCTGTTGGTTTTCCATTGAGTTGCGACAAAAACTTATCAACGCTTCTTAAGTTTTGGCCGCTGAGAAACGGTGTTGAAAGATGCGAAACATCGTGGCTCGCAAACTCTTCGCGAACGGCCTTAAGTTTTTCGAGCACCAACTTGAACTGCTCAGGATGCTTCTTGGCCACGTAGTGCAAGCCCAGCAAGTCTGAAAAAGTTTCGTCGTAGCGTTCTTCAGAGCCCGGATTGCTTTTGCGACCCACCAGCGTGCTGAATTCAGCGGACTGGCCTTGAGCATTGCTCTTCAATTGGGCAGATAAGACTGGAAGGTCCATTTCGCTCTTGCGGGCTTTGCTCAGCATGCAATGGCCCATTTCATGGGCAATCGAGAAGGCTTGGAGAGCGTTTTCTTCTGTAGGCTCTTTGGTATCCACAAATTTGCCCCAGACAACCTTTGCTGTGCTGTTCGTATTGAGCATGATGGTGCAGACAGAAGGTGAAGAGCGTGTCAGCAGGGGGGAAGGATTGTTCACCTCGATTTTTGCCACTTGAACGCGCAGCCCCTTGACCTGATACTCAGACACCACCGCTTGGGTTTGGTCTCTGACCGTTTGTAGGGTCAATTCGGTTGCGTTGATTCCAACGACTGCAGCTAGTAAGGTTTCGAGAAACATGGTGTTCATCCATTCATCAATGAATGTACTTTAAGTTTTTGCTCCGCCTGGCGTAGCTACCCATGTGGGCTTCCCCCCTCTGCACCTGTTTTTAAAGTGCGCATAATTTATATTATGTAAACCAGTAAGAATATAAGGGACTCTCCAACCGTTTCAATGCGCTTAGTCTTCTGCTTTGCTTTCTTTTTCTGCTGTGCTTTTGGAATGCTTTTCTGGGGCTTTTAAAGCATGCAATTGCTTGATTAAATGCAAGGCCTGTTCGGCCTGGTAGAGATAGTCACCTTCAGAAATTTGTTCTTGCTGATTTTCTTCCGACAAGGCTTTTAGCTTGAGAATGTCTGCAGGACTGGGTCTTTCAGGGTCTGGCGGCCCTCCGAGGCGAAGTTTCAGCATCTGTTGATAGGCGGTGTCACGGTCTTCGCTCATCCAGCGTTCTATGTGCAGAATGGCGAATGCATCGGAAAAAATTTCCCGTTCATACAGTGTCCATGCCTTGTTTTCAGCCGTGAGGTATTTAAAGGCGATGCAGTGACCGACCTCATGGGCAAAGGCAATTTCCGTGAAGATTGCAAGGTCATCTTTTTCATCAAACTGATCGAGTTTCTCTGCAACTTTTTTCCAGATTTTTTCAAGCGTAGCGGTGCCTACATAGCAGGTATCGCTGGCCGGTTTGTAGAGACTGAAGATGGGTGGAATGGTTTTAGCCTGGCTTTGTATAATTTTCAGTTCATCGAAGGCGTCTGAATAGTATGGCGTAAGGCATTGAAAAACATCATTTATGTATTTCTGCGGAAGATTTGTGATGCGATTTAGCCAATTGTTTCGATCAACAAACCGGCTTTCCAAAGAGATTCCAAGCGCTCGCTTGATAACGGGAATTTGGTCTGGATTTTTTTGCGTGTCTGCAGACGTTTGGCCAAGTGTGCCCTCCTCCTGCTCCATCTCAATGAAGGTTTCGTTCGACCAACTTGTGTTTGTAAAATTTAGTGTAATGACAAGGCTTAAGGCGGCAAGACGCCAGCCTAATTTTGACGTTTGATAAAAGCGGTTTCTTTGCGGTGTTGGGCTGTGTTCTATTGAACTAGTCCTGTTTTTTTGGTTTTGTCGGTCTGCCGACGCTGAACTTCAATCAAAGCTCTAACGGTGGTCAGGGTATCTATGGTGCGGGGTTCGTCTTCCCCGAGCACCTCTCTGCGTATGACATAGGCTTTGGCCAACAGTGTTTCGGCTGCAGCCGCATTGCCCATCTTGGCAAACATCATACCTGCGCTGTTGTACGACTGAGCGGTCCGCAAATCTTTTTTACCATGTATGTTTTCGCGGATTTCGATGGCTTTTTGAAAGTAACCAAGCGCTTTGTCCGGTGTTTGTTGTTCAGCGGCAATATTTCCAAGAAAAGTAAGGGCTTCTGCAGCGCCTTCGGTGTTGTCGCGTTTCCCCAATTTCATTGCGTTGTAAAGCGTCAGCAAGGTTTGCCGACCTTTTTCAGGCTGTTTTGCATCAAGTTGTGCGACTGCAAGATTCAGAATTGTTTCCAGACTACGTTCATTGTAAGGGCCATAAAGCGTGTCATAAGCGGAGACAGCTTGTATGAAAAGCTCTGTCGCGGAGTTCATGTTGCCTGTTCTGGCCAAAAAAGCGGCGCGGTTTTCGCACGCCAGTGCGTAAGTCAGGTGGTTGCTGCCTTGTTTACGCAGAACCCAGTCGACAGTTTTTAGATAAATAAGGTCGGCTGTTGATAGATTGTCTCGGCCCTCTGCCAACCGTGCCCGCATGGCTTGTGTTTGCACCCATTTTTCAAGCGCGCCTGGATCGGTTTGTTTGAACAGATATTGCTCAGCTTCATCAAATGAAGCCTGTGCCTCTTCGATGTCGCCTGCGCTCGCATACGCCTGTCCCAAGAGATTGAGTGCTTCGCTTTTTTCCAGAATGTCCGGCGCCAGAGTAACCCACGCCCTGCAGTGTTCTGCGGACTCAACGAATTGATTGCGCTTGATTTTTTTAATGCATTCGGATTTTTCTGATGCGAAGGATTTTACGTATTCAGGTTCGTCCAGTTGAGCATGAGCCAGATTGACCAGGCAGGCGGACATCAGTGCAAAAAATATTCGATTTGAGTTCATTACCTAAAACCAATTTCCAGTTTGGTCAGTACAAACGACATGGATACGAAAACTTACCTCACTGCAGACATAGCAAAAGCCCCAGAACTTCTGGGGCGGCAATTCCTCGACGTGGGCGACCTGATGCGACAAAACGCCCGACTTAAGTGGGAGCTTGCGCAACAAAAGGCACAAATGCAGGACCTGCGTCAGATGGTACACGAGTTTTTATCGGACTTTGAATCGACCAAAGATTTTAGCAAGGAGCTCTGAATGACTGACTTCGATTTTGCCCAATGGGCCCAGTTGCACCAAGAAGACCCGGTGGCTTTTGACCAGAAGCGTGAAGAAGCTTTGCGGGAATTTATAGACTCTGCCAGACCTGACTCCCGTTTAATGCTTGAACAAACCCTGTTTACGCTGCAAATGCACAGACGGAAAGCCAAAAGCGGCCTCCAGTCGGCCATTTTCGCTTCTAACTTGATGTGGGAGTCGTTTGGCAAAATGCGTGAAAGCATGAATGAGGCGCGCAGTGTTTTTCAAGAGGCTGAGCCAGTGTTGCGCATGGTCAGTTCTGACAATCTGGACAAGGTGGACGACATCATTCACCGCTGGGCAGTCACGCCGAGCGGCGCCCCCGTAGCAGAGCAGGAGCGAGAGACCGAATCGATCGCCCCCGCAAACCAAACGGCCAGCAATGTGATTGCATTCCGGCCTCGCGGTTGAGTTTGTAGAGGTTTAACGTGGAGAAATGGCGCCTGTAATACTGACAGTTACACGCGCTTTTCCGCCTTCCAGCGTTGGGGCGACACCGTCTGAGGCCATGCCCGAGGCCATCATCATGGGTTCTGAACGGAAACGCGGACCTGAGCCAATGTCAGAAGATGTTTTAACTGTGACATCGGCCAGTTGATACCCAACAAAACCAAATGCGGTAACCACGGTTTGTGCTTTTTCCTTGAAAGCCAAGACAGCTTTGTTGATCAGCAGTTGCTCTTCCCTTTGCCTGCTCTCTGTGCTCAAGCGATAACTGATGCCTGAGTAAGCAAATTCAGGCGCAGTTTTAGCCGCTGCCTTGCTCAAGGCGGAAAAATCGTTGCCATCCAGCGACAACTCCACCCTCGCCCGCCAGCCAGAAACTTTTCCGTCCGCGCCGAAATCAGAGTAGGTCTGTATGGAAGAGCGTTTCTCTTGAACCGCAACATCGCTTTTGAGTTTTGCCAGTGCATTGTTCAATGCCACTGTTGCTTTTTGGCTCGCAGTGCCTGCGTCCTTGTCTTTGACCTCGAAAAACAGCGACAGGCTTGCAATATCGTTTGCAACCTCTTGTTGTTGCGTGTGTTCGAGTGTGATTTTCGGGTCATGCTGATGCGAACGTTCCGCTGAAAAGCTGGGTTGAGCAAGGCCCAAGAGAAGACCCAAGGCCAACATTCCTGTCAATAATCGTGGTGTAGTCAAAACAAATTGCTCCTTCTGATGCGTTCATCGGTATCTGGAATTAGAATAGCTTATTCCTATAACGTTTTTCTGTGAGAAATGCCGACATGGCAGACCACTTAAGGCAACCCAAGTCTCTTGTCAGCACCCTGTTTTCTGTCGGTATCATTGCCGGTGCTGTGTGGGTTCTTTCTCCCTTCCTGCTGTCATTGCTGTGGGCAGCCATTATTGCCATTGCATTTTGGCCGCTGCACAACTGGGTGCTGGGGAAGGTGTCCGGGCGACCCAATTCGGCTTCATTGCTGACCACCTTGCTGGTAGCGGTGTTGTTGGTGGGCCCCATGATTGCCCTGCTCCTGTTCGCGGTAAACGATGTCCTGAACTTTACGGATTTTCTTCTTGTGGCCGATGGTGTGGGTGTCCGCGCACCCGAGTGGTTGAAGGAGGTGCCGGTTTTGGGGCGCTTTCTTGATGACAGATGGCAGTTTTACATCGCAACCCCGGACCAATTGTCTGTGGCGCTCAAAGAATCGCTGACCAGCCGCTTGAGCGTGGTTCAAACCACCGCGCGGACCTTGCTAGTTGAGTTGCTTGAACGTGTTGCCACCCTGTTTTTTGCCTTGTGGGTGCTTTTTTTCTTTTTCCGCGACGGTGTTCGCTTGTCAGGTACTTTAAATCGAATTGGCAATGATTGGCTGGGCAGGCGTTGGCATCCTTACGTCATTCACCTGCCTTCAGCAATGCGGGCGTCCGTGAACGGCTTGGTCATTGTCTCGTTTGCAGAAGCGGTTTTATTGGCCAGCTTGTATTTTATTTGCGGTGTACCCGGGGCTGTGTTGTTTGGAACATTTACGGCGGTGATTGCGTTTGTGCCCATGGCAGCGCCTGCAGTTTTGGCCGTTGTGGCCGTGGTTCTTTTTACCGCAGGCAATTCCGGGGCGTCCATTGCGCTGTTTGTGGTGGGAACAATTGTTGTCCTGTTTGCAGACTATCTGATACGCCCTTTGCTTATACAAGACGGTACCCATCTGCCCTTTTTAGCAGTTTTATTCGGTGTTTTCGGGGGGGTTATTACGCTGGGTATCGTTGGGCTGATTATCGGGCCTGTGATGCTGGTGTTGCTGGTGGTGTTTTTCGATGAGGCATCTCATATCGAAGAGATCATTCCCCGCAAGGAAGAAGACACGTGTTGATGCGCTGAAAGCTGTTCTTTTAACCCCACTTTTCTATTTAAACAGCCAAATTAAATGATAAATTTTCCAGTGAATATCGGTACCCCCCTTTCACAGTCTGCCACCCGCGTCATGTTGCTGGGTTGCGGCGAGCTCGGCAAGGAAGTCATCATTGCCTTGCAGCGCCTGGGGGTGGAGGTCATTGGCGTAGACCGCTACGAAAATGCGCCAGGCCATCAGGTGGCGCATCGCAGCCACGTGGTTGCCATGACCGATGCCGACGCACTGGAGGCCATTATCCGCAGCGAAAAGCCTTTGGTGGTTGTGCCTGAAATTGAGGCAATTGCAACGGAACGGCTGATGGCGCTTGAAAGCGCCGGAGTCGTTCGTGTGACCCCGACAGCCCGGGCGGCCTGGCTGACCATGAACCGCGAAGGCATAAGACGTCTGGCGGCTGAAGAGTTGGCGCTGCCGACGTCGCCCTACCGGTTCGCGAGCTCTCTGGAGGCACTTCAGGCCGCGATTGATGGCTCTGACGGTCAGGCAGCCATTGGTTACCCTTGTGTCGTCAAGCCCGTCATGAGCTCCTCAGGTAAGGGGCAATCCAAGCTTGATGGACCTGCGGATGTTGTGGCTGCATGGAACTATGCCGCTTCTGCCGGACGTGTGGATGCGGGGCGTGTCATTGTGGAGGGCTTCATTGATTTCGATTATGAGATCACTTTATTAACGGTGCGTGCCCGCAGCAGCGATCAGACAATGGAGACCCGGTTTTGTGAACCCATTGGACATGTTCAAGTGGCTGGCGACTACGTGGAAAGTTGGCAGCCTCACCCGATGTCAGCGATCGCCCTGACCAAAGCAAAAGACATTGCAAAAAAAGTGACTGACAATCTGGGCGGTGCAGGAATTTTTGGTGTCGAGCTGTTTGTCAAAGGCGATATGGTATGGTTTTCTGAGGTAAGCCCAAGGCCGCACGACACCGGCAT
>JAJTDO010000070.1 GCA_021300475.1 Burkholderiales bacterium | reverse complement strand
TGGTTGATTGACCCGGATGACATTGTGGTGGACAGTGCCATGGCCGCCACCATCAGTGCCGGGTTGCAAACAACGGATGTTTCTTTGAGCACCACCAGCATCAACGATGCAGCCGGTGATATCACTATCAACGGCGGCATCACCAAAGCAACAGGTACAACTGCAACCACGCTTACGTTTAGCGCAGACAGCAACGTCTACATCAATGCACCCATCACCAATTCCGCCGGTGCTGCAGCCCTGAATGTAAAAATAAAGGCGAAGGGCGATATTGTGATGAACAATACGTCCATCACCACACAAAACGGTTCAATTATTTTTAACGCCGACCTTGAAGGCAGTGGTTACGGCGGCATATCAATGCTTGACTCGCAACTGGTGTCCAATGGCGGTGACATTCGCCTCGGTGGCGGTACTGCCGGCGACGGTAGTGGATATGCGGGCAGTCTGACCAGTGTCGCCAACTATCTGGGCTTTGCATCCGCAAGCCAGAGCGCCATTGTGATTGCTGGTAACAGTGTGATTGATTCCGGTTCTGGTGGAATCAGCATCAGAGGCTATGCCCAAGGCAGTGGTACGGGGGTTGATTTCAGCACTTTGCTCACCGCTCCTGAAGGCAGCTCGTCAGGTTTGATTGGAAAAGCATACAACCTTCCCTACAGCGACGACTTTACTTTTTTTGAGACTGCGCAGTTAAAGTCCTCGCAGTTGGGTCGATTCCTCAACCCCTTTACCAGCGTGAACTCCACCACGCCTGGCGCCGATTACGATGACAATTATTCGCATCTATACAGCGGCTACTTCTACGCCCCTGTTTCCGGTGTCTACAATTTCAAGACGGCTTCCGACGATGGTTCTCAACTCTTTTTAGGGAACGCCAACAGCCAGCTCACTTCTGTGCGCATTGCCCGTCCACAAGCCAATACCAACGATCTGGTGGTGGATAACCCTGGTTTCCATGGCGTGGCCGAAGCAACCGGTAGCAAAACCCTGGAAGCCGGTAAGTTCTATCCGCTGGTTCTGACCTTTTTTGAAGGTGGCGGCGGCGATGCAATCACCCTGTCGTTTCAGGCTCCCGGCATGAGCGGCTACACCGACAACGGTGCGGGTTATTACTTTCACAATCCATCGACCGCAGCTGGAGTTGTGGGCAACACCAGCCGTGGTGTTGAGATCGCGGCCAAAGCAGGCGCAGCCCCTGTCATCCGCAGTACCAGCGGTCAGGTGATTATTGACGGACAAAGGGCCGGCGCCCCCACAAATCACCTGCTGGATATTCCGATGTCCACCTTGTTGGGCAACAGCACTGGTTCGGCCAGCAATGTAAATGCATTCGGGCAGTATGGTGTCTACATCAGCAATGTCAGCAGCGTTGGCGGCGATGTCATCACCATTTCCAGTATTTCCGGCGATATTAACCTTAAAGGTCAAACCAACTATCTGGGCAGCGAGTCTGGCGTACAAACCTTGGGCGCATTGTCCATCACAACCAGCAGCGGCAATATCAGTGTTGAAGGTACGGCTGCTGCCACAGGTCAAAATGCAGTGGTTTTTTCAGGTCCGACTACGCTGGCCAGCGCAACAGGTTCAGTGAGTTTGCTAGCTGTCGGTGAATTGAGAGCAAGCGCTTTGACAATGAGTGCTGGCGTTCAAAATTCAATCACCACCTCTGGTGGCAGTGCAACGGTTGCAGGCTCCTTCTCCGGTTCCGGTGACTTGGTCAAGCAAGGCGACGGCGTATTGAATCTTGCTGTCAGCAACGCCATGACTGGCGATACCATCGTTGCCGAAGGTGCGCTCTACCTGAGCTCTACCAGTGCGTTGGCAGGTGGCGATATTGTGCTGGGCTCAGCCGTGGCCACGCCTGTAACGCTCGGCTTGAATGCAACACAAAATCAGACAGTCGCCAAAAACATAATCGTTAATCAGGATGCCACCTTGCTGACTGGCGGTAGTGCCGCCTTGACCTTGAGCGGGCAAATCTCAGGCAGTTCGAACCTGACAAAGACAGGCGACAGCACCCTTGTGCTGGCTGGCAACAACACATTCTCCGGTGAACTTAACCTGATGGGTGGCCGTTTCGACTTAGGCTCTGCAAACGCGATACAGAATGTCAGCAAAATTGCATTTCACGGCGGTACGTTGGGGTTCAGTACTGCAAACACAAAAGACTATTCTTCTATTTTTTCCACTGAAGCAGGACAAATCTTCCGCTTCAATACCAATGGAAAAAACGTCGTATTGGCCAGCAACTTCGGTTCTAGCAGCAGTCTGCTGATTAAAGAAGGCGCGGGGCGTTTAAGTCTGAACGGGGCGGCAGCGAATCAGTTGTCTGATGGCGTTTATGCCTTGGGAGGTGAAATTGCATTCGCCCGCAATGAATTGCTGGGTACCGGCGCAATTACGCTGAATGGTGGCGCACTCGTGTACACAGGCAGTTCAGGTTGGGTGCTTGACCAGGCCGTCAGCGTGCTGGGCAGTGGTCGCTTGACCAGCCAATCGGCAGATGGGCTAACATTGAATGGTTCTGTGAGCCTCAAAAGCACTGAACTGACCTTGCAAGCCGACAAGCTGAGTATCGCGGGTAATTTCAGCAGCAATGTTGGTTCTCTGACCATCCTGCCCTACTCTGCCGCTCAGAACATTGAAATCAATGCCATTGGCAACAGTGCGAACAGTCTTTACATCAGCAGCGCCGACTTTGCAAAAATCAATACGGCATCTGTTATAAATCTTCATATTGGTGATGCAAGCCGGACTGGCAACATCACTGTCAGTGGTCCCACCACATTGGCTGGCAACACCACATTCACGGGGGCCTCGTTCACTAGCAACAGCACGCTGGACAGCGGGTTTAACAAGCTCTCCATTTTTGCAGACAATATCAGCCTCGGTGATTTCATCAGTGGCTTCGGTAATCTTGCGTTAGCGCCTAAAACCGCCGGCCTGAATCTGGAGATTGGCGGCACCGCCGATAGTGCCATCGATAAACTGGTGTTGAACGATGCCCTGCTCAACAACATCGCCCCCACCTTTGCAAATGTTCAGTTCGGTGGTGAAACCACAGGCAACATCAGTACCCTGAGCACCTTGCTGCTGAAGGCGCCCACTCTTATTCAGGGTCACAGCTTTATTAATAATTCCGACATTGAAACCGATGGCTACGACCTGAGCATCAAAGCCGATTCAATCTCGCTGAATTCTCCCATTTACGGTGACAGTAGCCTGCAGATTGCACCCAATTCAAAAACACAGATTGTGGTGGGTGCAAACGGCAGCAATGCCAATACACTGTACCTCGACGATTTTTCTCTGACCCAGATTGACATCTTGTTCGGCAAGGTAACCATTGGCTCAGATACTGTCACCCGTTTGACCGTACCCAATAACATCACGGTGCAAAACAATCTGGAAGTTCGCGCAGCAACGATTTTAACCGGCGGCTTGGTAGACATGGGTAGCAACAACCTGACTGTCATTGCCGACTCATTTGATGTCAGCAGCCCGATTACGGTTAGCAGCACACCCGGTGAATTGTTTCTGGCGCCATTTACCAAAGGTCGGGAAATCGGCCTCGGCAGCAACGGTGGCAGCGGAGACGCTTTCGTTGTGGATGCAACAACCCTTGCGCCATTTTCTGGATTCAACACCAGAACAATTGGTAACAGCGACAGCGGGAACATTCGTGTCAATACAAGCGTACTGACAGTGGGCACCAATGGCGACAGCACCGGCCTGAATCTGGGCAACAGTGTGACACTGACCACCGGTAAAGACATCGTGTTTGACAGAGCGGTCAGCCTCAGCGGTAATGGCATCATTAACTTCGACGCAGAAGGTGATCTTACTTTCAAGCGCAACACCGATACAAACGGAACGTTTTCCAACTTTGCCGGAAGCCTGACTGTTGCTCAAGTCGCTCAAGCCGGTCAATCCAGCGGCTTTGCCGCGCCAAACGTACAAATCAATCGCGACAGTTACAACCAGATCAACAGCCTTTCTCAGATACATTCTGCATCAGGTCATTACTACCTGAACAATGACATTGCCTCCAACGCGAGCTTTTCACGCTCTGTGTTGGATGCGGCTACCGTGGGTGACTTCTCAGGTGCTATTGAAGGTTTCGGTCACGTCATCAGCAATGTCACTGTGACAAACGGTGGCGACCAAGGCGGTTTCTTAAGCACTGCCAATGGTGCACGACTGGCCAATTTCGCGCTCACCAACTACAGCCTTGAGGGCAACAGCCAGACAGGCGGATTGGTTGGCAGCGCAACAAATGTGAATGTCAATAACGTGCACATCGTGGGTACAGTGACTGCTGGCGGAAGTTCTGTGGGTGGTCTCATCGGTAACCTCCTGGTCAATAATAACGCCGTGGCGCGAGTCAATAACTCCAGCGTCAGCGGCACTTTCACCACTGGCAACAATGTTAATGCCGGTGGCTTGGTGGGTGCGCTTAGTTTGGGCATTGGAGCCTCCCTGATCAACGACAACAACCATGTATTGATGTCGCCTTCCATAGTCAGCCAGTATGCAGGCGGTCTGTTTGGTCGCATAGACGCCGAGTCAGACAGCAGTCTGCTCAGTCGAAACAACATCTATTCCTCCCCGTTGCTGCTTACAGACGGTTTGAAGGTAACCAACGGATACGCTGGAGGTTTTGCAGGCAGCATCATTCTAAACGGCACTGCTCAGTTCACCGTTGATGGCTTTAGCAGTTATGGCAATGTGCAGCGCTTCAACTCCGATCTCAACACCAGTTTTCTGGCCGGTTTTGCAGGTGATGTGCAAGCGCTGTCAGGCGCCACCATTAACATGAACAATATCCAGATCGGAGAAAAAAACGGTCGAACAGTTTTGATTGACACCGGTTTTTCTGGCAGCCATGCAGGCGGTCTGTTTGGTCGATACCTAGGCAACGGAACCACTGAAACAAACATTGGCAACATAGCAATCAATGCTGGCATGCAAAGCAGCAACTATCAGGCCGGCCTTTCAGGACAACTGGATGTCAGCGGTTCCAGCACACTCACGCTCAATGCAGTTTCACTTGGTTCTTCAGGCCTTGCCACGCCACTTGTTACCTCAACTGGCGGTTTTACCGGGGGCGTGTTTGGTTATGTGAATCTTACAGAAAACGGCTCATTGCTGATAAACAATGTAGCCGTGGATGGAAATCTCACGTCAAGCGGTAACCAGCTTGGTGGTTTCATCGGGTACTTCTCGCAGACAGGAAACAGCAACTTTGCAATCAGTAACAGCAGGGTTGGTGGTGTTGGCAATACGGTTACCATAACAGGTAATAGCAACGCTACTGGCGGTATTGGCGAATACTCCATTTCTGGAACAGCCAGCGGCTTGCTGACGGATCTTTCAGTCAATGCGAACATTTCCGGGGCTGGCTCTTACAATGCAGGGCTGATCGGTTATTTATATTCTGCGAACAGTTCCTCGGTGAAATTGAGGAAAATTAAAGTAGGTGGTGATACTTCCTTAAACTCAACTTCAATCAGCGGTAACTATGCTACCGGTGGTCTTTTTGGCTACTTTGATCTTTCCAGCGCTGCAGCACTGGAGGTGTCCGATGTCACCGTCACCAGCCAGGTGTCTGGTGTCTACGGTGTCGGAGGTATGGCGGGACTAGGCAATTTATACGGTGGTACGGCTCTTTCTTTAAAACGCTCACGAATCGGGAACCCCGGCGCTTCGGCATTTACAGTTAAATCTTCTGATTATTATGCGGGTGGCTTGTTCGGCTCCATCGCCGTTGAAAGCGATTCACGGGCTCTGATAGAAGCCACTGCCGTAAACGGCAACATAATTGCACAAGATGGATATGTGGGCGGGTTTTTCGGCGCTTTGTACATGTCAGGCTCATCTTCCAATAATCTGGAGATTAGCCACAGCAGATTAGGAAGCAAAACGAAGTTGGCGTCCGTTGAAGGCTCGAACAGTTACGTCGGTGGTCTCGTCGGTGAATACTATGGTTATGGTGATGGCAGTTTAAGCATTCATGATGTCTTGATCAATGCGAATGTAAAAGGCAGGTCTGATGTTGGCGGTGTATCTGGTTACACGGAAATCAGCGACAATTTTCAATTTTCCTTGAATCGTATTGCTGTTGGTTCTGCGAAAAGTGAACAAGCATCCATTACCGCTTACAACGGTGGTAGTGTTGGTGGTTTATTGGGCTACATCTATCTATACACTTCGGCACAACTTAATATTGACCACGCCACAGTTTTAAACAACATCTCTGGAACAAACAACAGCGTCGGTGGCTTGGTCGGAAATGCGTTTCTCTCGGACGCATCAGAACTGCAGATCAGCAACGCTACCGTAGGTACATCGGTGGCCAGTGCAACCCAGATCAAGAGCACTCAGGGCGGCCATACAGGCGGCGCAATTGGTGAAATTACGCTTGAATCCAGCGCAGTGATGAGCGTTTCAAACACCGCCGTGAACGCACAGGTTAAATCAGATGCCGCGCACACTGGCGGTTTGTTCGGCCTAAGCAACTTCAACGACATTTCCTCTTTCTCGGCTGATGAACTTCGTTTTGGCGCTGCAGGCGACGTATCAAGTCTTGTGCGCGGAAATCAAAATGTCGGCGGCGTCTTCGGCAGTATCAACAATTATGCTGGCGCAATTGTCTCCGTCAATAACGCAGCAGCGTTCGGTGAGATTGCTTCCAATACTTCCAACGCCGGCGGCGTATTCGGGGCTCTCGCTGTTTCAGGCAGTAGCAATACAAGTGTGTCAGGTATTTCCTTTGGCCGTGCGAACTCTACGACAGACAAAATCAGTGCTTATGAAATTGCGGGTGGAATTGCCGGTTCTGTTTATATGAACATCGACAACAGCCTAAGCGGCGTGGACGTCCAAAATGCGCAGGTATTTGGCCAAGTGCTGGCTCAGAACAATTACGCGGGTGGCTTTGTCGGCTATCTTTACACTGAATCACAAGGAACGGGTAAGTTCACCGTTGCCAATTCAAGCCTTGGATCAAGCTTAAGCACCACTGAACGGGTTGGCGTTACAAACAATAGCCAGGGTTCATCAGGCTTGCTCACTGGTTACACCTACCTGCGCGATGGCTCCAGCTCAGCAGTGAAGTTTGCCAATGATGCTGTGTCTGCCTATCTAGTCGGTTCTGAGTTTTCAAGCTTGAGCGGTTACACTTACATTGAAACGACGTCGGTCAATCCGAATGGAAACTTGACGTTTTCCAGCATCAATGCGCGCAACCTTAATTCTGACTCTGAATTGAGCATTCTGCTGAACAATTACAGCGGTGGCTCGTCGACTGTTAATGTCAGTGACCTCAATATAGACGGCAAGTTTGGCCTGAGAATTCTCAATCCGATGACCGGCTTTAACCAGTCCGGTAGCCTTACAGCAACACAAGGTGCAGACTTTGTCTTGAACCTCACCTCTGGCGCGTCCTTTGCAACTCCGGTCACAACCGAGTTGGGTAGCACACAGATCGCAGGCCCCATCAGTATTGCCAGCACCAATGCGCTTAACTTCACGCTGAACAACAACAGAGCCACAGAATTCGGCGCTGTAGTTGTTGATAGTTTGACTGTTAATTCAAATGGCGCAATTACCCAGACCGATGCGATGTCTGTAGCCAATGCATTGAACTTGAACGCTGGCGGTGCAGATATCACGCTGACAAACGCGAACAACAACTTGGGTAACCTGATAACCGTTTCGAATGCAGACAATACTTCGCTGACCAGTTTGAACAGCAGTTCGGTGTCTTCAATAAATACCCTAGGTAATTTGAGCCTTAACTTTAACGGCAGCAATTCCGTTCAGGTACAAGGCGACATTGATATCAATGCCGTGATACGTTCCGACACGGCCTGTGCGTCTGAAGGCGAATTCTGTAGTGGTCTCGTACCAGGCAGCATTGTGGTTTATGGTGCATCCTCAGGAAATGAAACACGCTTTGCCGCAGTTCGTGTAGGTGCCAACGGTTCTATTGCATGCGGCAACGGTACGTTTGGCGACCCATTCAGTGGCGTGGTGAAGGCGTGTTTCACTGCAAGCCTGCCAAGTGATGGCGGCGTTATTGTAGTGGGTGGTCAGACCTTCCTCACAGGGGGTGCCACCACCAACTTCAACTTGCTCAACCCCAACAACACCTTCACGGGTCCAATCACGGTAGATGCCGCAGGGCGTATCAGTCTGACGGGCAGCACAGGTCTGGACATTCGCAGTGCCAACGCACTGAATCTCGGCACGGTGAGTGCGGCACAAGATATTTCAGTACGAACCAGCAGCGGAGATGTCACACTCAACAGCCAGGTGGCCTCGTCCACTGGTGATGTAAAAGTAGTGGCCGCCGGTAACTTTATTAACAACGTGTCTGACACTCAGGCTTTGGTCGCTGGGTCTGGCAAAAACTTCAGGGTGTATTCAAGCTCCCCTCTCGATAATCAGGAAGGCAACCTGAGTTATAACTTCAGACAGTACAATGCCACCGAAGAAAGCACAGTGCTGGGTACGGGTAACGGATTCCTCTATACACTTGCGCCGACCCTTGGCCTTTCCACTAATCAATCTCTGGATAAAGTGTATGACGGTACCCGCGCGATCAGCAGTACAGTTGCCACGTCCCTGAGTTTGACGGGCGTACTGGCAGGCGACGAAGTCACGCTGTCTGGCAACAGCTCACTCAGCTATGATTCGGCCAATGCAGGTGCTCGCACCGTCAGTCTGGCGTCGCCATTGCAAATCGCCTCTGCCACCAACAACGGCAGAGCTGTTTACGGTTATTCCACAGACCTGTCCGGCAGTACCTTTACTGGCACCATCAGCAAGGCTGAATTGAGTGTGTCACTCAAGACTGATGTTGTCAGCAAAGTGTATGACGGTAGCGCTGCGGTAAATTCCCAAGCGGACGCACTATTGATCAGTGGTGTTGTGTCTGGTGAATCTGTTTCTGTCAGCAGCCTTGCTGCAACCTACGCCAGCAAGAATGTAGGTAACAATGTCGGACTGAACGTCAGTGTTGATAACACCACCTTTGCTGCCGGCAGTAACACCAGCCTTGACAACTACACCCTGCCCTCTGGCAGCCTGAGCGCCAACATCGGTCAGATCACACCCAAGACGTTGACCATCTCCGGCATTACGGCTTCCAGCAAGGCCTATGACGGTACAGGCGATGCGACTGTCAGTATCAACAATGTGCAGAAATCCGGCCTGATCAGCGGCGATGTGGTGACAGTACAAACCACCGGTACCTTTGACACCAAAAACGCAGGCACTGGCAAAACCGTGAACCTGAGCAGTCAGTTTGATGGCGCAGACGTAGGCAACTATGACATTACTCCGCAACTGACCACCACTGCCGACATCAGCAAAGCCTTGCTGACCATCTCCGGCATTACGGCTTCCAGCAAGACCTATGACGGTACAATCGATGCGACTGTCAGCCTCAACAATGTGCAGAAATCCGGCCTGATCAGTGGCGATGTGGTGACAGTACAAACCACCGGTACCTTTGACACCAAAAACGCAGGTACTGGCAAAACCGTGAACCTGAGCAGTCAGTTTGATGGTGCAGACGTGGGCAACTATGCCATTACTCCGCAACTGACCACCACTGCCGACATCAGCAAAGCCTTGCTGACCATCTCCGGTATTACGGCTTCCAGCAAGACCTATGACGGTACAAGCGATGCGACTGTCAGCCTCAACAATGTGCAGAAATCCGGCTTGATCAGTGGCGATGTGGTGACAGTACAAAC
>JAJTDO010000016.1:49997-75539 GCA_021300475.1 Burkholderiales bacterium | reverse complement strand
GAAACCTGCGCCCAGCAAAAGGTTACCGGTGGGTTTTTCAGTAACCCCTACGTTCACATCAATTTGATCTGCGGTGCCTTCTACCGGCGGCGTTTCAACGTTTACATCCTTGAAGAAACCAAGGCGGTTGATACGGTCTTTTGACAGGCGAATTTTCTCTGCGTCATACCATGATGACTCAAACTGCCGCATTTCCCGGCGAACAACTTCGTCCTGCGTCTTTGTGTTGCCGCCAATGTTAATGCGCCTCACATAAACTCTACGACCCGGATCCACATAAATTGTAAAATCTACAACTTTTTTCTCACGATCAACTTCTGGCGCTGCATTTACGTTTGCAAATGCGTATCCGAAAGCCCCCATCTTGTCTGAAATTGCCTTTTGAGTATCAGACAGCAGCTGACCGTTAAAGACCTCACCACCCTTAAGCTGCAGAAGTTTTCTGAATTCCTCATCTTTACCCAGCAGATCACCGGCAACGGTGACTTTTCCAACATTGAATTTCTCACCCTCATTGATGTTGATGGTAATAAAAACATCCTGCTTGTTGGGGGAAATCTGCACCTGTGTGGAGTCAATGTTGAATTCCAGATAGCCACGGTTCAGATAGTAGGATCTGAGTGTCTCAAGGTCTGCAGCCAGCTTTTGTCGTGAATACTGGTTGCTTTTACTAAAAAAACTGAAATAGCCTCCGGTATTTTGCTCGAACTGGTCGAGCAAAACCTTTTCCTTGAACGCTGTTGCGCCCAAAATATTGATGGCTTTGATGGAGGCTGTGTCGCCCTCACTGATGTTGAATGTCACGGTGACGCGGTTTCGTTCCGCAGGGGTGACCTCAGTCTTGACTTCAGCGGCGTATTTTCCTCTGGACAGATATTGGCGCTTTAGTTCTTGCTCAGCCCTGTCTAGCAAGGCTCTATCAAAAATCTTGGATTCGCTCAGACCAATGTCCTTCAGCGCTTTTTTCAACGTGTCTTTGTCGAACTCCTTGGCGCCGTTGATTTCCAATGCGCCAATGGCAGGTCGTTCTTCTACGATGACCACCAGAATGTTGCCTTCAGCTTCAATGCGTACGTCTTTGAAAAAGCCGGTGGCGAACAAGGCCTTGATGCTTTCCGAGGCGGAGTTGTCACTGAACGTATCGCCCACCTTGACTGGCAGATAGCTGAAAACTGTACCAGCTTCTGTTCTTTGCAGACCCTCAACCCGGATGTCCTTGATCACGAAATCCCGTGTTTGAGACATTCCCAGAGAGGGCATGGCAGCCAATGAACTGGACAGAATACCGGCCATCAGTTGCCAGATTAGGGCACGTTTGAATTTATTCTTAGTCATGCAAATTTCTTGTGAGCGTACAGAGCGCATTTCTGTCTAATTTTTAGGGGGGAATCAAAAAAAACGGGATATGTCGTTGAAAAGCGCCAATGCAGTCAGCAAACCCAACGCTGCCATACCCACCTTTTGCCCCAACTCCATCCATCGATCGCTCAGTGGCTTTCCCCGGATCAATTCGACGAGATAATACATCAAATGCCCGCCATCCAAGACGGGAATCGGCAGTAGATTCAAAACCCCAAGACTGACAGACAACATGGCCAGAAACCCGATATAGGCGGCCAAGCCGATTTTTGCAGATTGTCCCGCTGCATCTGCGATGGTCACTGGGCCTCCGAGCATGCGCCATGACATTTCGCCTTGAAGCATTTTATAGAAAGCCACCAGTGAAAACACGCTCATGTCGTAGGTTTGCTTGACCCCTGCAACCATGGCTGAATAAGTATCATTGCTGAAGGTGGCCATCTCGTAATCGCCGCCAAGCCCAACCCCCAGTTTGCCAATTGTCCGGGAAGGTTTCTGGCTCAAGTCTTCAGTAGCCTCTGGTCTGATGAGTAAAGACAGGGTTTGTCCCTCTCTCTCAATGACCAACGCCAGTTCGGTGTCCGGATTTTCCCTGATGATTTGAGTAAAAGCACTGCTTGAACGGACGTTCTGTCCGTTCAGTGTGGTAAGCCGATCATCTGCCATCAACCCAGCGCGTTCGCCTGCCGACCCAGGCACAACGCGTCTGATGGAAACATTTTTCTCCAGCGGTGAAAGACCAAAGGCCCCGGCAGCTGCCGGGGTGAACGCAGGCCAGTTTTCAGAATCGGCATCAATGACGATCTTGATTTTCTCTCCAGCACGATCGATCTCGAGTGTGAAGTCGTTCCCGTAGAGCATGGCACGGAGTGACTCCCAATTTACATCGGACCATTTTTCCGTGACCTCGCCGTTGGCCGCTACAATTTTGTCGCCAGCCTCCAGTCGAAACTTTTCTGCCAACGAGCCTCTTGCAGGCTCGCCAATTAAAGCGATGGGTTCCGTCCGGTCCAGTGTTTGTAATCCACCGTAAAACAGGCAAGCCAGCAATAAATTCATGACTGGGCCTGCGACCACTACAAGAATTCTCTGCCAGACAGGCTTACGGTTAAAGACATTGCTTTCGTTTACGCCGCTGACCCGCAGTGATTCTTCGTCCCGTTCGTCCACCATCCGAACATAGCCGCCAAGGGGAATCCAGGCCAGAGTCCATTCGGTGTCGTTGGGGGTTTTTTGATATGTGAATATCGGTTTTCCAAAACCGACAGAAAATCGGACAACCCTGACCCCGCAGGCGCGAGCCACCAAGTAGTGTCCTAATTCGTGGAAGGTCACCAAAATACCAAGGGCAAGCAGAAATGCAATGAGAGTGGTCATTAACTACGTCTTTTCAGCAAATCAATGGGAGAAACGATCACACAGGTTTTGCGCAACGTCTCTGGTTCGGGCATCGGCAAAAAGTACGGCATCGATTGAGCTTGCATCATTGTGGAGGGAGGTTTCCATTGTGCGCTCAATCAGTCTGGCGATATCGAGAAAACCTATTTTTTCTTTTAAAAACGCGTCCACTGCAATTTCGTTGGCTGCATTGAATACCGCGGGCGCTGCACCACCCTGCTCCAACGCAACTCTGGCCAGACGCAGCGCAGGAAATCTGTCTTCGTCAGGGGCTGAGAAACTGAGAGACTTTAACTGCTTTAGATCCAAACGGGCTGCACCTGATTCAATGCGTTTTGGGTAAGACAGGCAATTGGCAATCGGAGTTCTCATGTCTGGCGCGCCGAGTTGCGCCAGAAAACTGCCGTCTTTGTACTGAACCAGTGAGTGAACAATGGACTGAGGGTGTATCACCACTTCAATGTCACTGCTGCCCAAGCCAAACAACCAGAAGGCTTCGATCAGTTCAAGGCCTTTGTTGGCCATTGTGGCGCTATCAACCGAGATTTTTCGGCCCATACTCCAATTCGGATGATTGATGGCCTGAGCTGGTGTCACTTTTGCCAATGAAGCAAGATCGCTGTTCAAGAAAGGTCCGCCAGAGGCGGTTAGCCAAATTTTCTCTACGCCGCTGAGTTGAGGGTTTTTTCTTTGAAAGTTTTGGGGCAGGCTTTGAAAAATGGCGTTGTGTTCCGAGTCGACGGGCAGCAATTGAGCGCCAGACGCCTCTGCTGCATCCATCATTAAGGCACCCGTTAGCACCAAAGACTCTTTGTTGGCCAACAACACTTTTTTACCGGCTTTGACAGCCGCCATGGTGGGCCTCAAGCCTGCAGCGCCGACGATCGCCGCAACAACAACATCCACTTCTTCGCATGCACACCAGTGGCAAATCTCTTCCATGGAGTGATGCCAACTGATTTCTGGCCAACGTGTCTTCGCTGAAGTGTGAGCCGATGCATCTGTAAGGGCTACAAACTTTGGGCTGTGCTGTTTAATTTGCTGTACGAGATTGTCTTCACTTTTGTGGGCTACCAAACCCACCACCTCAAACAGATCCGGGTTTCGAAGGATGACATCCAGCGTACTTTTGCCTATGGATCCGGTGGATCCTAGGATCAAAACCCTTTGACGAGTCAGAGATTTCACGCCTGCAAGCCCAGCATCAACATGGCCAAAGGCAGCACGGGAAGTTGAGCGTCTATCCGGTCAAGAACACCGCCGTGGCCCGGAAGCAGTTGGCTGCTGTCCTTAAGCCCCACTCGGCGTTTCAGCAAAGATTCAAACAGGTCTCCGGTTACGCTAAGGCCTGCCAAAACCAACATGCAACCGGCAAAAATGTAGGGGTTCCACTGCGTGTACAGGGCGGTGGCCCAGTTGTCAGCAAGGGCTTCGTGTTTTTGACCAAGAAAAACCCATATCCAACCGTAAGCCACAACCAAAACCGCTCCGCCAATTGCACCTTCCCAGCTTTTTCCGGGGCTGATGCGCGGTGCAAGTTTTCGTTTGCCGATTGTTTTGCCTACGAAATAGGCTCCGATGTCTGCCACCCAAACCAAGGCCAGTAAACTGAACAGGAACACAACGCCATGCGCTCTGGCGCTGAGCATTGCAGCGCCTGCGGCTGCCAAAAGTACAAGCGCCAGCAAAAAGTGCAAAGCAGGCCTTGACAGCCAGGTTGCTCCGACGTTTTTAAGAATTCCGGGAACAACCAGCAACCAGAAAGAAGCGGAAATCAAAAAAAGAGCTTGAGGCAATTGAGCTTGTTGATTAAATACCCCCAAGGCCCCGAGTGCAACGCCACCCGCTACAGCGGCAGGGATGCGAATTTCTTGCTTTAGTTGGGCAAAGTTCGCCCACTCCCAAAGCCCGAGGGTCATGACCAGCAGAACAAATGCGGCCCATCCGACGGTGCCCCCCCATTTCAAGATAATCACGATAAGTGCAATCAGTAAAACTGCGGTGATGATCCTGGTTTTTAGCATTGTTTGGTTGATCCTGTGAGGAAGGATGGGAAAGTCTCGTGGTTTTGTACTTGTTCGCTGGTTCTGCCGAAGCGTCTTTCCCTGTTTTGGTAAGACGCAATTGCATCAGCCAGCCCAAGTCCCCCGAAATCAGGCCAGAATTTGTCTGTGAAATATAACTCGGTGTAGGCCAGCTGCCATAGTACAAAGTTGGAAATTCTTTGCTCCCCGCCTGTTCTTATGAACAAATCGGGCTCTGGGGCATAAGCCATGGACAGGTTTTTAGAGACAAGTTCCTCTTTTAGCAACTCCGGGTGTGTGGTCAGTTCCGGGTGCTGTATCAGGGTTTTTCGCATGGCATCAAGGATATCCCATCGCCCACCGTAATTTGCGGCGATGGTAAGCGTCAGGCCCGTGTTGCCTGCTGTTATGTCTTGCGCTTGGGAAATCAACAATTGTAATTGTTCGTTAAATGCAGAAATATCACCGATTATTTTTAGCCGGATGTTCTGTCGGTGCAGTTTCTCAACGTCCGATTCCAGTACGTTTAAAAACAATTTCATCAGGAGGGACACTTCCTCTGCGGGCCGTCGCCAGTTTTCTGACGAGAAAGCAAAGAGCGTCAAAAATTTTACGTCTCTCTCCACGCAAGCCCTGACACAGGCACGCACTGCATCCACACCACGCTTGTGCCCTGCTACTCTGGGCAGCAAGCGTTTTTTCGCCCAACGACCATTGCCATCCATGATGATCGCAATGTGTTTTGGTATGGGGCCGGTTTCAGGCACCATAATGGTTGAGGGCGGTGAGGACGTGCCTGTCATATCTGCCTAGACAGTCATGATCTCGGCTTCTTTAACAGCCAAGAGTTTGTCGATTTCAACTACAAAACGGTCTGTCAGTTTTTGAACGTCTTCTTGCGCGCGACGCTCGTCATCTTCTGAAATGGCTTTGTCCTTGACCAATTTTTTCAAGGTTTCATTACCTTCACGACGCAAATTTCTCACAGCCACTTTGGCGTGCTCACCGGCGTTTTTAACCACCTTGGTGAGTTCTTTGCGGCGCTCTTCGGTCAAAGCCGGCATGGGTACACGGATCTGCTCTCCCATGGTGGCTGGATTCAGGCCGAGACCTGACTCGCGGATTGCTTTTTCAATGACAGGAACCATTTTCTTTTCCCATGGCTGTACGCCTATGGTTCTAGCATCGATCAGGGTGACGTTGGCAACGCCTGACAGCGCTGTCGATGTTCCGTAATAATCGACGTGAATTTGATCCAGCAGCCCTGTGTGAGCTCGTCCGGTGCGAACGCGGGCCAGTTCGGTTTTTAACGCTTCAACCGACTTTTGCATGTTTTGTTCGGTTGTTTTTTTTACATCAGCAACTGACATGATTTTTTCCACCTAAGTTAAAAACAGGAAAAATATTAAACGTGGACGAGCGTGCCTTCATCTTCACCCATGATAATACGTTTTAATGCACCCTCTTTATTGATGGAGAATACACGTATTGGTAATTTCTGGTCTCGGCACAATGCAAAAGCTGTTGCATCCATGACTTCCAGATTTTTTGATATGGCTTCGTCGAAGGTAATTTTAGAGTAACGCGTTGCATCCGGATATTTTTTTGGATCGGCGGAATAAACGCCGTCTACTTTTGTTGCCTTCAGAACAATTTCGGCCCCGATTTCTGAACCACGAAGGGCCGCGGCGGTATCTGTTGTAAAAAACGGATTGCCTGTGCCCGCCGCAAAAATTACAACTTTACCCTCTTCCAAGTAGCGCATTGCTTTTGGACGGATGTAGGGTTCAACCACCTGCTCGATGTTCAATGCAGATTGAACCCGGGCCTGCACGCCTGCCTGGCGGAAGGCGTCTTGAAGTGCCAAAGCATTCATGATGGTTGCCATCATGCCCATGTAATCGGCGGTGGCTCTGTCCATACCTGCCGCTCCCGGAGCGATACCTCTGAAAATATTACCTCCGCCGATGACCACGGCGAGCTCTATTCCCATTCGGGCGATTTCTGACACCTCACCAACCATGCGCTCTATGGTTGCTCGGTTGATGCCGAAACTGTCTTCTCCCATCAAGGCTTCGCCGGACAATTTCAACAGCACTCTTTTATAGGCTGCCATATAAACCTCTTTGTCAGTATCAGGCTTTAGCGCCTGTGGGCTTGGGTCACCGCCCAAAGCAAGCGGCGACCCAGGGGGCGTCAATTATTTTGCAGCTGCGGCCGCAGCGGCTTGCGCAGCAACTTCAGCGGCAAAGTCGTTTGATTTCTTTTCAAAGCCTTCACCCGCAACATACAACACAAACTTGCTGACTGAGGCCGATTTGCTCTTGAGCATGGCTTCAATGGTCAGTTTGTCGTCCTTAACGAATGGTTGTGACAACAAAGCCACTTCCTTGAGGTACTTTTGCACGCCACCTTCCACCATTTTTGCCGCAATTTCCGGGCTCTTTCCGGATTCTGTTGCTTTGGCCATGGCGACTGAGCGCTCGCGCTCCACATCAGCGGCAGGAACGCCTGTTGTGTCCAGTGCTTTTGGCTTGGTGGCTGCAATATGCATTGCAACATCCTTACCCACCGTTTCGTCTGCACCGGTGTAGTCCACCAACACGCCAATTTTTCCGCTGTGTACGTAAGAAGCTACGCGACCAACCGCTTCAACGCGTTCAAAGCGACGTACGCTGACGTTTTCTCCGATTTTACCGATCAGGGCGGAACGAACAGATTCAACCGTACCATCGCCGTAAGGCAATGCAGCAATGGCCTCGACATTCTCAGGGTTTTTCTCGGTAACCAATTTGGCAATGCCATTTACAAAAGCGATGAAGTCATCGTTTTTGGCAACGAAATCGGTCTCGCAATTGACTTCCACGATGGAAGCCAGCTTTGCGTCTGCGCTCACATAAACGCTGACCAAACCTTCGGTGGTGACGCGAGCTGATGCCTTTGAAGCTTTATTACCGAGACGTACACGCAGAATCTCTTCTGCTTTTTCCATGTCGCCGGCGGCCTCAGTCAGAGCTCTTTTGCACTCCATCATTGGCGCGTCGGTTTTTTCGCGCAATTCTTTAACCATGCCTGCTGTAATTTCGGCCATGAAACTCTCCTTGAATCAGTCTTGATGATGACAATCGTGTGTATGAAACCGGATTCTCCGGTTGTAATGCCTATCAGGCGAAAAAAAGGGGCGATTCACGCCCCTTGGCTTCAACCTGTGAACTTTTAGTTGCCGCTTTCCACTTCAACGAATTCCTCGTCGCCTTTGGCGGCTTGGACGATTTCGCTGATGGCGGCTTCACGACCCTGCAAAATTGCATCGGTCACTGCTTTTGAGTACAGGGCGATGGCTTTTGCGGAGTCATCGTTGCCTGGAATTACATAGCTCACGCCTTCCGGGCTGTGGTTGGTGTCTACGACGCCAATAACAGGGATGCCGAGTTTCTGTGCTTCAGTAATTGCAATTTTATGGTAGCCGACGTCGATTACGAAAATGGCGTCTGGACGGCCAGTCATTTCCTTGATACCGCCAATGGAGGCATTGAGTTTGGCCAATTCGCGCTCAAATGACAGGGCCTCTTTCTTGGACATGCGTTCAAGACCGCCTTCAGCCACTTGGGCTTCCATGTCTTTGAGGCGCTTGATGGACAATTTGACCGTGTTGAAGTTGGTCAGCATGCCGCCGAGCCAGCGCTGGTCAACGTAGGGCATTCCTGCTGCTTTCGCCTGTATGGCGATGGTTTCGCGCGCTTGACGCTTCGTGCATACAAAAAGGATGTTTCCGCGGTTTGCTGACAGCTTCTTAACAAATTTAAGTGCTTCGTCGAGCAATACGACAGTTTTTTCCAAATTGATAATGTGAATCTTGTTGCGATGGCCGTAAATATGGGGAGCCATCTTGGGGTTCCAGAAACGGGTTTGGTGGCCAAAGTGGCAGCCCGCTTCCAGCATATCGCGCATAGAAATTGTCATTAACATCTCCAATGTCAGGGTTGGTTTCAAACGGTTGCAAAAAGGCTGTGAACAATCAGCACCCTGTCTTTGCGACCGCGAGATTTAAATTTCTGCCTGCTAGTTTGCACCAACGGGCAGTTTCACTTTGTGCGACGGCAATTCTTGCTGGCAACCTCTTTGGTTTTATCTAAATTTTTCTTGTGAAATCAAAATTTAGATGCCTTCGATTCGCCTTCATGCCGTGCGACAACCTATAATTATAGCTGTTATTTAATCTTTGGCTCAAGCCGACACCAGGATAAACATGAGCGCAGTCATAAAAAACGCCCACGATATTGAAAAAATGAGGATCGCATGCCGTTTGGCGTCCGAAGTCCTCGACTACATCACGCCATTCGTGAAGCCGGGGGTGACCACTGGCGAACTCGACCGCATCTGTCACGACTACATGGTAAACGTGCAGCAAACCATACCTGCTCCGTTGAACTACTGCCCGCCGGGCTACACACCGTACCCCAAATCCATCTGCACGTCTGTTAACCACCAGGTTTGCCATGGCATTCCAGGCGACAAAAAGCTCAAAGGCGGGGATGTTGTAAACATTGACGTAACAGTCATCAAGGATGGCTACCACGGCGACACCAGCCGAATGTATTTCATTGGTGAGGCTTCAATTGCTGCCAAGCGACTGGCGCAGGTCACTTATGAATGTATGTGGATTGGCATTCAGCAGGTGGCACCGGGTGCGCGTCTGGGGGATATAGGCCATCAAATACAGAAGCATGCCGAGGCTCACGGATTTTCAATTGTCCGTGAGTTTTGTGGGCATGGCATTGGCCAGCGATTTCACGAAGAGCCGCAAATTTTGCATTACGGCAGACCCGGTACCGGCGAAACCTTGTTGCCGGGCATGATCTTCACTATAGAACCCATGGTCAATGCCGGTCGAAAAGAGATCAAGGAATTACCGGATGGCTGGACGATCGTAACCAAAGACCACAGCCTGTCGGCTCAGTGGGAGCATACCGTTTTGGTCACTGATTCAGGCTTTGAGGTTTTGACGGTTTCAGCCGGAACGCCGGCGATGCCTGAGCTGGCCCGTGTGCCCGGCCTTGCCTGAAGCCTCCATGACCCTGTCGCCAGAGCTGCTGACCCATCTGCGTCAGACCGTTAAAGCGGATCTGCAAAAACAGCTTGCCGCATTGGAAATTAACGCGGAGCGCTACTGCCATGGCCTGCGCCAAGTGGAGCCGTTGTTGCGGGCACATAGGCAGGTTATTGATAAGACACTGAAATTTCTCTGGAAATCTTTGGGTATGCCCGCCTCCTGGACCTTGGTGGCGGTCGGTGGTTATGGTCGAGGCGAGTTATTTCCGAAGTCGGATGTAGATGTCATGGTACTCACAGACGATCAGGTGGATGCTGATGCGCGAGAGCGACTCGAAACTTTTTTCGGCATGGGGTGGGACATTGGTCTGGAGTTGGGGCACAGCGTAAGAACGCTGGCCGAATGTATTTCCGAAGCCGAAAAAGACATCACGGTTCAGACGGCCATTTTGGAGTCGAGAAAAGTTGCGGGCAATGCCAGCTTGTTCCGGACCATGACGGTTGAGTTTTCGCGGGAACTGGATGTAAAGCGATTTTTTGATGCCAAAGTGCGGGAGCTCAGGCAGAGACACACCAAATATCAGGAAACGCCCTACTCCCTAGAGCCAAATTGTAAGGAAAGCCCGGGTGGCTTGCGGGATCTCCATGTAATTTTATGGGTATGCCGCGCTGCCGGCATTGGCCAGACTTGGGCGGAAATCGCCAAAAACGGGTTGATTTCTGCGGTAGAGGCAAAGCAACTTCACCGCAACGAACGCATCCTCAAGGCCATACGGTTGCACCTGCACTGGTTGGTGCGCCGGCGGGAAGACCGCCTTGTGTTTGATGTTCAGACCAGTCTGGCGGAGCGTTTGGGGTTCAAGCCCAAAGGTGGGCGAAGATCCAGTGAAGTGATGATGCAGCAGTACTACTGGGCGGCGCGAGCGGTTTGGCAGTTAAACTCAATTCTGCTTCAGAACATCGAGCTTTACCTCTGGGAGCGTGCCGACGAGGCCGCCGCTGGCATTGATGAAAGTTTTGTCAATCGCGGCGGCTTGTTGGACATTACCTCCGAGTCTGTGCTTTCTGATCATCCTAGCGAAATGCTGCGCGCTTTTCTTGTCATGCAGCAGCATCCGGAACTCAAGGGCATGACGGCACGCCTGACCAGGGCCTTGTGGAACCGTCGTTTTTCAATCGATGCGAAGTTTCGCCGCGATCCTAAAAACCGCGAATTGTTTTTGACTTTTTTAAAGCAGCCACGCGGCTTGGTGCATGAACTGCGGCGTATGGCGCAATTGAGCATACTGGGGCGTTATCTGCCGGTTTACCGAAAGATCATTGGTCAGATGCAGCACGACCTTTTTCATGTCTACACGGTGGACCAGCACATCATGCAGGTCATTCGCAACTTGCGTCGTTTTACGATGCAAGAACATGCGCATGAATACCCGTTTTGCAGCCAACTGATCTCCAATTTTGACGATATCTATCTGTTGTATGTGGCCGCGCTCTACCATGACATCGCAAAAGGTCGTGGCGGAGATCACAGCGTACTGGGTTCGAAAGAAGTTCGCCGCTTTGCGAGAGACCACAAGCTCAGTGCCGATGACACCGATCTGGTGGTTTTTCTTGTTGAGCACCACCTGACATTTTCAAATATTGCGCAGAAGCAGGACTTGTCGGATCCCGACGTTATTGCACGTGTGGCCGCTTTGGTAAAAACGGAGCGCAGGCTCACGGCGCTGTATTTGCTCACTGTTGCAGATATTCGAGGAACCAGCCCGAAGGTTTGGAATGCCTGGAAGGGCAAGTTGCTTGAGGATTTGTACCGTCTTACCTTGCGGGCTCTTGGTGGGGAGGCGCCCACCCGAAGGCAGCAACTGCTGGAGCGTCAGACTGAATCCAAGCGGATACTCAGGCTTTATACGCTGGATGACAAAGCCCATGAGGCACTCTGGAAAACACTGGATCTGCCCTTTTTTCTACGCAATGATCCGGGTGATGTTGCCTGGGCGACTCGACATCTGTTTTGGCGCGTTGATTCCGAACAGCCAATTGTAAAAGCCAGATTTTCGCCGCTGGGCGAAGGTTTGCAGGTTTTGATTTACTGCAAAGATCAACCGGATTTGTTTGCGAGAATCTGTGGTTATTTTGACTCGCACAACTTAAGCATTCTGGATGCACGCATCAACACTACAAAAACAGGCTATGCACTCGACAGTTTTCTGGTGTCTGACGCAAGTCAGCAGTCGTTTTACAGGGAGTTGATTGCGCTGCTGGAAAATGAGCTCACCTTGCGCCTTACCAACATGCAGGCGCTGCCAAATCCGATCAAGGGCAGACCATCGCGTCAGTCCAAGCATTTCCCCATACATCCCTCGGTGCAGTTGAAAGCTGACGAGCGCGGTCAGTATTACCTTCTTAACTTGACTGCAGTTGATAGAACCGGTTTGTTGTATGCGGTGGCCTCGACTCTGGCCGTGCAAAAAATAACGGTCCATGCCGCTAAAATCATGACCTTGGGTGAGCGCGTGGAAGACACATTCTTAATTGCCGGGCCGATGCTTAATTCCCCAAAGTTTCAGATTGCCTTGGAAACTGAACTGATGTCCGCCCTCGGTGGCTGACATTACGATATGGCAGGTGGTTGAGGCTCAGTTTGGCGTTCGGGCAACAAAGGCGGACAGCAACTTGCAGACTTTCACCATTGAGACGTCCAGCGTCTTCTTGATGTCTTCCATGGAAACAGTTTGCGCGCTGCTGCCTTTGCCTGCAGCAGGATTGACCACAACCGCCAACGCAGCATAAGGCACATCAGCCTCCCTCGCCAGCGCGGCTTCAGGCATTCCCGTCATTCCTACGATGTCTGCACCGTCGCGCTCCAGTTTGGAGATTTCTGCACGTGTCTCCAACCGGGGGCCTTGAGTGCAGGCGTAAGTTGCGCCATCAAAGACTTCCTCTCCGATGGTTTGGGCAGCAACCTTCAAGGCTTGCCGTAAGGTTTCAGTGTAGGGATGGGTGAAGTCGATATGTACCACGGGTTGGTCTGCGCCTTCAAAAAACGTATTGCGGCGACTGTGCGTGTGGTCAATGATCTGGTCTGGAATTACCAAGCTGCCGGTGTAGAGGTCAGCGCGTATGCCGCCTACGGAAGCAACAGAAATAATGCCTTCCACACCCATTTCCTTGAGTGCCCAGATATTGGCCAAATAGTTGATTTCGTGGGGCGCGATGGTGTGTCCGTAGCCGTGGCGTGCCAGAAATACGAGGTCGCGACCTGCGAGTCTGCCCAAGGTCAAAACGCCCGAAGGCTCTCCATAAGGCGTTCTCATGACGTCTTTCCGGACAATCTCAAATTCACTGAGTTGGGTCAGGCCGCTGCCACCGATAACTGCATACATAATTTAATCCTTGTTCTTGCGCCAGAGTTTCAGGTGTTGCGATTCTTCAGGTAGAGACCGAACTCATCCCCAACTTCGTCGTGCAGTAACCCCAACTCTACTGTGGCTTTCAAGTATCCCAGTTTAGAGCCGCAATCAAAGCGGGTACCTTCGAATCAAGCTTTGAAAATATCTGTGGGGTCAGAATGTAACGCCCCACAACCGCAAGGTTGGTGGGGGCTTTTTCCGGGGTGGGTTTTTCTACAATGCCGGTAATGCGCTCGCTGTGTTTGTTCCAACTGGTGCTGGAGACAATACCGTACTGGCGGGTTTGCTCTTTTGGAACCTCTTGAACTGCCAAAACACTGGCGTGTTCTTGCTTGTAGATCTGCACCATTTGAGAAATGACCGAGGGCGTGCCGGGATTGACATGCATCAGGTCGTCGGCCAGCAGAACTGCGAAGGGTTCATTGCCTACCACAGATTGCGCACACAGGACGGCATGGCCCAAGCCCAAGGCTTCAGCCTGTCTGATGTATATGCAGTTAATGTGGGACGGAACCACCTTTTTAACCAACGCCAACAATGCGTCTTTCCCTTTTGATTGCAGCTCGGCTTCAAGCTCATAGGCTTTGTCAAAATGGTCTTCAATGGCGCGTTTGCTGCGACCCGTGATGAAAATCATCTCGCTGATGCCCGCTTCAACCGCCTCTTCGACCGCGTATTGAATCAAGGGTTTGTCTACGACTGGCATCATTTCTTTTGGGCTGGCCTTTGTGGCCGGCAAAAATCGCGTGCCCAGGCCTGCCACCGGAAAAACGGCTTTTCTGATAATGGGGTTCATCGGGGTGTGTCTCCTCTTTTTATTTAGCGATTCAGCAAGGTTTTTAATTCGAGCTCGTCAAGTATTTTTATACCTAATTGTTGCGCCTTTTCAAGTTTACTGCCAGCGGCCTCTCCAGCAACGACGTAGTCGGTTTTTTTTGAAACAGAGCCTGTCACCTTGCCGCCGCAGGCTTCGATCATGGCTGTTGCCTCGTCTCTGCTCAAAGTAGGCAGACTGCCTGTCAGCACAAATGATTTGTCTTTGACTTCCGGGTTTAAAGTTGCCACTGGCCCGGCTTCGGCCGACTCCAACTCCAACCCAACGGACAGCAGTTGTTCCACGCATTCACGGTTCACTGAATTGGAAAAAAATTGCACGATTGAAGCTGCAACCACGGGTCCCACATCGTTGATTTTGGACAGGCTGGCTTCATCGGCGTCCATCAGTGCGTGCATGGATCTGTAGTGTCGCGCCAAGTCTTTCGCCGTGGCTTCACCCACATGGCGGATACCCAATGCAAAAATCAATTTGGCGAGACTGCATTTTTTTGATTTTTCAATGCCCTCAAGCAAGTTCAACGCGGATTTCTCACCCATGCGCTCAAGTTGCGCAAGTTTTAGCAGACCAAGCCGGTACAAATCGGCGGGCGTTCTGACCAGACCCAGATCGACCAGTTGATCAACGATCTTGTCGCCCAGGCCTTCGATGTCCATGGCGCGGCGTTGCGCAAAATGGAGCAGCGCCTGCTTGCGCTGTGCAGAGCAAATCAGGCCGCCAGTGCAGCGCAGTGCAGATTCTCCGGGTAGACGCAGTGCGATTGATCCGCAGACGGGGCAATGTGAAGGCATTTTGAACGGACGCTCCAGCCCGGTGCGTTTCTCTAGAACGGGTCCCAGGACCTCAGGAATGACATCCCCTGCCCGTCTAACAATCACCGTGTCGCCAATAAGCAAGCCCTTTCGCGAAATTTCATCTTCATTGTGCAGGGTTGAAGAGCTGACAACCACACCACCGACAGAGACAGGGTCTAGCTTCGCCACGGGTGTGAGTGCACCGGTTCGCCCCACCTGAATTTCAATGTCCCGCAAGATTGTGAGCATTTCTTGGGGGGGGTACTTGTGAGCAATGGCAAATCGCGGTGCCCGCGAGACAAAACCCATTTGCCGTTGTTGCTGACAATCATTGAGTTTGTAAACTACGCCATCAATGTCGAATGGCAACGCGTTTCTGGCGTCACCTATTTCCTTGTAGTAGGCCAGCAAACCCTCTGCCCCGAGTACCGTTCTTCTCAGCTTCGATGTTGGGAACCCCAAGGACTCCAGCCACTGCATTTGACCATTGTGAGTGCCTGGCAGATTGGCTCCATTGGTGTCGCCCATGCCGTAAGCAAAAAAGCGCAAGGGCCTGGATGCAGTGATTTTTGAGTCAAGTTGGCGAAGACTGCCGGCAGCGGCATTGCGAGGATTGGCGAATATTTTTTGTGAGGCTTGGGCTTGCCGCTGGTTTAATTGTTCAAAGTCATTTTTCAACATGAAGATTTCGCCACGCACTTCAAGCACGTTGGGGATCTCCCCAGTTTTTAAGCGCAAGGGAATATTTTTAATGGTGCGGACGTTTTCCGTTACGTCTTCCCCGGTTTCACCATCGCCGCGGGTGGCTGCTTGGGCAAGTACTCCGTCGATGTAGCGCAGGCTGATAGCCACACCATCAAATTTTGGTTCCACAGCATAACAAAGCGGTGACGCACCTGCAGGCAGTTCCAGGCCATCCCTGACCCGTTGATCAAACGCCCTGACCTCGGATGCTTCGAAGGCGTTGTTAAGAGAAAGCATGGGCACCGTGTGACGAACTTGTCCGAAGACCTTGAGCGCCGGACCGCCCACTCGGGCTGTCGGCGAGTCCATTGTTTTTAGATGGGGAGCAACCTGCTCTAGCGCTTCGAGTTCCTTGAACAAACGATCGTATTCCGCATCAGGCACTGTGGGGGCGTCAAGCACGTAGTATTCATGGGCATAACGGTTCAGCAGTTGCCTTAATTCACTGGCTCTGCGGTTTTGCTCATTGTCGCCAGTTACCGAAGCGTCTTTCTCAAAATCCTCTTCAGGAAACAACGGTAAGGTATTCATTTTTCAGGAGAAAATTATTTTTGCAGCCATGTTTCCAGGCATGAATCCCGCTTCTTTAAGCGCTTGGGAGCGGTCAATCATTTGGTTTTGAATGGTGATGAACGCATTGGCTGTCAGCGGTCTGCCGGCATCGTCCATTAAGGTGCCTTCATACTTTGTGGCAAATTCGTTGCCGAGTTCTGCGATCGCATGAAGTGTGCCGATAGGATCAGCACAATTTGGGAGGTCGATGTTGAAACTCAGCACCCGTTTACCAGGGGCCTCGTGAATGACAACGGTTGCCAACTGGCTGTCAGCGGAGCCTTTTGTCCAATGGCGACCATCAGGATACCAACCTTTTGAGCTCAGATCGTTCTCAAGAGATGTCAATTCTGCCGAGACTGGTAACACACAATGCAATCCAAAAAGGGCGTCCAGATTTGCCGCCAGTTTGTCCAAACGGTCTGCTTTGGCCAACAATTCGTTCATGTCAGGAAATTCGAGGTGGGAGCCCAATGCATCGGCCAAGGGTTGCACCTTGTTCAGGAACTCCGAGTACTCAATGGCGGTCAGGCTGCCTTTTCTGTTTGTTAAAGGCAGTGCGAACCTTAAATTGCTGACAGTTTGTTCCGAGCCAATGGGAACCCAACCGTTATCTTCTTCGTTGGCCAGCGTTGCGTAGATGTAAACGTTTTTCTTTCCCGCCTTGTTCAGGCTGTTCAATTCTGCGCTCAAACGGGTAACGCTCACAGGTTGTTCCAGTGAAAGATAAACAAAACCAAATATCTTCTCCATCACCTCGTTGTCGAGTTCCTGATCAAGAATTCGGTTGCCAAGGTTTTGCTGGTATGCCTGCTGTACCTGTTCGTTGAACTGTCCGGTAGGCTCCAGGCGGACGTCGCCGTGAAGCAGCGGATCGAGATCTGAGTGATCGTGCTGTAGGCTGCCCTGTTTTTTTGCCCGTTTGTCTTGAAAGAAGTTAAAGCCCAGCGTTGCAACAATTGCGATGCCGCCAATTAATAGTAAAGAGGATTGTAAGTCGTTCATGCGGTTTCCGTTACCAACTTGACTGCCGAGTCGAGATCCACAGCAACAATTCGTGACACGCCCTGCTCTTGCATCGTGACACCAATGAGTTGTTGCGCCATCTCCATGGCAATCTTGTTGTGTGAAATAAATAAAAACTGGGTTTGCTCGGACATGCGTTTCACCAACCGGCTGAAACGCTCTGTATTGGCGTCGTCCAAAGGAGCGTCCACTTCGTCCAAAAGACAAAATGGCGCAGGGTTGAGTTGAAAGATTGCAAAGACCAGCGCTGTGGCTGTCAGGGCTTTCTCTCCGCCCGATAATAAGTGAATTGTGCTGTTCTTTTTGCCCGGTGGCTGGGCAAACACCTGAACGCCTGCATCCAGGATTTCATCGCCCGACATCACCAAACGAGCCTCTCCGCCGCCAAATAGCTGCGGAAACAGCAAGCTGAAATGTCCGTTCACCGTATTGAATGTTTCCTGCAAAAGCGCCCGGATTTCACGGTCGATTTTGCGAATTGCATCTTCCAGAGTTTCCGAAGCGAGTTGCAGATCGGCGGTCTGTGCGTCAAGAAAGGTTTTCCTGTCGGACGCGGCCGCGAGTTCGTCCAATGCAGCCAGGTTGACCGGGCCCAGCGCAGTGATCGCGTTGTTGAGTCGAGTCACATCGGCTTGTAAAATAGAGGCTTTGGGCAAGACTTCCAGTGTGGACAGGTCGGCCATCAGATCTTCTAAAATGGCATTGGCTTCTTGCATAAGCCCGATAAACTGCTCAACTTGCAAGCGCGCTGCCTGTTCCTTCAGCGTGAGGTCTTGCAGACGGTCTCTGACCGGCTGGGCCTGACGATCTGCATTGCGTTCATTGTCTTCTGCCATTCGAACGTCGCCAAGAACCGCGTCCAAGGCGGCCCTTGCAACGGACATGCCCTGCTCCACTTCCACCCTGCGCTCCAGCGCAATTTCCAGACCCGCCCGGACTTCTTCATCGTTTTGGTCTGTGAGCTCAAGCTGTGTGTCTGCAAGACTCTCGACAATGCGTCGAACTTGATCGGCAGCCAGTTCAATGTCGCGTTTTAATTGTGCAGCTCTGGAATCCAGGGATCGTCTGGCGAAGTTGGCTTCTTGAACTTGACGCTCCATGTCGCGCAATTGGGACTCCAGCGACTGCAGGCGTCCTTCTGCTGCGCTTTGAAGATCCTGCATCTCGGTGTAGCGATTAGAGGCTTCAGCCAGAAGCTCATCGCCTGACTCAAAAGCCACCGCTGCCTCTTCTTCCTGTGCCCGCAGTGTTGCAAGCTCGTCGTCAATCAGCGTGATTTCCAATTGCAGTTGGTCCAGACGTTGCTGTTGTCGCTGCGCAGCCTCTGAAAGCTTGAGCATTCGAATTTGCGCTTCATGGGCATGTCGTGTTGCAACCACAAGTTTCTGCTCGTAGGTCGCCAGTTCTGTTTCTGCCTGTTTGCTTTTGTTGGCGCAGGACACCCGAACGGATTCACTTTGGGCAACCAGCAATTGCAAGGCTTTGGCTTCGCGCTCAAGGTTGTCCATTTCCTGCAGGCGGGCCAGGCCACCTGAGGACTCATCTTTTTCTGCGTAGAACGTCACGCTTTCCGTGGTGACGATGTGACCTTCCTGCGTGACCCAGCATTCGCCCTGCTTGAGAGAACCTCTGCGGGAAATGGCGTCGCTGAGCGAGTCGGCCGTCAAGAATGCAGACAGCCAACGTTCAAGTGTCGCTTTAAGATTTGCATCCTGGCACTGCAGCCTTGCAGCCAGATGTTGCGTACTGACTTCTGCCCTGGCGAGGGATGGATTGTGGCTGGTGAAGCTGACCATGCCTTTTGGCGGATTTTTTGCAAAACCGGCGACAAAATCGAGCTTCCCGACTTCAAGCGCATTCAAGCGCTCTCTCAGCACCGCCTCAACTGCTTTTTCCCAACCGGGTTCAACCCGCAGTTTTTGAAGAATTCGCCCTTGCTGATTCAGACCGTTTTCTTCCAGCCAGGGGGCCAGTTGGTCATTTTTCAACAGGCGTTCGTGAAGTTGGCGCAGCGCTTCGAGCCGGGCCTGTGTGGCCACCAGTTTGTCTTGTTCCAGCCTTGCAGTTGCGCTGGTTTGCTCTAAAGCTTGGCGCGCTTCTTTCAAGGCATCTTGCAGGGCTTGCTTGTCTTCAGACAACGCTCTGGACTCTTGGGCCAGACTTTCATACTCTTCTTGAGCGGCCAGCACAGACTCGGGCGCAATGCCCGTTGTTTGATTTTTGTCCTGCAGCAGGCGCTCTCTGCGGCTCTGGGCTTGGGTGATCTGCCTGAGAGAGGATTCCCGGCGCTGTGCGTGTATGCGCAAATCCTGCTCAAGGCGGACCACTTCGTCTCTTGTTGCGTTGGTTTTCTGGCGCGCCCCATAAACCGTTTCTCTGGCGGGCTCTATGTTGAGTTGTGCATCTTCCAGTCTGTAACGCGATTCATTGGCGCGTTCGTCGGCCAAGGCAACATCCTCGTCGAGGTGTTGCAAACCAGTTTCAGCCTCTTGTTGGCGAAGTTTCCATTGCTCTTGCTGGCTCAACAGTTCGCTGACCCGTTGGGCCAGTCTTTGCCTGGCCTCTGCCATGACCCGAAGGTCGGCCTCCAGTTTGCTCACCAGACGGTTTGCATCAAGAAACCGCTGTTGCTGCCCATCAACGCCTTGTTGGGCGTCCAGTTGCTTTTGCCGCAGCAGGATCAGTTCGGTTTGGGCCCTGACGGATTGTGCATTCAGTGCTTCAAGTTCGGCTCTGGCTGCCTCCATGGCTGCCAAACAGCGGTTTTGTTCCTGCTGACCCTCTTGATGACGTATGGCCCACAGCCGCCTTTGCTTTTGAGTTCGTTCCTGGTCTAGCTCCTTGTATTTGGAGGCGACTTCGGCCTGATGCCCCAAGCGGTCAAGGTTGGCATTCAATTCCCGCAGAATGTCGTCCACCCGGGTGAGGTTGTCACGGGTGTCTTGCAAGCGGTTTTCGGTTTCCCGACGACGCTCTTTGTATTTTGAAACGCCTGCAGCCTCTTCAAGGAAGATTCTCAAGTCTTCAGGGCGAGCTTCGATGATTCTGGCAATCATGCCCTGCCCGATAATTGCGTAGGCTTTGGGGCCCAGCCCGGTGCCCATAAAAATATCCTGAACGTCTCGACGACGCACTGCCTGTTGGTTTACATAATAGCTTGAGGTGCCATCTCGTGTTAGAACCCGCTTGACCGAAATTTCAGCAAATTGGTTCCAGTGTCCGCCGGCCCGACCTTCGTTGTTTTCAAAAACCAGTTCAACGCTGGCCCTGGAGGCTGGTTTTCGGTTGGTGGAGCCATTAAAAATAACGTCCTGCATGGACTCGCCACGCAGCTCGGAGGCTTTCGATTCGCCCAGTACCCAGCGAACCGCGTCAATGATGTTTGATTTTCCACAGCCGTTCGGACCCACAACGCCTACCAATTTACTTTGCACTGCAAAGGAAGTTGGATCGACGAAGGATTTAAAACCAGCAATCTTGATATGGGTTAGCCGCATCTTTAAGGCGAAGTGGAGTCTGCGCACGTATAATAGCAAACGAAGCAAGGTCTTCAGCCCGCCAAAACAGCTTCTTGATGAAACCAACCTGAAATTTCATCGGCTGTTTTCGTAACGACTTTTAAAATCAGCGATAAAAATGCCCTCTCTGCCAAGCAAACAGCTAGAAACTTTTCCCAATCCATGTCCAGAGCGTGATTATCATATTCACATGGAAGTGCCTGAATTTACTTGTCTTTGTCCCCTGACTGGGCAGCCTGACTTTGCCCATATCACGCTTGACTACATTTCCGACGAGCGTAATGTGGAATTGAAAAGCCTGAAAATGTACATGTGGTCTTACCGTGACGAAGGTGCTTTTCACGAAAAAGTAACCAATAAAATTGCTGATGACATTGTTTCGGTCACTCAACCTAGGTACCTCAAATTAACTGCCCGTTGGTATGTTCGCGGTGGCATCTATACCACAGTAGTGGCGGAGCACCGAAAAGAAGGATGGCTGCCCAAACCGCGCGTTGAACTTGACAGTTTTTCTCAAAACTCGCCAACAAGAGGCTGAAAACATGGCAAATCCAAGGCTTGCCTTGTTGCAGCCCTACCCGTTCGAACGGCTCCGGGCCTTGTTTTCCGACGTCCAACCGGCTGGGGAATATAAGAACATCAATTTATCGATTGGTGAGCCTAAGCACCCGACACCAGCCGTTTTGACAAATGCGCTGACGCAATCATTGTCCGGTTTGGCGGTCTACCCAACCACAGCTGGCATGCCTGAGTTGCGTACAGCGATCGCAAGCTGGATAAACAGGCGTTATGGTGTGGATGTTCATGCCACCGAGCAAGTGTTGCCAGTGCTTGGTTCAAGAGAAGCACTGTTTTCATTTGCACAGGTGGTGCTCGACCCCAATGAGTCTGACGCACTGGTGGTCAGTCCGAACCCGTTTTATCAAATTTACGAGGGGGCTGCCCTTCTGGGTGGGGCTAAGCCGCACTATTTACCTATAGATGCCTCCGGGCAATGCGACTACGCTGCTGTTGCGCCCTCTGTTTGGGCTAAAACCCGTTTGCTGTATGTCTGTACTCCAGGTAATCCGACGGGAGCGGTGTTGTCGCTTGAGCAATGGGCTGTTTTATTCAAGGCCAGTGACGAGTACGGCTTCGTAATTGCGGCAGACGAGTGTTATTCCGAGATTTACCTGAACGAGGCCCAACCGCCTTTGGGCGCTTTGGCGGCAGCCCAAATGCTGGGGCGCCCCGATTTCAAAAATCTGATTGTATTTTCCAGCCTTTCCAAACGTTCCAATGCTCCCGGATTGAGATCAGGTTTTGTGGCGGGCGATGCTACATGGATAAAAGCATTCTTGACGTTCAGAACCTACCATGGCAGCGCAATGTCCCCAACCATTCAGCAAGCAAGTATTGCTGCGTGGAATGATGATGAGCATGTTCGCGAAAACAGACGACAATATTTAAATAAATTCAATGAGGTAACGCCAATTCTTAAGGCAAGGTTTAAGGTTGAAAAGCCGGATGCCGGATTTTATCTCTGGATGAAAACCGAGTCTTGTGATCAAACTTTCTGCAAGCACTTGCTCGAACAAAAAAATGTCACCTTGCTGCCAGGGTCGTTTCTGGCCAGAACCATTGAAGGATTTAACCCGGGTGCCGGACATGTGCGCATTGCATTGGTGGCTCCACTGGATGAATGCGTTGCAGCGGCACATCGAATTTTAGATCTGAAAAACTAATTAAATTCAAAATATTAAGGAATACATCTAATGAACAACCTGAAAATATTAATTGACAATGCCTGGGAAAATCGCACTGAGTTTTCTCCTTCAAAAGCACCTGCAGACTTACGTGAAGGTGTTAATCATGTACTCGAAGAGTTGAATGCAGGTCGTTTGCGTGTCGCAGAAAAAATTGATGGTGATTGGGTAACACATCAGTGGGTCAAGAAAGCCGTTTTGTTGTCTTTCCGGTTAGAAGACAACAAACCCATGGGTGCCGGTGGATTTACCCAGTTTTATGACAAAGTCCCTTCCAAATTTGCTGATTACACCGAAGAAGATTTCCGGGCAGGCGGTTTTCGTGTGGTTCCTCCCGCAGTGGCACGGCGTGGCAGTTTTATTGGTAAAAATGTGGTGCTCATGCCCTCCTACGTAAACATTGGTGCTTATGTGGACGAAGGCACGATGGTCGATACTTGGGCCACAGTGGGTTCCTGCGCTCAGATTGGTAAAAACGTGCACCTCTCCGGGGGCGTTGGCATTGGCGGAGTTCTGGAACCTTTGCAAGCCAATCCCACCATCATTGGTGACAATTGTTTCGTGGGCGCGCGCTCTGAAGTGGTTGAAGGCGTGATCGTGGAAGAAAACTGCGTGATCTCCATGGGTGTTTATATCGGTCAAAGCACAAAAATTTATGACCGCGAAGCCGGCACCGTTTCTTACGGTCGCATTCCATCCGGTTCAGTGGTGGTTTCCGGAAGTTTGCCATCAGCCGATGGGAAATACAGCCTCTACTGCGCTGTCATCGTAAAACGCGTGGATGCCCAGACCCGCGCCAAAACAGGTATCAACGAATTGCTGCGCGGTGCCTGATCAATGTCCATCGTTGTTTATGGCATTGCAAATTGCGACTCAGTAAAAAAAGCATTGCGCAGTTTGGCTGATGCGGGTCTTGCCTACTCATTCCACGACTTCAAGAAGTTGGGGGTTCAAATGCCCCTGCTTCAGGGTTGGTTTGATCAGGTTGGTTGGGAGCCCCTTTTGAACCGTAAAGGAACCACCTGGCGCCAGCTTCCCGAGGCAGAAAAAGCCTTGGCCGTTGATGCCGGAGGCGCCGCCACATTAATGCTTGCAAAACCCAGTCTGATCAAGCGCCCCGTTGTTGTTCGCGAGGGCCGGGTCACAGTGGGAAAAATGGATTTTAACGAATGAATTGTATTGAGGCTCAGCAGCATTTGCGCAGCGTCAGGGACTGGGTGCGTTATTGCGTGACTCAAATGAACGCAGCGCAGGTTTTTCATGGTCACGGTTGTGACAACCCTCACGATGAGGCTGTGCACCTTGTTTTGAATGCACTGCGCCTGCCGGTGGACACCATAGAAGTCTATTATGAGGCGGTGGTTTTGCCTTCCGAAGGTGAGCGAATCGCCGACTGGCTGCAAAAGCGCGTTGTGGAGCGCCTGCCGCTCCCCTACATAGTAGGCGAGGCGTGGCTGGCAGGAAACGCGTTTTACGTAAATGAAAACGTGTTGATTCCCCGCTCATTCATTGCTGAGTTGCTGGAAGCGCGTCTTTACCCTTGGGTGGAAAATGCGGATGGTGTGCAAAGCGTGCTTGACTTGTGTACAGGCTCTGGCTGTCTGGCCATATTGGCTACCATGGCATTTCCCAATGCGACGGTGACGGGTTCCGATGTGTCCCCTTCAGCCTTGGCGGTGGCGAAACGCAATTTGGACCGTTATCAACTGACCGACAGCCTGACTTTGATTGAGGCGGACTTGTTCAGTTCGGATGAATTTGCCACCTATGATTTGATTTTGTCGAATCCGCCCTATGTCAATGAGCAGTCGATGGATGAGTTGCCTCCTGAATACGTCGCAGAGCCATCCTTGGCTCTGGCAGGCGGGCTCGATGGCATGTCTTTGGTTCGGCAGATTTTGTCGATAGCGCCGGCACACCTGAACACAGGTGGTTGGCTGGTACTGGAAATTGGCAACGAAAAAGAAAATTTCGAAGCTGCTTTTCCTGATCTTAATGTGGCTTGGCTTGAAGTATCAGCAGGTTGCGAGCAGGTATTAATTGTGAGTCGAGAAGACTTGCTGGCATTTGACCCATGTTGAAATTAAGTCGTTTGAGTTTGGCCCGATCGGGCAAGTTGCTGCTGGACAATATAGACCTTACCGTTTTTCCTGGAGAGCGTGTAGCGCTCGTGGGGGCAAACGGGGCGGGTAAATCCACCCTTTTGGCCGCCTTGCGTAAGGAAATTTCACCCGAGTCCGGTCAAATCGATATTCCAAAGTCCTGGCGAATCAGCCACGTGGCTCAGGAAACCCCCTCTCTGCCAGATTTGGCGGTCGACTTTGTGTTGCAAGGTGACGAAGAGTTGATGGCTGTTGATGAAGCGATCGCAAAAGCCGAAGCCTCTGGCGGCGAGCTGGCTGAAATGCTGGGCGACCTGTATGCGCAAAAGCAGGATCTCGACGGCTTCAGTGCGAAGGCTCGCGTCAGTGCGATGCTGTTTGGTTTGGGATTCTCCAGTGCTGATTTAAACCGGCCTGTTGCTGATTTTTCCGGTGGTTGGCGCATGCGCCTGAATTTGGCCAGGGCGCTAGGCTCGAGGGCTGATTTGATGCTGTTGGACGAGCCGACCAACCACTTGGACATTGAAGCCGTACTTTGGTTGGAAAACTGGCTGACCCGAAGCGGAAAAACGATGATTATCGTTTCTCACGACCGTGAGTTTCTTGACTCGGTTGCCAGTCACACTGTGTTTCTGTCTGAAGCCTCCCTGACCCGTTACACCGGCGGCTATTCCGACTTCGAAGTGCTGTATGCAGAGCAACGAAGACAGCAAAACATCGCTGCCGATAAACAGTCGGTTGAAATGGAAAAGCTGCAGAAGTTCGTGGACCGCTTCAGAGCCAAAGCCTCCAAGGCCACGCAGGCTCAGAGCCGTTTGAAACGCATTGAAAAAATGAAGGTGATTGCTTCAGTTCGTCAAAAAAGGGCGTTCGATTTCTCTTTCCCCAAGCCTGACAAAATGCCGGATCCACTGATTACCTTGGTGCGTGCCGATTGTGGCTACGAAGAGGAGAAACCGATTCTTTGTGGCGTGACGTTGGAA
>JAJTDO010000016.1:0-49954 GCA_021300475.1 Burkholderiales bacterium | reverse complement strand
ATAGGCAGTATGTCCGGCGGAGAAAAAGCCAGACTTTCTTTGGCGACCATTATTCATGGACGCCCCAACCTGCTTTTGCTCGACGAACCTACCAACCACCTTGACATTGAGTCCAGAGATGCCTTGGGCGAAGCGCTGCTCGAATTTGACGGCGCCATGGTGCTGGTTTCACACGACAGGCACCTGTTGGAATCAACCACCGATGTGTATTACCGCGTTCACGCAGGCAGCGTGAAAGTGTTCGACGGTGATCTGGAAGATTACTCGGTTGCACTTTCCCAGGAAAAAGCGGAGCTGGCCAGACAACTTGCGAACCCCTCGGCGGTTGCAAAAAACAGTCAGCCAGTTAAACAAAAAGTGCTCTTGGCACCGGCAGATAAAAAACTTTTGTTGCAACGTCGTAGCCAGTTGGCCAACGACCGTAAGGTGTTGGAGAAAAAACTACAGCAAGAAGAGCAAGCAATTGCAAAAATTCAAGCCCAAATTGCGCAATTGGATACACAATTGGCGCTGCCGGATGCTTACGAGCCTCAAAAGCTTTCAATTACGCAGAAAACTACGCAACAACGCCAGATTCTTGACGCCGAATTGCATAAAAGAGAAGAGCAATGGATCGCAGACTCTGAACAAATTGAGGCATTGGAGACGCAAATTAGCGAAATCGATGGCAGCACCGTCTAACAGGCGAGTGAACACTTGTTTGTAAAACAACCGCAAGCTCGGTAATAATGCGGTAAAAATATAAACCTGAATAAGAAGAACCAAGAACACTCTGGAGACATGACATGGCGAACGTCGCTACTCTCTTGGCGCAGCATCAGAATGATCCTTCACGGCAACTTTACCGTCAGTTTGTTGATGACCAGTGGGTTGATTACACCGTCAAGGAAACAATTGAACTGGTAGCCCAATGGCAGGAAGTTTTTCGGGAGCAAGGCCTTAAAAGAGGCGACCGGGTTGCCATTTGCCTCAAAAACGGTTTGACGTGGGTCACCATTGATCAAGCAGCCCTTGCCAGTGGTCTGGTCTGTGTTCCTTTGTATGTCGATGACAATGCCGGTAACGTGGCCTACTGCGTGTCAAACAGTGCCGCCAGCGTTCTCATCGTAGAAAATGACCGCATCGGCAAGGCGCTGCTCAAGACCGAAGTGCCCATGCCCAGAATCATTGTGGCCAAACCAGATGCGCCTTCCACAGGTGAACCTGTGCCAAGAGACGCCAGACTTGAAACCTGGCAGTCTGCACTTGAAAAAGCCATGCAAGGTAAAAAGCGAGCCGTCTACAAGGTTGAAGAAGCTGGCGTGGATGAGTTGGCAACGATTTGTTATACCTCTGGCACCTCCGGGCGCCCCAAGGGTGTGATGCTTTCCCATGGCAATATGCTTTCAAACGTAGAAAGCTGCCACAAGTTGGGAATAGCCACCCGCGAAGACACGTTTCTGTCGTTCTTGCCGCTCTCGCACATGTTTGAGCGCACCGGTGGCTATTATCTGCCCTTGCGCGTAGGCGCCAAGGTGGTTTATTCCCGTGGTGTAAACCAGCTGCCAGACGATCTGGTGACACAAGCTCCTACGATTATTTTCGCAGTGCCTCGAATTTTCGAAAAGTTCTATGGTCGCATCCAGGCCAGCGTTCGCGATTCCAGCATGAAGCGCAAGGCGTTTGAGCGCTTGGTCGATGTGGGCTGGCGCATGAGCACTGGTGAGGGCGGCGTAATGGATCACTTCCAGTTGCCTTTGCTTCGCAGTAAGGTGGCAAAGCCGATTCTAGAGCGTTTGGGCGGGCGCCTTCGCCTTGCGGTTGTTGGTGGCGCCGCTTTGGATGCCAACATCGCCAAGGCGTTTATTGCCATGGGTTTAAACATTCTGCATGGCTACGGTATGACCGAAGCGTGCCCGGTCATTGCGGTGAACCGCCCAGGTTCAAATGTGCCCGAGTCTGTTGGCCCTCCTCTCCCAGATGTTTCAGTCCGATTGGGCGATGATGACGAATTGCAGGTCAAGGGTCCCAATGTCATGTTGGGCTATTGGCAAGATGAAATTTCAACTGAAAAAGCCTTGATGCCCGGAGGGTGGCTTCGAACAGGGGATGTCGCCCAAATTATTGATGACCGCGTATTTATTCGCGGCCGCATTAAAGACATTCTGGTGCTGTCAAATGGTGAAAAACTTTCGCCTCAGGATGTTGAAATGGCCATCATGAGCGATGATGTTTTTGAGCAAATCACTTTGGTGGGAGAAGGCAAACCTTACCTGTCCATGGTGGCAGTCAGCGCAAATCCCAATGAAAAAGAATTGATCAAACGGGCAAACGAGAAGCTCAAAAGCTTCCCTCGCTACATCCGCATACGCCGCATTATTATCACCAGAGATCCTTGGACGGTAGACAACGGTTTGTTGACGCCGACCTTAAAGGTCAAGCGTGCGAAGGTCATGGAGAAATTCCATGACCAGATTGAAGCCATCTATTCTGATGGTTCAGCGGCAGACGCCTAAACAGCACTTCCGGAATAAAAAAGACCGCTGCTGCGGTCTTTTTTGAGTCTGACACTGGTTTTCCTGAAAGTTTTAGACCGTCACTTCGTCGTCATGCTCGGCATGTTCGTTGTTCAGGCGACTTAAAAACTCAACAGCGCGCTCTGCCGGCGGACATGTAGAACGCAGTCCATCGATATGAGCGAACAGTTCTTCCGGAATGTTTTGCCACATGGGGTCTAAAACAATGTCAATGCCCTCATGTCTCACCAGCTCTGACGCGGCCGAGAAGAAGCCATCACCTGTCACCAGCACCACCTGCTGAACTTGTCGCTTGTAGGACAAAGACGCTAGATCCACACCCATGCGCAACTCAAGTCCACGGGGGCTGCCTGACGGCAGAAAATCGCTGTCCTCCAGTTCGTCTATGGTCAAGCGCTTGTTTAGCAGATCATTTTGTGAGTCATCCCTCAAACGCCACCCACATACCTCTAACGGTTCACCCAAACGGAGTGTCAATTTGCGCTTACGCTGCAGTTGCCTGTGAAATGCGTTTTTGAACTGACCTTCTTTGGTCTTGCCGATTTCTATCATTGCCTTTGACACTGGCAATGTGACTTTTTGTTCGGCTCCGGGGCTGTCATAAAAAAAGATTCTGAATAAATGTCGTTTTGGCTGGTTGCGCTCAAAAAGGTGCGCAGCGCTGAGACGCCAAACGAGGTCGGCCATCGTCTTGGCGTCGTAGTGAACTGATTGGGGAAAAATTTGACGCACGCGTTTTATAAAAAAAGGTCCGTCAATAAGGATCGCAGTGAGCATTTAAACAAGTCCGGTAAGTCAGTAATAAAAATTGGTTGCAGTCTCAATAAAAGAGAGCAAAGCGTCTAAATACTCTACTGATGCAATCAAAATGTCAATTAACAGTAACAAGTAAAATTAACAATTAGGAGTAGTAATGAACAATGCCCCTCAGACAGCAAACAGCTTCTGGCTTTACATGTTGTCGAATGACACCTTTCAGGGGCCCTTGTACCTTGGGGACACCACAGACCTCACCGGTCGTATGGTTGAACATTTGAAAGGTGAACGACGCGATTTCGCGCACTACCACAAGCTGGAAAAACTGGTGTACTTTGAAAGCTGGTCGGATCCAAACAAGTTTGCAGCCCGTTTACGACGTGTTCGAAACTGGCCCCGGGACATGAGAATATTACTGATTGAATCGTTGAATCCTGACTGGGACGAATTGACAGGAAAGCTGTTCGATTCGATGGGTATGGACAAACAGGAGTTGCTGAAACGAAGTGCCTGAGGGTGTTTCAAAGCAGTTCGTAAAAAAATTCAGTTTATTTTTGCGAGGCGCGATTTTTTTGAATCTGATTTGCACGTGTCGGGGTATTACTTACAAATACCTCACACGGAGCAACTCAAATGAACTCAATCGCTGATCGTCTTACCCGCGCTTACTGCCTGTTCAACTGGCTTCACGTCAAGCCAATTCCTGAGCCAATTCGTTCAACGCTCTCTTATGCCTCTTTAGAGCAGGAACTCCTCCAGTTGCGGGTTCAGCCCAATGACTTGTCGCTGGCTGCACAAAACTACTCAGATTCTTTTGAAGACAATCGCCTGGCTTTCATGGTGCGCTACAGTGGCCTGACATGGTCGACCTGCGGAATTTTTTGTGATGCCGTTGAAAACGAAGCCTGGTTACGCACCGGAACGCCTCTGCTAGTGACCTTCGAGCCATTTAATGAAGACAAGACCGCCGGTTTGCCACGCGCCAACCTTAGCGATTTCATGTTCTTGAAGCCTGCGAAGGTATGGGTGAGCAACGGCAATGTAAAGAGCTTTGTGATCCGATGGAACGGACACGAAAAGCGCCGTATGGAAAGATTTGTGCGGTTGGCTGCTGCGAGGTGTGGAGTTGATGTGCGCGTGGACGACATTCGCCAAAGCGACGTATTCCTGAAAAACCTGATGACAACCATTGGTGCTTGAAACACCAAATTTGGCGGATAGGGTGAGATTCGAACTCACGGTACGGCGGAGCCGTACACCGGATTTCGAGTCCGGCCCGTTCGACCACTCCGGCACCTATCCGTGTCGTTACAACTCGTCGAAACACGGATGTTATCAAACCGAGCGGGCTTAGTCGAATTTGCCCGCGATTGAATGGCTTAAAGAGGCGGCTCCATGAAAGACCAATACCTGATTCTCCTGTTTGCTTTCGGCTTCATGGCCGCTTACCGATTCACTGTCAGTCTGGATTTGCGCGGAATCCTCCAGATGACGCTGTTTGCGCTTCCCTTGGGCTACCTGGTTTCCCAAGGCGAAGCAGAGGTGACACCTTGGGCGTACGCCTGCCTGGTTGTTGCTGTATGTTGGTGGTTCGCAGATCTTTATAAAATTATAAGTGTCGCCCGGCAAACCTACAACGGTACTGCACCACGCAAGCGCATGGCGCCAGGTGGACGCCCAGTGGGTTCAGTTGCTCGAAAGCCAGCACCTGTTGCAGTCAAGTCCAGCCTGGCCAAGGTGTCCGCTCCTGTTGAAAAAACAGTGAAAATGGTGTCTATCAAGCCAAGTGATGTGCGTTATGGTGCAGTCATCGGGATTTTGGGTAGCAAGCCTATCTACGAGTGGATATCGGCGGAGGGCTACCCGGGAAAAGCGGTTTATGTGGGGATTTTGGGCCAAGGCGTTGAACTCGATGACAACGACGTGGTACTCCCTCCCGGTTCGGTCTACCGCTGGACGCTGGAAAACGCATTCGAGCGCGAATTGGAAGCCGCCGAGTCGGTTTGAATGCTTGGAACCACCCAATTGAAAAAGGCCGCAACCGCGGCCTTTCTGACTTTTAATTTCATGAGCGCTATTAGCCCAGACGTTTCAGTCCACCCATGTAAGGCCACAGTACTTCAGGAATGTCCACGGAGCCGTCGGCTTGCTGATAGTTTTCAAGCACCGCCACCAATGTCCGCCCTACAGCCAGACCTGAGCCGTTGAGGGTATGAACCCATTCCGGTTTGCCATCTGCGCCTCTGAACCGGGTTTGAAGCCTTCTGGCCTGAAAAGCTTCGCAATTTGAGCACGAAGAGATTTCCCTGTAGGTGTTCTGGGCGGGCAACCACACCTCGATGTCATAGGTTTTTGTTGCACTAAAGCCCATGTCGCCAGTACAGAGCACAATAGTTCTAAATGGCAGTCCAAGTTTTTTCAGAATATTTTCTGCGTGCTTCGTCATCTCTTCAAGCGCGGCCTCAGAGTCTTCGGGCCTTTCAATTCTCACCATTTCAACTTTATCGAATTGATGCTGACGAATCATGCCCCGGGTGTCCCGCCCATAAGCACCCGCTTCAGACCTGAAACAGGGACTGTGGGCGGTCATCTTCAGGGGCAGTTGGTCTGCGCGCAACAGATCGCCGCGAACAATGTTGGTCAGCGACACCTCGGCCGTCGGAATGAGGTACATCTTTTCATTGTCCCCGCTCTCCCCGCCTTTTGTGGTGCTGAACAAGTCTTGCTCAAACTTGGGCAACTGGCCTGTACCGAAGAGGCTCTCCGCCTTTACAAGGTAGGGTGTGTAGTGCTCTGTGTACCCATGCTCGCTGGTGTGGGTGTCCAGCATGAACTGAGCCAAGGCGCGGTGCAGTCTGGCCATGCCGGCCTTAAGCACAGCAAAACGTGCGCCTGAAAGCTTTGCTGCATTTTCAAAGTCCAAGCCCAAGGCTTGTCCAAGATCGACATGGTCTTTCGTCTCAAAATCAAACTCCCTGGGTGTACCCCAGCGTCTGACTTCAATGTTGCCGCTTTCATCTGTACCTATGGGTACATCGGCTTGGGGCATGTTGGGGACGTTTGCAAGCAGGTTGTTCAGTGCCGACTGCAGTTCTTCAAGGCGTTTTTTGCTGTTTTCCAGTGTCTCGCCTATGCCTGAAACCTCTGCCATTACCGCTGATGCGTCTTCCTTCTTTCCCTTTAAAATACCAATTTGCTTGGACAGGCTGTTTCGTTTGGCCTGCAATTCTTCGGTTTGGGTTTGAATCTGCTTGCGTTCGGCCTCCAACGTGCGGAAGTTGTCCGCATCAAAAGAAAAGCCACGCGAATTTAAGCGGTTCAGGACCTGATCAAGGTCTTTTCGGAGTAATTGTATGTCGAGCATGGGTGGGATTCTGTCTGCTACCGTAGCGTTTAAATGAACTGATTGCCCTAAGGATATCAAACCCCCTGTGTTTTTTAAGCAACAGATGGGTGGTGGGCGCTATTTTAAATTCACTGGCTTCGTTTTTTTGATGCTTTGTCCTTGTCTGCCAACCAGCGCAGTTTTTCCGCAATTTTTATTTCCAACCCCCGCTCCACCGGTTGGTAAAAGACAGGCTCTCCGACTTCTTCAGGAAAATAGCGTTCTCCTGCTGCGTAGCCATCAGGCTCGTCATGGGCGTATCGGTAGGTTTTCCCAAGGCCGATTTCCTTCATTAAGCGAGTGGGTGCATTTCTAAGATGGTCAGGCACCGGATCGGTGCCTCGCTGGGCAATCAGTGCCTTGGCAGCTTTGTAGGCGGTATAAACAGCATTTGATTTTGCTGCGCAGGCCAAATAGACGGTGGCTTGAGCAAGCGCAAGTTCACCTTCGGGTGCACCGAGACGCTCGAAGGCTGCAACGGCATCAAGGCAAATCTGCAGGGCTCTGGGGTCTGCCAGGCCAATGTCTTCGCTGGCCATGCGCACCAGACGCCTGCCCAAGTACAAAGGATCTGCGCCGGCCTCGAGCATCCGGCAAAGCCAGTAGAGCGCAGCGTCAGGGTCAGAGCCTCGGACGGACTTGTGCAAGGCGCTGATTTGGTCGTAAAAGGTGTCTCCACCTTTGTCAAAGCGCCTGATGCTTTGTCCCAGTGTCTTGGCGGCAAGCGCTTCACTGACCGGCTCTGTTTTTGTCCCCGCAGGCCCGCGTGTGGTGTTTGCGACAGATTCGAGTGCATTTAAAAAGCGCCTTGCGTCTCCATCGGCCCACTGAATCAGCAGATCCAGAGCCTCGGGTGAAAACTGCCTGTTTACTGTTTCAAGCGCCCGGTGAGACAACTCCTGCAATTCCTGCGGGTTTAAAGACTTTAAGACATAGACCCGGGCTCGCGATAACAAGGCGTTGTTCACTTCGAATGACGGGTTTTCCGTGGTGGCGCCAATAAAAACGAACAGCCCCGACTCTACGTGGGGTAAAAACGCATCTTGTTGTGATTTATTAAACCGGTGAACCTCGTCTACAAAAATGAGAGAAGGTTTGTTGTGGGTTTGCATTTCAAACTGCGCGATCTCGACTGCATCACGGATGTCTTTTACACCTCCCAACACTGCAGAAATACTGATGAATTTCAAGTCGCAGCTGTTGGCAAGCACTCTGGCCAGCGTGGTTTTGCCAACCCCGGGTGGTCCCCATAAAATCATGGAATGAGGAAGTCCGGCTTCAAACGCTGCGCGCAAAGGCATGCCTTCGCCCAGCAAGTGAGCCTGCCCTATTACATCGCAAAGGTGGCTTGGCCTGAGTCGTTCAGCCAGCGGCACATGGCTGCCGGTGGGTGGATGGGCATCAAACATCAGGGTTTTTGAGCTGGAGGCGCGCCGCGTTTGGAGTTTTGTGTAGCGTCCATGACATCAACGCCCGGTGGGGGCACAAAACGGAACATGTCCTCTGGCGCTGATTCCATGCTGCGCCAATTCTTCAGGCTCAAGCGGCTTGTTTGACCCAGCGCATCGGCAATTTCCATCTGAGTTGGCCAGTGGTCCTGAAAACCAATACGAATCCGCGTGAAGTTGCTGTCTTTCGCTTTTGGAATGGCCGTCACCCATTGGTAGCCATCTGCAGGCGTTTCGTCCTTGAGTTCAAACAAACGATCGAGGGCTTGTGTTCCAAACAAAAGGGCCGCTGGTGTCGAGGCTAGGGCATCTCCCAGTGGCCTGATAGAAACCTGAGCTAAATCAGTGTCATAGATGAATAACTTAACGCCGTCTGACACAATGCGCTGTTCAAAAGGTTTTTTTATCTGCCAATTGAATTTTCCTGGGCGCTGAAAAGAAAAATCTCCGCTGCTGGTTTTTCCGGTCTGCCCGTTTCTTCCAATAACGGATTGGGAAAACTCACCTTGCGCGCCGCTAACCCGCTGGCTGAATAAACGAAGCTCATCAATGCCACCCGCATTGCAAACCTCAGAAATTGAAAGAGTAAAAATTGATAAGTATTTGAAAAATTTGATCATTAATCTTGACCTGTTTCTGCTCTGACTAAAATTTCCCGATTGCCGTTTGATTGCATGGCGGAAACCAGACCAGCTGCCTCCATGGATTCGAGCAATCTGGCTGCGCGGTTGTAACCGATGCGCAAATGCCGCTGAACGAATGAAATGGACGCTCTGCGATTTTTTAGAACGATGCCGACGGCCTCGTCATAGAGTGCGTCTTTTTCACCGTCCACGCTGCCTGCAACCGTCTCGGAGCCACCCTCTTCGGTGGTGCCTCCTTCCAGAATGCCATCAATGTAGTCGGGTTCACCCTGCGCCTTGATGTGCTCAACTACGCGGTGAACTTCTTCGTCAGAGACAAAAGCGCCGTGAACTCGTAAAGGATTGCCCGAACCGGGCGGCAGGTACAACATATCGCCCTGCCCCAACAGCGCCTCTGCACCCATTTGGTCCAGAATGGTTCTTGAATCAATTTTTGATGACACTTGAAACGCTATCCGGGTGGGAATGTTGGCTTTGATCAAGCCCGTGATGACGTCTACGCTGGGACGCTGGGTTGCCAGAATCAAATGGATACCCGCTGCCCTGGCCTTTTGCGCCAATCGGGCGATCAACTCTTCAATTTTTTTGCCCACCACCATCATGAGGTCGGCCAACTCATCAATCACAATGACAATGTTGGGCAGACGGCCCAAAGGCTCGGGCGCATCCGGCGTCAAGGAAAACGGATTAGGTATGCATTCGTCTTTTTTCTCTGCCTCTGCAATTTTCTGGTTGTAGCCTGCGAGGTTTCGAACCCCCATCTTGCTCATCAAGCGATAGCGACGTTCCATTTCGCCGACGCACCAGTTCAATGCGTTGGAGGCCTGACGCATATCGGTCACCACTGGGCACAACAAATGTCCTATGCCTTCGTAGACGCTCATTTCCAGCATTTTCGGGTCGATGAGGATCAAGCGAACCTCTTTGGGTTCTGATTTGTAGAGCAAGGACAAAATCATGGCATTGATACCCACTGATTTACCTGAGCCCGTTGTACCGGCGACCAGACAGTGCGGCATTTTTGCCAGGTCTGCGACCACAGCCTTGCCTTGAATGTCTTTGCCCAAGGCCATGGTCAGCGCTGAACTGGAGTTGTTGTAGACCGCAGAGCCCAGAATTTCTGTCAGTTTTACCATTTGCCGGCGGGGGTTTGGCAGTTCAAGGCCCATCAGGTTTTTGCCGGAAATGGTTTCGACCACGCGGATTGACACCAAAGATAGAGCCCGTGCGAGGTCGCGTGCCAAATTGACGATTTGCGAGCCCTTGACGCCAGCGGCTGGTTCAATTTCAAAGCGCGTGATCACCGGACCAGGCATGGCGGCAATCACCTTGACCTGCACCCCAAAGTCGGAAAGTTTCTTTTCTATGAGGCGTGAGGTGTATTCCAGAGTTTCCGCAGATACCGTTTCAGTAACGGGCGGCGCATCGTCAAGCAAACCAAGTGCGGGAAGGCAGGAGTCTGGCATGTCTCTAAAAAGTGGTTGCTGTTTTTCAAGCTCAACCCGGGGAGAAGGTTCGATCCGAACAATGACGGGTTCGATTCGAAGGGGTTCGGGTTTCTGAACCTCAGTTTTTGGCGCCTCGGGGCGTGAAAAATCAGCTTCAACAGGTTTGCTGACTTTTTCAACATATTCCACGACCTTTTCCTGTCGCTTCACAGCCGCCACCTCGCCGAGCTTCCGGTCCGCTCTGGCATCTATGAGTGCGATCGCTGCCAGCCAGACTTTTTCCAGCCACTTGCCCAGATTTTCAACCACCTGAACCCATGAAATGCCTGTTGACAGGGAAAACCCCACAGCCAGCAGCAGCAGAAACAGCAAGCTGGCGCCCGTGAAGCCAAAACCGGTTTGTGTGATGCCCGCGATCGCTTGCCCCACCACACCGCCGCTGCCTTGGGGCAGAAAAGAGGATAACCGCCCCATCCGGAGGGCTTCAATTCCCATGGAACCCGTTAAAAAACAAGCAAAGCCTGCGGTTCGGATCCACATCACCAAAGGATTCGGTGGGTCTTCGGTGAACATGGCAAGTTTGGTTTGATGCAGGCTTTTCCAGTTCTGAGCCAACAACCAAGCCACCCAGGCAATCATCCACCAAGCGGACATTCCCAGCAGATAGAAAAAAATATCCGCCAGATAGGCGCCTATTTTTCCTCCGAGGTTGCTCACCATTGATTGCGCCGATGAATGCGACCAAGCGGGGTCGGTTTTGTTGTAGGAAACAAAGACCATCAGCAGATAAACTGCGAGAACGGCGAAACTGCCCCAGCGTACTTCTAGTAGAAGCCGTGCTATTTTTTGTGGAAGTTGTTGATGAGTTCTTGTGTTCAAGGCATTTCGCGATATAAAAAACCACGCTGTGACGTAAAAAAAATCAAGGCGCGGCAAAAGCAGTGTGCACTGCGTATAATTCACATTTCGTCATTGTACTAATTTCAGGTCACTCTTCGCTGATCTGTGAGAAAGAAAGATCATGTCAGACAGTCAAACAAGCCCAAACAAACACGCAAATGTTCTTATTTTGGGTTCCGGGCCTGCCGGATACACTGCAGCCGTCTATGCGGCCAGAGCAAATTTGAAGCCTGTCCTGATCACGGGACTTGCTCAAGGTGGTCAATTGATGACAACCACTGATGTCGATAACTGGCCTGCCGACGCCATGGGCGTTCAAGGGCCAGAATTGATGACCCGATTCCAGCAGCATGCTGAACGCTTCAATACTGAAATGATTTTTGACCACATTCATTCCGTTGATCTGAAAAGCCGACCTTTTACGTTGCATGGCGATTCCGGCACCTACACATGCAACTCGCTGATCATCGCTACGGGCGCTTCGGCGCAGTATTTGGGTCTGCCCAGCGAAGAGGCTTTCATGGGGCGAGGCGTGTCTGCCTGCGCCACCTGCGATGGCTTCTTTTACAGGGGGCAGGAAGTCGCTGTCGTGGGTGGAGGCAACACTGCAGTTGAAGAAGCCTTGTACCTGTCCAACATCGCCAGCAAGGTCACCGTCATTCACAGACGTGACAAATTCAGGGCTGAGGCAATCCTGATTGACAAGCTCAATGAGAAAGTCGCCGAGGGAAAGGTTGAAATTGTCTGGAACAACACGCTCGATGAGGTGTTGGGCAATGAAACCGGCGTCACCGGCATTCGTGTCCGCTCAATGAGCAACGAAACTACCCGCGACATTGCATTGACGGGGGTGTTTATCGCCATCGGCCACAAACCCAACACCGACATCTTTGATGGCCAGCTTGAGATGAAAAACGGTTATATCGTTACACGCAGTGGTTTAAACGGCTTGGCGACCATGACTTCGGTGCCCGGTGTGTTTGCTGCAGGTGATGTTCAGGACCACATTTACCGTCAAGCCATCACCAGCGCCGGAACCGGTTGCATGTCTGCGTTGGATGCGCAGCGGTGGTTGGAAGCCCAGCAAGGCTGAGCTGACAGCCCCGCGCCATGCCGAAAAAGCCTTCTCTGACAGAGTTCGAACAGCTTTCCGGCTTGCGAAAGGCGCTTGCCGATCAAAAAGCCGCTGAGGAAGAGCGCAGACGCGAAGCTGCGCTCGCCTTGGCGCAGATCGAGGCAGAGAAAAACCTGTTTCGCAATTTGGTGGGTGAAGTAAAACCAATCGCTGCCCAAGGGCGCATCGAGCTTGAGTTGCCAAAACCTGCGCCACTGCCGTTGCAGCGCTGGAGTGACGAAGAGCAGGTGATGAAGGCCAGTCTGTCAGACGAAATGGATGTTGAGCGATTGTTGGACACAGACGATCAATTGTCCTACCGAAGAGATGGAATTCCACCTGAAACCGTCAGAAAGCTGCGCCGCGGTAAGTGGGTGATACAAAGCCAACTGGATTTACACGGATTGCGGGTAGATGAGGCACGTGAGGCGGTGGCAGACTACATTAGAACCTGTGTAAGGCACGATGTTCGTTGTGTCCGCATTGTTCACGGCAAGGGTTTGGGATCTGCGGGGAAAGAGTCGGTTCTTCGAGACAAAGCACGCCGCTGGTTGGTTCAAAAGGAAGAAGTGTTGGCTTTTTGTCAGGCAACCCCCAAAGACGGGGGCGCAGGCGCCCTTTTGGTGTTGTTGCGCTCTCAGTGATCCTGAAGCACGAGCGGGCGTTTGTATTTAGTGCCCGCTGTCAATTTAACTTGAATGGATTTTCAGACGCTCTGAAAGCCACCCACCGATACGCAGTCCTCATAAATGACCGCTCTGTCTGCATGGGGCAATTCGGCCAACGCGCTTAAACTGACGGTATTGAAGGGGCAAGGGTCAATCAGGCTTTCCAGCACTTCCAACGCTTTGCCATGTTGCATCCAGGATCGGTCAACAAAAATCCTCAGCAACACCAAAGAACTGAGGTCTGCATCCAGCCAGGCCTCAATGCCGTGGTGTTTGAGCTTTTCGTCCAGTCGATCGATGTAGCGCAACCCAATGGCTTCCTTGCTGAAAATACTGCTCGCCGCTTCCGGCTTGCGTGGAGTGACAGGTGTCTTGAATTGCAGAACTTGAGAGGCCACGACAACATCCTTTGAGCGGGTGATCCCGAATGTAAAAAATTATAAACCGAATAACCCCTCAGATAGGCAGGAAAAGCAGGCAATATTGCCTTTATATCGCTGCGTCACCCTCTTCGCCTGTTCTGATGCGAATCACCTGACTCACATCAGTGACAAAAATTTTACCGTCGCCGATTTTTCCGGTTCTTGCCGCCCCAACGATTTCATCGACGGCTGGTTCGACCCTGTCGTCTGCAACCACGACTTCAATTTTCACTTTAGGCAAAAAATCAACGACATATTCAGCGCCGCGGTACAGTTCCGTGTGCCCTCTTTGTCTGCCGAAGCCTTTGACTTCCGTGACTGTCAATCCGGTGACGCCCACCTCTGCCAAAGCCTCCCGGACTTCATCGAGTTTGAATGGCTTGACAATTGCTGTGACTAGTTTCATTTTGAAATATCCTCAAGGTCATTGAATCGTGATGTTATTGGGTAGCGCCAGTCTCGTCCGAAGGCTCGGTGCGTAACCCGAATGCCAATGGGCGCCTGACGACGCTTGTATTCATTGATGCGAAGCAAACGAACGGCCTGCTTGACATCTTTGGGTTCAAAGCCTGCAGCGATAATGTCTTCCACCGACTCGTCATTTTCCATGTAGCGCGACAAAATTTCATCGAGTGCGGCATACGGAGGCAAACTGTCTTGGTCGAGCTGATTAGGTCGCAGCTCAGCAGACGGTGCGCGTGTCAGAATCCGTTCGGGAATGACATGTCCAAGGCTGTTCCTATGATGGCACAAGTCGTAAACCAGTGTTTTAAAAATGTCTTTGATGACCGCAAAACCACCCGCCATGTCGCCATACAGGGTGCAATACCCGGTGGCCATTTCGCTTTTATTGCCTGTAGTGAGAACAATGGCACCGGTTTTGTTGGACAAGGCCATCAGCAATGTACCGCGGATTCGTGCTTGCAGATTTTCCTCGGTCGCATCTTCCTTCAAGCCCTGAAACAGGTGGGACAAGGTGTCCTCAAAAGACTTCATGCAGGCGACGATTGGCAGTTCGTCGTAGCGCACGCCCAGTAAATCGACCATTTCACGGGAGTCGAGCCAGGAAATATCTGCTGTATAGGGCGATGGCATCATCACGGCCCGCACGCGGTCCTTGCCCAAGGCATCCACGGCGATTGCCAGTGTGAGCGCGGAGTCTACCCCGCCGGACAAACCAATAATGGCGCTCGGAAATCCATTTTTATTTACATAGTCTCTGACGCCAAGCACCAATGCTTGATAGACCTGCGCAACAGGAGACAGAACATCAGGCAACTCGGTTTTGAGAATATGAATCCGGCCATCGGTTTCTTTGGCGACATCAAGTGTGGAGATGGACTCTACGAATACCGGTAATTGGTGGGTGACCTGCCCCAGATCATTGACTGCAAACGAACCTCCATCAAAGACCAGTTCGTCTTGTCCGCCCACCTGATTTGCATAAACAATGTTGAGCCCTGTTTCCTTGACCCGCTGGCGTACAACGTCCAGCCTCACCGATTGCTTGTTCATGTGAAACGGAGAGGCATTGGGTACCAGCAACACTTGTGCGCCCGCGGCCGTCGCGGCTTCCGGCGCGTAAGGGTACCAAGTGTCCTCGCAAATATTGAGGCCAAACCGAATGGAGTCCACTTCAAATACAAACGGACGGTTGTCCGGGGTGAAGTAACGCTGCTCGTCAAATACATCGTAGTTGGGCAGATCGTGTTTGTGATAGGTACCTAGTACTTGCCCCCGGTAAACAACGGAGGCCGCATTGAAACGAAGGCCTTCATGTCTGACGGGATGTCCGATAACGATGTGCAGGTCAAGGTCTGCAGTGTCGGCTGCGAATTGCTGCATTACAGTTTCGCAGAGCTTGAAAAACGATGGGCGCAGGAGCAAATCTTCCGGCGGGTAGCCGGTGAGGGAAAGCTCCGGGGTGAGCATGATTTTTGCTCCCGCTGCGACTGCTTGCTGGGCTGCAGCCAATAAATGCCGGCTATTTCCACGTAAATCGCCTACGGTCAGGTTGAGTTGGGCTATGGCCACTCGTACACGCGCTAAACTCACAGTTCTGTACCTCTTAAAATTCACGCATGAATTATCGCACGCGCTTGTATTCTCGTTTTTCCGACATACCGCAGGCCCAATGGGATGCTTTGGTTCTGGCCAGCCATGGCGGCGTGCTTCACCCCGCCTTGCGCCATGCCTACTTGTTGGCCATGGAGGCCTCCGGTAGTGCCAGCCCCGCCACAGGTTGGGCGGCTTGCCATCTGGGTATTTTAAACGATGCCGATTGTCTGGTTGCCGCGGCTCCCGTTTATCTTAAATCGCATTCCTATGGCGAGTATGTATTCGACTGGGCTTGGGCGGACGCTTATCAGCGTCACCAGTTGGTCTATTACCCGAAATTGCTGACAGCCATTCCGTTTACGCCTGTTTTCGGTCGTCGCTTGTTGGCCCAGGATGACAAGACACTCGCATTTTTAGGGCATGCCTTGTTCGAGCTTGCCCAGCAAAGCAGTGTTTCAGAGGAGACGCTCGGGCTGCGCACCAGCTCCTGGCATGGTTTGTTTCTTGATGACTCCGACCTTCCCGCCCTTGCGGACAGCGCTTGCATGAAACGCACGGGGGTTCAGTTTCACTGGCAAAACCGTGTGCCGGGCTCTGAAGAACAGTATCAGGATTTTGAACACTTTCTGGAGCAGTTAAACCAGAAGAAACGAAAGAACATTCGGGCTGAGCGTCGCAAGGTTGAAGAAGCCGGCGTTCACATACAGGTGCTTGAGGGAACCGAGGCGAAAGACAGTGACTGGGCTTTCTTTTATGAGTGCTATGTCACCACCTACCGGCAGCATCACTCTACGCCCTATCTGACCCCCGACTTTTTTGTGCGCTTGAGGCAAACCATGCCTGAGCAGGTGGTGTTGTTCATTGCAAAGAGGGCTGACAAATCAATCGCAGCGAGCTTTTGTCTGCATTCGAGCACTACGCTGTATGGACGCTACTGGGGGGCCTTGGAGCATGTGCCTTGCCTGCATTTTGAAGCGGCTTATTACGCACCTTTAACCTGGGCCATTCAAAAAGGTATTTCCAGATTCGAAGGTGGCGCACAGGGGGAACACAAGTGGAGTCGAGGGTTCGAGCCGGTGCAGGCACAGTCGATGCACTGGTTGGCCCACGAAGGATTTGCAGAGGCGGTAGACCGTTTTCTGGCGCGTGAAGGCGGTGGGATTTCAGCCTATATGGATGAGTTGAAAGAGCACAATCCGTTCAAGCAGGCCTAGTTTTGTCATGCGATAAAAACAAAACCCCGCACAAAAGGCGGGGTTTGCATGACAAATACCGAGCTAAAAAATTATTGTTCGCCCTGTTCCTTGTTGTAGCTTTCGATGCCTGAGAGAATTTCGGCGTGCGCAGCTTCAGGACCGCCCCAACCTTCCACTTTTACCCACTTGCCTTTTTCAAGGTCTTTGTAGTGTTCAAAGAAGTGCTGGATTTGCATCAGCCGTTCTGGCTGCATGTCTTCGGGTTTTTGCCAGTGTCTGTAGGTCGGCAAGATTTTGTCTACAGGAACTGCCAGCAATTTAGCATCGCCGCCGGCTTCATCAGACATTTGCAACACGCCAATAGCGCGACAACGGACAACGACGCCAGGATGCAAGGGGAATGGCGTAATGACCAGCACATCAACAGGATCGCCGTCTGCAGCCAGCGTTTTTGGAATGTAACCGTAGTTGCAAGGGTAGTGCATGGCGGTCATCATGAAGCGGTCTACGAAGATAGCGCCGGAATCTTTGTCCACTTCGTACTTGATTGGATCGGCATTCATCGGGATTTCAATAATGACGTTGAAATCGTGGGGGATGTTCTTTCCTGCGGGGATTTTATCAAAACTCATGCAACACTCCTTTGGTCTTCACAATCAGAAAAATTCAAGTTCGCGCCATTATACTTTTAGTAACAGGGCCACACAGGTGGTCCGATAATGCGCTTCACGTTCAGCATCTTCGCTGCGACTGTACACGCGTGCGAGCTGGGCTGCGATCTCTGGGGACGGTTGGATTGCAAACAATCGTTCATAGCTTGCTGCGCTTTCACTCCAGTTTTCAATTGCGCCATGCAGAAGACCGAGGGCGCGAAGCACGTGCGGGTCGTCGGGATGTTGTATTTTCCATTCCTCAACCGTTTTGATGGTGGACAAGGGTTGAGAATAAAAAATTTCGGCAAAGAGTTGAACAAGTTCGCCATTCCATTGATTTTTCAAATAATTTTCGATTAATGCCCGGGCGTGGCTTGGTGCCCCTATGCGACTGAAACCGTAGACGAATGCCCTGGTGACATCCAACAACCCGAGTTCGCGGGGGGTGGCATTTCTCCAGAGTTGCCAGATTTGCTGAATCACTTGTGATCTTCTGGCAATCAGATTGCGGTAGGCCTCTGCAACAATTTGGTCCAGATCGACTTCAGTGCCGGTACCGCGGTTGGTCAGGAGGCGGGAGACTTTCAACACGCCTTCCCAATAGCCCGATGCCTTGAACACCTTTAATGCCACTTGTTGAGCCCGAAGGTTTCTGCGGTTGCCGGCGAGAACTTTCTTGATGGCGACCTCTGCATCCTCGAACCTTCCCTGCTCTTCCAGAAACTCCGCTGCCATAAGATTGGCGGCCAGACCAACCTCACCTTCTTCTTTTGAAAGTTCCTGCAGCCATTTGTCTCGACGCTCGTACTGTTTCAGGCGGTGTGCTGCCATTGCCGCCAACAATGCGGCAGGCAGTCCATCTGCCGGGAACACCTGCGCTTCCGTGGCCAGATGCTCAACACGTGTCAGGCGCCCCTCTGTCAGCGCCATTACCGAGGCTCTGCGGGCATTGTGGGCACCTTCGCGACGGCGGGTCAGCTTGAATTCGCGAACCCGTTCCGGTAACCCGATTGCCACATAAACCGCTCGAACAATGCCGTAAAACAGTAAAAACCCGACGAAAAGCCCGGCAATCACCAGATTTAACGAGAGATCGATGCGGTAAGGGCTAAAAAAAACAGCAACCTGACCCGTGTTCACCTTGGCGGTGAGGCTGAGCGCCACCGCAAAAAAAGCCAACAAGATCAGGGTTATCAGGCGACGCATGGTTTCATCGTTCCGAGTCTGTTCTGTTTAATTTCAGCGTACTGAGTGAGTCTTGAAGCGTGGGCAACTCAAAGGCCACTTCAACCTGACGAATGCCCTCCAGAACTTTTTTCGCCTCGGCAACCCTGGGGTCTTGAAGATCGAAATAACGCTTCAACCAAAGGTCGGCTGCATTGAGGTCTTCCCGCAGCAGCTTTTGCTGTCTGGAGAGCAAGGCCAAGCGGGCATTGAGCAGGCGGAGTCGAAAGTTTTCCCTCACAAAATAGGCTTGCGAGGGCGACATCATCATTGCATCCGGATTGCCAACCTCACGTATTCGAACCAGTTGCGTTACGTCTGACCAAGCGCCCTTTATGACGGTCTGAAGCGCATCGACAATCCAGTCCATGGCATTGAATTCCTTGGCGACAGGTTCAGCCAAGGTGACGGTGGCAACTTGGGCCTCCTCCGGTTCTACGCTCCGAATGTCTGAGAGCAGTTGAAACTTGTCGATGTTTCTCAGGATTTCATCGAGTTGTTGTGCAAGGCTTGCCAAGTCAAGTTTTGGCAGGCTGCGCAGACGTGACAGGTCGCGGTTGATGGCTCGCTTCACATTGACGAAGCTAGGTCTGTCTTGAGTTCCTAACCTGGATTCTGCTTGCTGCAAGGCAAGAATGGCCGATTCCACGTTACCCAACAAGCGAAGTTGCTGCGATGCAAGGTTCAGCAATTGTTCAACTTCAACAATGGCGGTTTCATCGCGGCTGCGTTGCATGTTTTTATAGAGACGTTCCAGCGATTCCTGCTGAGCAGAAGATTCTTTGAGTTTTTGCTCGAGTATCAGCAATCTGGCATTGGCATCTTCTACCTTGGCCACCGCCTGATTGAACTGTTCGCTTTCACCTTTAACCCTGGATTCCAGCGCAACAATGCGGGTTCCTAGTTCCTCTCGTGTCTGCCCCATCCAGTTGCGAACGCTGATGGCCAGCCAAACCAAGCCGACCAGACTGATAATGGCCAAAACCATTTCCGGGTGACGTTTACGGGAGCTTGAGTTCTGTTGATCGGCTTGCATGCGCAGCATTTTATCTCCCAAATGACGCGCTTAATACGTTTGGGGTCAAGGAAATGCGTATTCGGTCACATTAAGTTTGAATCTGTTGTAAAAGTCGTTCTTGCAAGGCTTTTTGACCCGGCTCAATCAACACGACTTGCCTGTGTTGGGCGGCTATTGCGGCTTGCGCGATGCGTGGGTGAGTGACCAGCGTAAGACATTGGCTGTCCGACCTTGCTGAGCTCATGTCCGCCATAACACTTTTGAACACATCAACCGATTCGCTGCTGGTGAGGTAAAAGCACAGCTTGGAAGGCGTTGCAACTGTTCCGGTGCGACTTTTAATGTCTTGCGTGGTGTAGTGAAAGGCTTTGCGATGGTAAGCATGGCAGGTTTGCAACTCAATGCCCAAGGCTTGTACTTGCTGGGCAAAATCATCTCGCCCGCGCGGCCCCTTAAGCAGCAAAAGCCGTTGGATGGTTTCGGTGGCACTGTTTTTTTTTATGCAATCAAGCAGTGCGGCGGAATCTTGATTTTCACCCTTGCTTTGACTGGGGTAGGTCAGGAGACCTTGCGGAATACCCAGCTTGATGGCCTTGCTGGCGCTGCCGTCTCCCATCAGGCCCACCCGCAACCCGTCAGGCCACGGATCCGGGAAGCTTGACCGCAGCAACTCCAGCGCTCCGGGGCTCACAAACACCACCATGCAACTGCCTCGCACTGCACTTTTAGCGGTCATCAGCCATCGCTGTATGGTTTCCAGCGCAGGGGCGCGCGTGGACAGTTCAAAAGCTGGCATCTGAATTTCCGTGATGCCGTGTTGTTCGCAAAATATCGGTTCCAGCACACTTTCGTGCTGAATGCTTTGGTCTGCACGCACGATGGTCGGGCGCGTTGAAATCAGTGTCAGGGGCTTCATGCGTCCTAGTGACTTTGCGTCAGCTCAGTCAGCCGACTGGCACAACGCAAGAATTCTTTTGCCACCTTTGGCCAACAATTCTTCGCCTACCTGTTGCCCTAATTGTTCCGGGTTCGCAGATGAACCGCTGGCCTCGGCGTAAATAATTTCCGTACCTTGCGGGTTGGCCACACGGGCGCGTAAGTGCAAGGAACCTGTTGTGGTGATTTCTGCGTAGGCAGCCAACGGCACCTGACAACTGCCACCCAACAAACGCGAGACCTGCCGCTCTGCGCGAACGGCTGCGGTGGTTTGTGGGCACAGCAAGGGCGCCAGCAATTGCTGAAGATCGGCACGGTTCGCCGGAATTTCCAACGCAAGTGCACCCTGCCCGGCCGCTGGTAAAAACTGGCTTTGGGGCAGCAGATCGCGGATTCGGTGTGCCAACCCCAAGCGCTTTACGCCCGCGGCGGCAAGAATGATGGCTGCATATTCACCACGGTCAAGTTTGCCAAAACGGGTATCAAGGTTGCCGCGCAGTGCCTCAATTTTCAGATGGGGAAAGAGCGCAAGCAGTTGGGCTTGTCTGCGCAGGCTGGAGGTACCCACAACCGAACCCTCTGGAAGTTCAGACAGGCTGGCGTACTGGGAAGAAATAAACGCGTCTCTGGGGTCTTCACGCTTCATGAAACCCAGCAATTCGAACTCGGGCTCAAGGTCCATGGGCACGTCTTTGGCTGAGTGAACGGCCAAGTCTGCGTGGCCTTCCAGCAGTGCAACCTCAAGCTCTTTGATAAATAGCCCCTTGCCGCCCACCTTTGACAGTGCACGGTCCAGGATTTGGTCTCCACGGGTGGTCATGCCCAAAATTTCGACGCTGGGCTTGCCTTCAAATTGCTCGATGAGGTTTTTTACGTGCTCGGCCTGCCACAGGGCCAGGCGACTCTCGCGAGATGCGATGGTCAGTTTCATGGGTTTGGACATTCGAAACAGCCTGAGAGTCTAGCATGCCAAGAAACGTATAATGGAGGGCTAACAACCGTCTTTCCCTTTTTTGGACATCCGCACATGTTGCCCCAACTTTCCCGCAAGCAAGAAGCCTGGTCTGCCCGATTCAATGAACCCATGTCAGATTTGGTGAAGCGCTACACCGCGTCCGTGGACTTTGATAAGAGGCTGGCCTTGTTTGATATTCAAGGCTCTGTCGCGCACGCCACCATGCTCAATACCTGCGGGCTGATCAGCAATCAGGACCTGGCCGACATTGAACGGGGCATGGCGCAAATAAAAAGTGAAATAGACGCCGGGCAGTTTGACTGGCAGTTGGACTTGGAAGATGTGCACTTGAACATTGAGCGCCGGCTCACAGAATTGGTGGGTGATGCCGGCAAGCGTTTGCACACTGGCCGTTCACGCAATGATCAAGTCGCCACAGACATCCGCCTCTACTTGCGCGACCGTGTCGATCACATTACAGGTTTGCTTTGCGGGCTTCAAACTTCGCTGATACTGATGGCTGAGCAACATGCTCAGACCATCATGCCCGGTTTTACCCATTTGCAGGTGGCTCAGCCGGTGACCTTCGGGCATCACATGATGGCCTATGTCGAAATGTTTGAGCGTGACCGCGAACGCATGGTGGACCTGCGCAAGCGTATTAACCGTTTGCCTCTGGGCGCAGCTGCTCTGGCGGGCACCACTTTCCCGATCGACCGCGAGCAAGTGGCGCGCCTGCTGGGCTTCGAAAGTGTTTGTCGCAATTCGCTGGATGCCGTCTCAGACCGGGATTTCGCTATTGAATTTTGTGGTGCCGCCTCACTGGTGATGATCCACATCTCCCGACTTTCCGAGGAGTTGATCATCTGGATGAGCCCCCGCTTTGGCTTTATTGATCTGGCGGATCGTTTTTGCACCGGTTCCTCCATCATGCCGCAAAAGAAAAACCCGGATGTACCTGAATTGGCCCGAGGCAAGTCCGGCCGGGTATTCGGGCACCTGATGGGCTTGATGACCTTGATGAAAGGTCAGCCTTTGGCCTACAACAAGGACAATCAGGAAGACAAAGAGCCCCTCTTCGATACCGTGGACACCTTGTCCGACACCTTGACCATTTTTGCTGACATGGTTTCCGGCATTACGGTGAAGGCAGACCGCATGGCGGAAGCCGCCATTGAAGGTTACGCCACCGCCACTGATCTGGCCGATGCTTTGGTCAGGAAAGGGTTGGCTTTCAGGGACGCGCATGAAGTGGTGGCACACGCGGTGCGCTATTGTGTAGATCAGGGGGCAACGCTTGAAAGCCTAAACTTGCAGCAGTTGTCTGAAGCGCTGAGCCTTGCCAAACATGGACATGCCCAAGTGGTTGTAGACCAAGCACTGGCAGACAGCCTGACCTTGAAAGGTTCTGTTAATGCCCGTTCGCATGTGGGCGGCACCAGCCCAGATCAGGTTAAAGCCGCAGTGGCTCAAGCCAAGGTCAGATTGTCGATCTGAGTCTGCGTGACTTTGGTCAAAGGGACAGTAAGCTCTATGCAGGTGCCCGAGGGGTCGGTTTTCGGGATGGAAATTTTCCATCGCATTTGCTTGCAAAAGCCGACCACCACAAACAGGCCCAACCCCCTGTGCAAACCGCCTTTACCGGGGTCTGGCAGGGTCAGGTTTTCCAGCATGCCCCGAATGTGTGGCGGTAACCCCGGACCAGAATCAGTGATTTGAAATGTGAGGCTCTCCGCAGAGATCAACAAGGAAATGTTTACTTTTCCATTGTCTGTGTATCTGAGTGCGTTGTGTATGAGATTGGCGAGCACGCGTTTTAGTTTGCGCTCATCGGTGGTCAGCATCAGCATTGAAGCTTCTGCCGGCAACGTCAAAAATACCTGCAAGCCTTTACTGGTGGCCAAGGGCTGACACCAACTGGAAAAAGACGCAACCACTGCATACGCGTCTGTGGGCCGAAGACTGACCAGCGGACGTTTGTTGGCCTGAATGGCGGCAACCTCCGTGGCATTCTCCGACAGTTCGTAAATCCACTGGTGGCAACCTTGCAGTTGCTTGACCAGTGATTCAAAGCTTGGGTCCCGTTCAATTCTGGGGGAACTCAACAGCAAACCCAATGCCTGCAAGGGCTGACGAATATCGTGCTGCAGCGCCGATACCCACTGCAATCCTTCTGACAATTGCGCTTGCAAGAGGGTTCTTTGACGCTGCCAGCGAATATGCTGGTTTCTTCGACGGCTGACGCGGGCCCAAGCCATGAAGCGACGGTTTCTCATTTCCACGAATATCAGTTGCCCCACCATGACCACCGTGATGACGAACAAGAAGCCCTCAGGAAGCGCCTCGCTGAGGAACAGCATGGACAGGCACAACATGCCCACCGAACTCAGACCCCAAGGAGCCCTAAGGAAGCGGTTCTCTCTGAGCCAGCGGCTTTTGCTGCGGATGGAGTAGACGGAGAGGCAGGTTGCGCTGATGAGCAGGGTGATCAGGCTTTTTGTAAGCGGCGACGAAGCAAAGGACTGCGTGAGCGGGAATAGAAGAATCAGCCCGAAAAGGCAACGTTCGCTGTTACGGTGCAATGTATAGGCGATTTGCCGCAGTAGGCTGGTTTTTCTTAGGCCTTTCATTTTCCGAGGGTTTCGTCCATGGCTTTGGGTTCTTTCCAGTTGCGATACAACATGGCGGCTTCCAGGCGGTTTCTTGCATTCAGCCGTGCAAGAATACTGCGTACATGGGTTTTCACCGTTTCAGGCGACAGGCTGAGCGCTCGTGCGATTTCATGGTTCGACTCTCCTTTGGCTATGCGATGCAACACCACGATCTGACGGTCGGTGATGCGGGAAATTCGCTGGCTGACGCCAAGTTCGCTGGGCGATTGTTGGGGTTTGTCTGTCATCTGTTGCGCCCAAGATGCGCGCCTGACCTGGTTCAACGCGCTTTCCAGAAACGCAAACAGCCTGTCTTGGGAAACGCCTTTTGAGAGAAACTCAATGGAGGGGTAGCGTGGCGCAATGCTTTCCAGCACATCTTCGCTGCCGGAAAGTACAAGGATTCCGGACGATGGAAACTCTTCAATGGCGGTGGACACTACAAAGTCCGGGGTTCCATCCGGCAAACCCGGGTCGAGAATGACCAGATCTGGACGTTCAAAACGAGCGTACTCCAGTGATGGTGCCAGCCGACTGAACAGCTTGACCTCCAAGTCTGGATAGCGGGCTGTGAGTAGATCTCGCAAGGCCATTGCAAGGATTGGATGATCATCGACGATATAAACGCGTAACATATTTTTTTCCCATCTTAGGTTGTAATTGGCAAAGATTCTTGCGCCTCGATTACACGGTTCTATTTATTCATAGAATCTCTTCACCTAAAACCCCGAGGCGGGTGTAACCCAAGTTGTCTAGGTTAGCCCAGCGGAGTGAATGGGTGAAAAAGGTGTTCCGTTCTGCGAAGCGAGACCTGAACTTTTATATGAGTGATCAATTACGCAAGGACGTTCACTAAAAATGGTGGGAAAAGTGCTTTTATTTCGGGTTAATCACTGTTTTAAATTACAGCTTTCCAAAAAAACCCCGTTTTTAGAGTAATGAAAGAGAGGGCCCACGCTTGTGTAAGCCCCCTACCGCAAACAGGCTAGGTGCAGTTGGTCACCCAGAGGTGGTGGTGAACCTTTAGGGGTGTTTAAGGTTTTGAAGATTGGAAGTTTGCCATTCGATTTTCAGCCACTTTGAACCAATTGGCTTGATCGGAGCGAAAACGCAACCATGAGTTGAGTATCTTTTTGAATTTCGGATTTTTTGCAGCCTCTTCTTTTAGCAGCGCTTCACTGGCCGTGTAGGCGGCTTCCATGATGTCTGACGGAAAGGCCTTGAGTTGGACACCTGAATTCAGGATTTTTGCCAGCGCTGCAGGGTTTTTGGCGTCATAGGCGGCCAACATGAGTACATTTGCTTCGGCACAGGCGGCTTCAAAGGCGGCCTTGTAGCTTGTAGGCAGTTTTTCCCATTCTTTGGTGTTCACGAAGAAACTCAAGCCTGCGCTGGCCTCCCAGAAGCCTGGTGCGTAGTAGAACTTCGTCACTTTGGAAAATCCCAGCCGTTCATCGTCATAGGGACCGACCCACTCTGCAGCATCTATGGTTCCTTTTTCCAGCGAGGGGTAAATATCTCCACCTGCAATGGTTTGCGGCACCACACCCAACTTCGACAAGATCTCTCCGCCAAAGCCTGGTATGCGCATTTTCAAGCCTTTCAAATCCGCCAGACCTTTGATTTCCTTTCGGAACCAACCGCCCATTTGCGTTCCGGTATTGCCTCCGGGGAAGTTGATGACGTTGTAGTCTTTATAGAATTCACGCAATTGTTCAAGCCCGCCGCCATGGTAGAGCCACGCGTTTTGTTGTCTCGCACTCAGACCGAAAGGCAATGCGGTATCAAAGGCAAATGTTTTGTCCTTGCCAACGTAGTAATAACTGGCTGAATGCGCCACTTCAACGGTGCCGTTTTGAACCGCATCCAGTGCCTGCAGTCCGGGTACGATTTCCCCGGCGGCAAACACACGAATGTCAAACTTCCCATCGGTGAGCGCCCTCACCCGATTGGCCACCACTTCAGAGGTGCCATAAATAACATCCAGATTTTTCGGAAAACTGGAAGTCAGTCGCCATTTCACGCTGGGCTGTGCATCAGCCTGAACAACAGCCGGTTGTAAAGCAACCGTTGCCACCACTGTTGAGGCCCCGAGCAAGCCCGCTTTTTCCAGAAACTTTCTACGACTCATGGTCCGACATTCCTTTATTCGCTAACAGCACCACTGGCCAGCGTCATGCCTTCAATGAGCAAACTGCCGGTAATTTTTGTACCCCTGGCCAGCGTATCGTTGCCGACAGCAACGATGGAGCGCAGCATGTCTTTCAAATTGCCGGCAATGGTGATTTCTTCCACCGGGTAAGCGATTTCACCGTTTTCAACCCAAAACCCAAAGGCGCCTCTTGAATAGTCGCCCGTTACATAGTTGACCCCTTGCCCCATGAGTTCAGTGACCAACAGGCCACGGTGCATTTTCTTGACCATGCCCGCCAGCGTGTCTGCTTTCTGCGTGTGTTTGCTGGTTAATGTGAGATTGTGCGAGCCGCCCGCATTCCCTGTGGTTTTCATGCCCAATTTTCTGGCAGAGTAACAAGACAGGAAATAGCCTTCGAGTATGCCGTCTGTGACCACTTGCCTGGCCTGCGTTTTTACCCCTTCCTCATCAAAAGGTGAGGAGCCCATGCCCAGCGTTGTAAACGGGTCTTCATGGACGCTCAGGTGGTCTGCAAACACGGGCTTGCCCAATGAGTCGAGCAGAAAACTCGATTTTCTGTAAAGCGCGCTGCCGGACACCGCCTGAACAAACCCACCCAGTATTCCGGCAGCCAATGGTGCCTCGAACAAGACGGGGCATTGTTGTGTTTGTATGGTTCTTGCGTTGAGTCTGGCCAGTGCACGCTGAGCCGCATAAATGCCCACCGCTTTGGGGTCTGCAAGGTCTTTGGACCTGCGTGCGCTGGAATACCAATAGTCTCTCTGCATGGTGCTGTTGTCGCCTTTTTTTAGCTGGGCGATCGGCGATACGGAAAAAGAGTGACGACTGTATGGGTAGCCGCCCATGAAGCCCCGTGTGTTGGCTGCAATAAACTGGCCGGTTTCGGTGGAGACCCCCGCGCCATCAGAGTTCCTGATGTGCTTGTCATAGTCCATGGCGGCTGCTTCCGCCTTTTTTGCCAATGTAACGGCTTTGTCAGCGGACAATTTCCACGGGTGGTAGAGATCCAGATCCTGGGGGGCCATTTCAAGCAGCTCTTCTTCGGGAAGGCCGGCGAACTCGTCTTCAGCGGTGAATCTGGCAATATCGTAGGCTGCCTTGACCGTGGTGGCGATGGCTGATTCGGAAAAATCGGACGAGGCTGCGTGGCCCCTGCGTTGCCCTTGGTAGACCGTGATGCCGAACGATTTGTCGCGGTTGTTTTCGATGGTTTCAATTTCTCCGCAGCGAACGCTGACAGAAAGTCCAACGCTCTCAGACACGTCGGCTGCTGCATCGGTGCCCCCGATTCGCTTGGCTTCAGCCAGAGAGAATTGAACCAGATGACGAAGTTGATCTGCCGTGTACGCAAAACTCATTGTATTGACCCAATTTGATCCAGAAACCCGTAATATACCGCCCATGAGAAAGTCAAACCCAAATAAACCTGAAAATAAGCTTGAAAACGACGCTGGTTACGATGACAGCCGTCCCAGCAAGTCCTTGGTCAAGCGCCAGATGACCGCCCTGCAGAAAACTGGACAAGCCTTGGCAGACATGCCGATGGATCGTCTCAAGCGTTCGCCTGCCGGCCCTGCACTGCTTGAAGCAATCCGTGAATACCAGCGCACCCGCAGCCATGAAGGCCGTCGCAGACAGCTTCAGTACATCGGTAAAGTGATGCGCAATGAGGATGGCGAGTTGCTTGAGAAGTGGATTGCCGGGGAAACCCTGGACCAACGCCTCGACGTCACCCGCATGCATGCAGCCGAGCAGTGGCGAGACAAGCTCATTGAGCAACCCACCTTGCTTGCTGAGTTCATACGCGCCTACCCGGTGGCCTTGGACACCGATTTGCACACGCTGATACGCAACGCCAGAAATGAAAAGGAAAAAAACAAACCTCCAAAGTCTGCGCGGGAGTTGTTCAAGCTGATCAAAAGCTGGGTCTCTGTTCCTGGCGACCCGGCTGCTCCAGTTGAGGGCGAAGAAGAAGATGGTCTGGATGAAGGAACGCAAGAATGAGTGATTCGCAAGCGCAGGTGCAGCCTGCCCGCATCGGTTTGCTTTCCATCAGCGACCGGGCAAGCGCCGGCATTTACGAAGACAAGGGGCTTCCCAGCCTGCAAACTTGGTTGAGCGAGACGCTGATCTCGCCTTTCGAGGTTCATGCGTTGGTCATACCCGATGAGCAACCCGTCATACAAGCCCAATTAAAAAGATTTGTGGATGAAGTCGGATGTGATCTGGTGCTTACAACCGGTGGTACCGGCCCTGCGAAAAGAGATGTGACGCCTGAAGCAACTCTGGCGGTGGCCGATCGGGAAATGCCCGGCTTTGGCGAGCAGATGCGCCAAATCAGCCTCAGCTTCGTACCCACTGCCATTTTGTCCCGTCAGGTGGCGGTTATTCGTGGCAAGTGTCTGATTTTGAATTTGCCTGGGCAACCCAAGGCCATCAAGGAAACGTTGGAAGGGTTGAAACATCCGGACGGCAGCGTGCGCGTCAATGGAATCTTTGCTGCGGTACCCTACTGCATTGACTTGCTGGAAGGGCCTTATCTGGAAACAAATCCGGATAGAGTGGTTGCGTTTCGCCCTAAAAGTGCTAAAAAATCTTGAACTAGCGAAAAATCAGAGCCCCACCCTCACTCGCAAACCGCAAAAGGACCTTGAGTCGCTGTTTTGATGGGTGTAAGTGCACCCGGCAGTAGGCTCGAATCGCTTGTCCTCTGACAATCGAACGCCAATGAACACGCTGCTCAAACCCGTCAGCAACTTGCGTTCCGCTTCAAATCTCAGCCCTGTTGCCAAGTGATGAAATCGAACACCGGATCTGGAAGGACTTTGTATGAGATCCACCCTGAAATCTTCATTGGCATAATTTAACCAACTTGACCTTAAGCTCCTGGTGTTTGCAGCGGCAAGATCCCGTTCTTTGGGTTTGCCGATGTCATTGGCCAGTGCTTCTGCATCGACATTGATAAAACTCGACGGACCGCCCAGATCTGGCATGGAGAGATCCGAACTTTCAGTGCGAAACCTGAGGCCGGTCTTGACCCCACGTGGAAATTCAAATAGCTTTAAATCGTATTCTCGAGCTGAATAAGTTGGCGATTGACCAAAAGAGAAGTTTGAAGCCTCCGGAACGGCTGCCGCGGCTTGGGCTGTGTTACCAGCAAAAAGCAGAATTGAAATCACGCATCCTGGTAGAAACGGCGATTTTTTTTCGCGAAAAAGATTTAGAAAATCAGTTCGCATACTGCCTCCCCAGACCATGCGACTTGCACCTTGTTACGTCCAACTATAGGCGCAATCGCAGTCTAGTCAAGTGTTGATCAACACTTAAAAAGCAGTATTTTTCTGATTAACTTCCGTATGTTAGGTCGAGGTAGTTCAAAATGTCCTGAGACTCATACATCGCCACGCCAGTGTTTTCGTCTATTAGGTAAGGCACCTGAACTTTGCCGGTATTTTCCTCCAGCCACGCTCTTGTGGGTGTTGTTCCTTTCGGTCCTTTGAACAGTTTGTCTCTGAACATAGGAGGACCGATGTCTGTGGTTTTGCCTTTCCCTGTGTTTCGAAGGATGTAAGGCAATTCAAGCTCACACAAACGCGCCCTGACAGGTTTTGAATAGGGGCTGCTCTCGAAGCTGTAGAGAATCAGAGGTTTTTGGGGCAATTTTGATGGTTTTGCTGCCAAGCCGGTTATGCCGCCGAAGCGGTACATCAAGGCCGACCCTACGAACAGGGAAGCAAGGTCCAGTCTACGAGGCAGGCGTTTGAACCGTTCCGGCTTGCTGGCGTAGGTCTTGATCAAGTAATTTGAAATGTCAGAGGACTCATACAGAATCGTGTTGGTGTTGTCGTCAATGAGCAGGGGGAACTGCTGTTTGCCGCCAATGGCTTCAGCCTCTTGCCGGAAACGGCGCCCGCCTTTCGGGCATGGCAATATGAGAACTTCCAGATCCAGTTCAGTCAGCACTTCTCGAACCATTCTGCAATAAGGTGACGCTTCAATGTCATACAGTTTCAGCATGCGTTCAGGCTTTGGCCCTTTGCGGTCTAAAACCATGGCACCACGCCATCCGCGTAGCGTTCCTGCTAAAAGATAGATTAAAGCGTCAGGGGTAGAACTCATTTATTTGTCTCCGAGTAAAACATTGTTTTCCTAGCATCTTATCGACTTCGTTTAGACTGTGGCTACTAAGCGTTTACACCTTGCCAACCTGTTTTACCGGAGTGGATGTTCATGAAACTGATCACTGCAGATAAGTCGGTTTTGTTACTCATTGATTTTCAGCAAAAATTGATGCCCGCGATTGATCAAGGAGAAATGATCTTAAAGTATGCGAGCGCGTTGGCCAGAAGTGCCCGGATATTGAACATTCCCATTCACGCCACAGAACAGGCGCCTGACAGCCTGGGCCCTACCGTGGGTGGCCTGTTACAGGGCGACGAACCAGTACAGATAAAAAACCACTTTGGAGCCACGCTGGAAGCGGGTTTCAATCCTTGGCTACCAGCGGGTCGGGATGTGGTGGTGGCCGGATGTGAGACGCATATTTGTGTTTTACAAACGGTGATTGGTCTGCTTAACCAAGGTCGGAAAGTTTTTATTGTTGATGACGCGCTTGGTGCTCGGGAAAATTACAGCAAACAGATCGCCATTGAGCGTATGGTCTTTAACGGCGCCCAACGTGTCACCACAGAAATGGTGTTGTTTGAATGGATGCGCACCAGCAAGCATCCAAACTTCAAAGAAATCCAGTCGTTTATCAAGTGAGGCCTTGAACATGTTGGATCCCGACTTGTTGAAAGCGTATGAACAGACAAATTATTGGTGTTTCGGCATTGGAAAAAACGATGATTTCGTATTGAATATCAATGAACCACAGCCTGAATTAAAAGTGGTTTATGAAATATATTCCTTGAGTTGTGCAGCCTTTTTAACCGCCTGCAATCCTTATTCCAAGGTCTTGAGCGATCAGGAAAACGAGCATCTTCAGAACCAGATGATAAAGAAACTGGAATCCAAAGGCTTTAGTTGTCTGGCTGGTGAGGGGCGAGCACGCAGCGGCGGTTGGAAGTCTGAACCCTCAGTGCTTGTACCCGGCCTGAGTCAGGAGGACGCATGTTCTTTCGGCCGGGAATTTCAGCAAAATGCAATTGTGTGGGTGGGCCCAGACTGCATTCCAAAACTGCTGGTGCTTGTCTGAGCCGGTGCTATTGCCCTGAGACACCTTCCGTGCCCGGCTTGAACCGGAAAATTGAGTAGGGACCCTGCGCTGCCATGTGCGCCTTTGACTGCAACATTTGATCCGGAATGGCGGAATCTGCCACGTACAGATATCCGTGCGGTCCGAATGACAATGCATCAGCCCAACGGATTTTTTTCTGATCCTGAATAACAGTGTTCAAGGTGCCGTCTGGTGTCATTTTCATCACACTGCCGTGTTCAACATCGGTGATGAACACATTGCCTTCTTTGTCCATCGACAACCCGTCGTTGAGCGGTTTCTTGCCCAGTGCCTTCACAAAGCTTTCCGCCTGCGCACCTTTATTTTCTCTGAGCTTGCTTGTGGGTACGGAAAACAGTGTGTCGTGAGACATCGCACCATAAACAAGTGTTTGATCGTCTTTGGAAATGGCTATGCCGTCTACACCAGGTTTGAGCACGATCAGTCCCCCTAAAAAGCGCATGGGTTTGGTGGAGGTTCTGATCAGCCAGTTCTGCGGGGTGACGGAAGGATGCTTATCAAGCACACGCCAAGATTCAAGGGTCTTGAGGTTCAACACCACCAGCCCGGGGCGTTGGTTCAGAAAGCCAACGTCGGCCACATAGGCAAACTCTCCTTTTGAATCCACTTGCAGGTCTTGCAGCATGGCACCCAACGGAGCTGATTCTGCAGAAAAAACATGATCCAGCACTTTTTTGTTGTCGCTCAAGTCAAAGCCGATAATTCTGGGTGCCTTGGAGGCATGTTGGCCGTGGTCAATGGTGTAGAGGATGTTCCCGGCATTGATGACCACGCCCATGACCGCGTCAAACAGCGTTGCCTGCTGCTCCTCGGAGGGGTAGGGTTTGATGCTGCCATCTAGCTCTTTGACCAGCAGCTTTGCGCCTGTGGGTCTTGATTCCGGATGTATTGTAAAAAAGACGCGCCCGTCTTGCGCCACCGCCACGTTGGCCAAGGGTTCCGGGTAAGACAACACCAATTCAAGCTGATCCGGGCTGAGGCTTGGCGCGGTGGACACATCGGTATATGGAATGCCACCGCCATGTCGGGCGTAGGTCATACCGGCGACCGCCACAACAACAATTAACAGCGCAAGTAAGAGACGTTTAAAAATAGACATGTAAATTCCTTTAAAAATCAGCGTACTGTGTAGTCCGATTTTTCAACTTTTCGGGTCAGCCACCGGTAAGTGAATGTAAACCCCGGCCAATTTGAGACATTTCGCCCTGATTCGGTGATGTACCAGGATTTGCAACCGGATTGCCAGACGGTGCCTTCAAGTTTCTTTTGCGTGCGAATGTCGAACGCCGACAACGCTTCCGGTTTCACATCAATGGAGCGGGCGCGGCTTTGTTTCAGCCATTTGACGGCATCCATGACATACCGCACCTGGCATTCCAGCATGAAAATAATGGAGCTGTGCGCCAAATTGGTATTGGGGCCGTACAGCATGAAAAAGTTGGGAAAGCCGGAAACGGTGATGCCTTTGTAGGCGTGGGCGCCCTCTTTCCAGGCCTCGTTCAGATCAAGTCCGTTTCTGCCGTGGATTTTCATGGGAGACAAAAACTCGGTACTGCTAAAACCTGTACCAAAAATAATGGCATCCACTTCGTGCTCCACACCGTCAGTGGTGTGCACTGCATTTTCAGAAATATTTGAAATTCCAGTGCTGACCAGATCCAGGTTGCTTTTGTTGAGCGCCTTGTACCATTCATTGGAAATCAGGATGCGTTTGCAGCCGATTTTATAGTCTGGAATGGCTTTTTTTCTCTTTTCCGGGTCTTTGATGTCGCGCTTGGCCATGTATTTGGCCTCCAAAGCGAACACTTCCAAGGCTTTTGAAAATTGAGTGAACCCCAAGGCGCGGAACTCATTTTTCCAGTAGATGAGGCCGCGGTAGGCATTGTCCAGCAATGGCAGGTTTTTAAATGCCCATTTTTCTGCAAGGTTGAATGGACGGTCTCCTTTGCTGATGACCCAGGCCGCCGTGCGTTGAAACAAAGTAAGGCTTGCCACCTTGTCCACTATTTCAGGGACAAACTGTATTGCGCTGGCACCGGTTCCAATGACCGCGACGCGCTTTCCGGTGAGGTCGAATGTGTGGTCCCAACGGGCTGAGTGAAACACCTGGCCTTTAAATCGCTCCAGACCTTTGAGTTTCGGATAGGCCGGACGATTCAATTGTCCGCAGGCGCTCACCAAAACCTGACTGGTAAACATCTCTCCAGATTCACAAGCGACATTCCAGAGTTCGCTGTTGTCGTTGAATGTCGCGTCGCTGACTGTGACACCGTAGCGAATGTGGTTGGCAAGACCCTGCTCTTTTACGCAATTATCGATGTAGTTCTTGATTTCGGCTTGAGCCCCGAATTTTCTCGACCAATGCGTGTTCGGCGCAGCCGACAGGGAGTACAGGTGGGATTCAACATCACAGGCTGCCCCCGGATACTGGTTGTCTCGCCAGGTTCCTCCAGCAGACTGCCCTTGCTCAAGAATCAGGAAGTCTTGAAAACCCGCTTTTTTCAGGGCAATGGCCATTGCCAAACCACCGAAACCGGCCCCAATGATAATAACGTCTGTGCGCATTGTATTGTTGTACTTATAAGTTGTGTCTCATGTGTTTTTATACCAGATTTCCTGTTTTTTGCTGCAACCTCTACAATCAGGTGAAGGAATTTACAAAGGGCAGTTATGCATTTCAAGTCAGTTCAATACGCGTCGCCACAGGGTGGCATCAAATTGATGGTGACGGGTGCAGTTCACGGTAACGAGGTCTGCGGTACCAAGGCAATTTTGCGCCTCATGAAGCAGTTTGAGTCGGGTGAACTGGCGCTGATTCAGGGCAGCGTGACATTTGTTCCCATTACCAATCCGCTTGCTTATGAAAAGCAGCAGCGCATGGGTGACAGGAATTTGAATCGTAACCTCTACCCGCGCGCCGATCCTCAAGACTTTGAGGACAGGATTGCAAACTGGCTCTGCCCGTTGCTCGCTGACCACGATGTACTGCTTGACCTGCATTCATTTCACACCGGCGGCGTGCCTTTTGCGCTCGTCGGCCCGCTAGACAACGCACATCGTCTGGAACCGTTCAAGTTTGCTCGCGAAGAAGAAGCCATGGCACGCGCACTCGGGGTTACCCGATTTGTGGACGGTTGGCTCGACACCTATGCCAAAGGTGTAAAAAATCGCATGCAAAGGCAGGCCAAGGGCGACCTGAGCGTAGATGACATCAGTGCAGACATTAAATATGGCGTTGGCACCACAGAATACATGCGTGAAAACGGCGGTTATGCAATTACCCTGGAATGTGGTCAGCATGAAGATCCACACGCCCCCGAGGTGGCTTACAACGCAATTCTGAATACCTTGGCGCACCTTGGCATGATTCAGGGGCGAACCGTCACCTATATGACAGGAGCCGAGGCCTTGAGCCTGTGTGAGGTCATTGACAAAGACGCGCCGGGCGATCAGTTTGTAAAAGTCTGGAAAAGCTTTGATGAGGTTGTCAAAGGTGAGGTCGTGGGTCACCGTGAATCCGGTGAAGCGGTTTGCGCACCATTTGATGGTTTGATCGTATTCCCCAACCCGAACGCAAAGCCGGGTCAGGAATGGTTTTACATGGCGAGGCGTACACACCGCTTTGACTGAGAAAAAAAGCGTTTTTGCGTCAACGTTGAATCCGGCTTTACGTTATTGGCTTATGAGACTTCATCAGGTGATGATGCTCATTCAAAATCTGAATCGAGGTGCGTCATGTTCAAGAAATTTCTGCTTGCCTCTGTTGTTTCTGCAGCCGCTCTTTTTCAAGCCACCGCCCATGCCGATGTCATCGGTGCAATCGTAGGCGGTGCCGTTGGCTCCCAATTTGGCAAGGGCAACGGCAAAATTGCCAGCGCTGCCATTGGTGCCGTCATTGGTGACCGAATCTCTTCCCAGAGCTACCCTTATGGCGGCTATGAAGTCAGAAGTTATGGCCGCGGCAGAGATTACGATAGAGGCTACGGCAGGGGCTATGACAGAGACTGCGATGATGACGATCGTGGTCGTCACCGTGGGCACCGCGGGCATGGGCGCCATCACGACAATTCCTACCAATACCAAAGTTACGCGCCACAAAGCGTCTACTACCAACCGGCCCCTGTAGTCGTTTATCAGCAACCCCAATATGTATACGTGGTGCCTCAGCCTTATCAGGGGTACCCTCCCCAACCTTACCCCTATTCCCGCTGAAAGCAGTTGTATTGAATGAAAAAAATTCTACTCATTCACCAAAACTTTCCCGGACAATTCAAGCACTTGTATCCTGAACTTGTCAGGCACCACGAAGCGGTGGGCCTGACCATCAACGCGCACAAACCCGCTGCGCCCATCCGTCTTGTTCAGTACAGCCCGAAAAAAGGCAGCACTGCCGGGGTCCACCCTTGGGTCGGTGATCTGGAAACAAAAGTCATACGGGCCGAAGCGGCTTACATGGTTATGTTGGAGTTACGCGAAAGCGGTTTCACGCCTGATCTGGTAATTGCTCATCCGGGTTGGGGGGAAAGTCTTTTTATAAAAGAGGTTTGGCCCAACACCCGCTTGGCTGTTTATTGCGAATTTTTTTACCATTTAAAAGGTGCTGATGTGGGCTTCGACCCGGAGTTCGAGGTTGAAGACATTGGAATGGCCCCACGTTTGAGTATGAAAAACGTCAATATGCGTTTGCACATGGACATGGCCGATGCAGGTATTGCACCCACTCAGTGGCAGGCCAGCGTGTTTCCTAAGGCATTCCAGTCAAAAATAAGCGTCATTCATGACGGAGTGGACACGGACAGCATAAAGCCCAACCCTGCCGTTTCGCTGGTTTTAGGGCGCGTCGGTAACATTGACAGATCCCATGAGATCATTACCTTTGTAAATCGGAATCTGGAACCTATGAGGGGCTGTCACCAATTCATTCGTGCGCTGCCGGAGTTAATGCGATTAAGACCGAACGCCAGAATATTGATTGTGGGTGGAGACAGCGTCAGTTATGGCAAAAAGCCGGACGGTGGAAAAACCTGGAAACAGATTTTTTTAGATGAAGTTCGTGAAAAGCTTGATTTAAGCCGCATTCATTTCTTGGGAATGCTGGATCGCCGGAATTTTACACAGTTACTCCAGATCTCCACAGTGCACGTGTACCTGACCTATCCGTTTGTTTTGAGCTGGAGTTTGATGGAGGCCATGAGTGCTGGTTGCGCGATTGTGGCGAGTCAAACCAAGCCTGTAGAGGAAGTGATTTTTGACGACGAAACCGGCGTTTTAACCGATTTCTTCAATCCGCAGGCATTGGCGGAAAAGGTGGCCGCCCTGGCCGCAGACCCGGAGCGGCGCAAGCGCTTGGGTGAAGCCGCCAGAGCACATGTTGTAAAACACTACGATTTGAAAACCGTTTGCCTGCCCAAGCAAATGGCTTGGGTGGAGTCCCTGTTGGAAACTCCGAACCCAGCCTGAAAATTTTGGAAATTAATTCCAAAAACTAATTTTAGAAATTGATGGAAATGCCCTGTCTTCTATTCTTGTTGGCATCGTAAGTGAACGTGGGTGCTGAGATGCTGCCCATGGTGAAGGTGAACGTTCCTACATTCGGGGTGATTGGAGAGTTCAGGCTGACCTGACCTTTAGCGTTGGTTACGCCTGACACCTTGCCCGTGACAATTCCACTCCAGTTACCAGCTACAGTCGCATTGGGTACCACTGCGCCATTGCTGCCCCTCACGGTTATTGTGACCCTGGCATAACCATCGGGGCTATTTTGCCTGACCAGAAGGCCCGCAATCCTGAAGTTGTCTGCAAAAGCAAATTTCGCTGCAGGGGGCGCTGTCACAGTAACAACAGAGTGGGCCGAATTGGTGAGACCTGCGGCGTCCTTGACTGTCACACTGGCTTTAAACACACCTGCAGCACTGTAAATTTTAGTGGCAGGCGTTGCGCCGGTTGCAGTTGTGCCATCGCCGAAATCCCAGAGGTACGTCAGCGCTGAAGACCCAGTGGAACCCGTTGCTCGGAAAGTGACGGAGTGAGGTGCCACACCAGAAGAGGACGTGGGTGTAATGGCTGCGACAGGTGCAGTGGTGTTACCGGGAATGGGTGCTGTGATGCTGACTGAGTACGTGCCGATACTGCCGTAGGCAGAGTAACCTGTGGTCAGCGGACTGCCTTTTCCTGTTCCTTTTACGGACAGGTAGTAAGAGCCTGTGGAAGGCAGCGTCAGTGTGATGTTGGAGGTCAGCGCTTCAATCGGGTTGCTGATAGCCAATTCCGCACCCGAAGCGTCTTTCAGGCTGATCAGAGTATCAAGGTTGGGTGAAGTCAGCGCTGGCGTTACGTTGATGGTCACCGTACCGGCAGCCGCATCAAATTTGAAAAAGTCGATGTCCAATGGCCCTTGAATAACGCCTGCTGCAGTGAAACTGTTCAAGCCGTTACTGACTGTTGGAGGCAATGCCGTGGCGGTCGATATTGAATTTCCGTGGTCGTCGGCTGCAAAAACCACACCGTTTCTTTGCATGACAAGATAATCGTCCTCGGTGTTGTTTGCCCGGGGATATTCACCCTTGCTCCATTGCACCAGATTTTTCGAGTAACCCACACCCATGATGGGCGCCCAACCTGTTATGCCAGTGCCCTGCCCCTCATAGTAACCCAAGGTGTTCGTGCCATCATGGTTAAGTCCCATGGTGTGGCCAGCCTCGTGGGTGGTTGCCTCAGCGATGTTTTTCTCGTCAAACCCCAAATTGTCTGCAAAGACAAACCCTGGCTTGTTGGCTTCATTGGTGGCTGCAAATACGCCCACATACGCAAAGCCTCCGCATTGACAGGGGTCGTTTGTTGAAGCGGTGAAGTCATTGGTAATGACCATGCGCACACCAAAGGTGTTGTCTGAACTGCTGGTGCGAGTCATCTGGTCTGCTGGCGGCTCTTCTGTGGTTACGTCAATGTCGAAGGCGGAAAAGTCTTCAGCCACCCGCTTCCAGATATTTTGAATGACGCTAAGCTCTGTATCGCTGAAGGTGTTGGGTACATTGTCCAGGCTGAACGGTGGGCTGGTGATGGTGCTCAAACCGTAGGAGGCGTTCCAATCGGTGTTTGTAGTGGTATGGCCGTTAAAGTCGAGGTAGAGCTTTCTGGGCGAGCCCGCCTTGCTGTGCAGTAAAAAAGTCTCGCTTAATGGAATGGTGGCGGTGTTGATGCCAGACGCGGCAGCGACTTTGCCAGAGGCATTTTTCGGGCGTTTTACGTCGATGAACATCAAGTTGGCTTTTTTGTCCACGTAGACCGTAGGGTCTTTTTTGAACATTGCGACGGCCTCTGCCTCTGTCATGCCGTAACCGTTTGCCCACTGGGGCATCATTCCAGAACTTTTGAGCAAGCCAATGGCTTCATTGGAGCGAACTGCTTTAGGCAGTGCGACTTGCACCCGTGACGGAACTGCGGGGGTTAGGACATCATCAGACCTGCGCGCTGCAGTGTCTGCCCAGGCAGCCTGGCCGCCAGCCACAGCACAAAACAGCAGCGAGCCGATGAAATGTTTGAAACCACGTGGGATTTTCATGAGGAACCTGTTTTTATTAAGATTTATTGGTAAGTGCAATGGCATCTAAACTGTTTAATACTATGACACCGTCACTCAAGGATGAATTCGTTGTTTAAAACAAGTTAACCTTGTCTGTTCGTTTTGTCACTTACACCACCCATGTGGGTGATATGAAAAAAAAGCGCCACACTCGGGTTTTGTGTGGCGCTTTTTCAAAGAACTTGAAGCTGAATGTTTTTAAAAATGAACGCCTTTCAACAGCGTCTGCATGGCTTTTTCTTCCACAGTTTTTTCTGTCGCTTTAATTTCTGGTGCTTTTTTGCCTTTGGCTGCCTCGGAATCGTTGAACAAACGGTAAGAGCGATTCATGATTTTTTGTGCGATCCGTGGCGCAAATGCGTGGGTGATTTGCCCTAGGATGCCCAGATTGGTGGCAATTCTGACGGGCTTGCTGACCATGGCGTTGGCAATCAGGTCGGCGGCGTCCTCTGGCGACAGTGTTGGAACATTGTTGTAAATTTTGGTGGGCGCAATCATGGGCGTGCGAACCAGAGGCATGTTGATGGTGGTGAATTTGATGCCTCTGTCTGCAAATTCCGACGCGGCGCAACGTGTCCATGCGTCCAGTGCGGCTTTTGAAGCCACATAAGCCGAGAAACGGGGTGCATTGGTCAGCACGCCAATTGAAGAGATATTAATGACATGCCCCGCCCTGTTCTTGATCATGGCGGGCAGTAAGCCGTAAGTAACGCGCAATGCGCCAAGGTAATTCAACTGTATCGTACGCTCAAGATCATGGAAACGGTCAAAGCTGTTCTCCACTCCCCGGCGAATTGAACGCCCGGCGTTATTGACCAGAATGTCCACGCGCCCGAAGTCTTCAAGGAGCAAGGCCACAAAACGATCGCAATCTTCCAGATCCGCCAGATTGGCCGGATAAATATGCAATTCGTGACCGTCGCCTTCAATCAGCGCTTTCGCTTCTTCAAGTTTTTCTACATCGCGACCGCAAATAATAACGGTGGCCCCGGCTGCCGCCAGCTTTCTGGCGGTGGCCAACCCGATACCGGATGAGCCCCCCGTAATTAAAATCACCTTGTTTTTAACCACACGCACGGTTTTTTTATCAAGGTGGAATTCCGGATCCATGCGCAGTTCCCAGTAGTTCCAGAGTGTGCTGGCATAGTCTTCCAATTGTGGGCACTGAATGCCACTGCCACGCAAAGCCTTGGCGGTTTTTCGGGTTGCAAAGGTGGTTGGGTAATTAATGAAGCTGAGCACTGCCTCAGGAATGCCCAACTGCTCCATGATGCGTTTTGTCATCATGCCTGCAGGCGACTTGATCAGGGCATTCTTGACCTGCGCGGGCAATTTGTCGAACAGACCGGTGCCTACCGTGAGCTTGGCTGTTGGAGCGCGGGCAGCCTGTGCGAACAGGTTGAGCACCTCGCCAATGCGTTTCGGGTTCGGATCAACCAGGTGGAAGGTTTGGCCATCCAGGCTGCTTTTATGCGCCAGGTGGTCCATCGCATTCACCACGAAATCAACGGGTACCAAATTAATGTAGCCGCCATCCAAGCCCACGCCGGGCACCCACGAGGGTACTTTTTTTCTCATGGCGCGAATCAGGCGGAAAAAATAATAGGGGCCGTCGATTTTGTCCATTTCTCCGGTGACGGAATCGCCCACCACGACGCCGGGGCGATAAATTCGAAAGGGTACGCGCGCCTCTCTCCGGACAATGCCCTCAGAGTCGTGCTTGGTTTGGTAGTAGGGGTTGTCAAAGCCGACGGTGGCTTCATCAAACATGTCTTCGGAAAATTCTCCCGGGTACAGGCCTGCGGCTGCAATTGAAGACGTGTGATGGAAGCACCCTGCTTTCATGGCGTTGGCCGCTGAGAGCGCGTTTCGGGTGCCTTCGGTATTGGTCAGTATTTGACTGGCGGCCGGTGCTGACAAATCATAAATGGCAGCGAGATGGAAAAAATGGGTAATTTCACCATTTAAACGTGCAATGTCCTCTTCGCTGATGCCCAGACCTGATTCGGTTAAATCACCGTAAACAGGGATGCAACGTCCTTTTTCTGCCCCCCAGAATTCCTGCAAGGGTTCTGCCTTACTGGCACTGCTTTCCCGAATCAGAAAATAAATTTTGCCTTGCCTGTTTTGCTCAAGCAGACGTTTTACAAGGCGTTTACCGATAAAGCCTGTGGCTCCAGTGACGAAATAGCTCATGTTGTTTTCTTTCAAGACCAGCGGCGGACCTTGTGTTGGTCAGGTTTTGGGGTGAATGTTCAGCGCCACCAGAAACCGTGACACCATGTTGTAGGTTGAAATTACACCGACCAATTCAACGACTTGGGTTTCGCCCAATGTGTTTTTAAGGGTTTGTAGAAGTTGATCAGGCACAACGATGTCTCTTGTCATTGACACGGCCAGTTCGCATACTTCCTGCTCAAGTGGACTGAACTCGCCAAGTTCGTAACCGGCAATTCCGAGACTCTTGAGCGCCAACAATTCCTGTTGTGTTCCACCGGCTTGCAAATAGACTGGCGCATGTTGAAAAAACTCATAATCAGCTTTATTTAGAACCGCCACAGCCAGTATGGCAAGCTCTCTCAACTTTGCATTGATGGAAAGATTTTGCCGTACCTCTTTCAGGAAGGCATTCCAGCCTTTTGCAAAAGGTGCACTGTGCAACAGCATGCGGTCAAGTTCCAGCAAATGACCGCCTCGGCGTTCGCGAATCGCATTGACCAACTCTGCGGGTTGAGCGATGTCCGCAGGTACATAGGAAATGATGCGTTTAACCACAGTCAGTCCTTGATGCCGTTATCGATAACGAACTTGCCCCACAGGCTCATTTGCTTGTCATTGAAGTCTCGGAATGCCTCAGGGCCCAAGCCGACAATGTCCATGCCTTGCTGGTCAAGTTTTTCCGAAATTTCTTTCTTCTTCAGCGCAATGGCAATTTCCTGATGCATGCGGTTGATAACTGCGACTGGTGTTTTGGCTGGTGCAATCACACCCCACCATGCAGGCGCCTCAAAGCCCGGAAACCCGCTTTCAGCGATTGTGGGAACGTTGGGCATGTCTTTGGATCTGGCTGTGGTAGTGACTGCCAACGGTATCAGGCTGCCCGCATCTGAATGGGGCTTGACCAGAAAAATGGATCCGACTGACAGCGGAATATGCCCACCGATGGCGTCTTGCATCAAGGGGCCACCGCCCTTGTAGGGCACGTGACTCCAGTCAAAGCCTGCATTTTTTGCCAGTTGTGCCATTGAGAGGTGACCGAGACTGCCTGTGCCGATTGAGCCAAATGTCTGGGGTTTCTTGGCCTTCGACAATTCAATGAGTTGTTTGAAGCTGGTGATGCCCGTATTTTTTGCCGCTGCCAGCACCATGGGTGCTGTGCCTATCATGGTGATGTAGGCCAGGTCTTTTTTTGTATCGAATGGAATTTTGTCTTTCAGGGCTGGATTGACTGCATGGGTGTCAAACACCAAACCGAAGGTGTAGCCGTCCGGATCTGCTTTTGCCACTGCAGCCGTGCCTATCATGCCCGAGGCACCGCCAATGTTTTCTACAACGACTGATTGCTTGAGCTGGGCTTGAAGCGCCGGCGCCAGAATTCGAGTGACTTGATCTACGGAGCCGCCGGGTGGGTAAACCGAGATGAAACGGATCGCTTTTTGGGTGGGCCATTCAGATGCGTGAACCGAAGTCGTCTGCAAGCCCAATAAAACCAGACCTGTACTGCATAAGATTGTGATTGACTTGCCTAAAGTTTTCATGCTGTCCCTCGTTTTTTGTCTGTTGCAAGACTAACAAAAGCCAAACACGGTTTCCAGTAATTCTTACATTTTGCTGACAAATAGCGGAAACCCGTAAATACAAGTGGAAACCGAGGGTTTTCCCTTGAAGTGTCTTTGCTCTAGACAAGTCTGAGATAATGAACTCGAAAATCTGAGGACTGCCCCATGCTCAACAAAGAAATTGTTTTTTTAGATGACTACGAACATGCGATGACGCGTCTGGTCAGCTATGAAGATATCGCGCAGTATGTCTCCGTTCGGGTTTACCACGCCCCGCTTAAAGGTGGAGACTTGACCGAAGCGGTTTCAAAAGCCAGTGTATTGGTACTGATGCGCGACAGAACCCCTTTGACAGTGGAGTTGCTGGACATGATGCCGCGACTCGAACTGGTTGTTTTTACCGGCACACGCAACGCAGCAATTGACTTCGCGGCACTCAAGCGTCGCAACATTCCCGTCTGCCACACCGAGTGGGGGCCGTCGAAAGACAGCACTGCCGAATTGGCTTGGGCGATGATCATGGCCGCACACAAGCAGATTGTGGGGCAGTCCAATTTGCTGCGTTCAGGGCAATGGCGCAACAGCCAGTCTTTGTTGCCGGTGTTGAAGGGCGAACGCTTGGGGCTGATCGGTCTTGGAGAAATTGGCGGTCGGGTGGCAAAAATGGGACAGGCCTTCGGAATGGAGGTGCTCACTTGGAGTCCGAACATGACCGCCGAACGGGCGGCTGAAAAGTCAGTGCGCAGCGTCAGCCTTGAAGAATTGCTGTCCAGTTCGGGAGTGGTCAGCTTACATTTGGTGCCATCTGCTGACACCCAAGGGTTAATAAACTCTGCGCGTCTTAAATTGATGCGTCCCAACGCAATTCTGGTCAATACCTCGCGTTCATCTCTGGTCAATACAACGGACTTGGTGTCTGCGTTGTATGCAGGAACCCCGGGGGCTGCGGCACTTGATGTGTTTGACATTGAGCCGCTGCCAATTGATCATCCGCTGCGCAAAGCCCCCAATGTATTGCTAACGCCACATCTGGGCTTTGTTGCGAAAGACGTTTTCAGGCAGTTTGCCAAAGACACCCATGAAATCATCAGTGCTTGGCTTAAAAAGCAACCCCTTCCCAGGGTTTTAGCCGGTTAAAGCCATGGGGCGTCTGCTTATTTAAACCGGTAGTAGCGGGTATTCAGGAACAAGGCGATGTCTTGTTCGTCTTCCGGAAACAAATCGAGACGCAATTCCGTGTTGCAAAGCGAGACCATGCGCTTAACGCCATTGAAATCATTTACTTTTCTATCTTTTTTCAGGTAGAAAATATCCGGTTCACCAAAAACTGCCTTTTGAGCATGGCAGGCCACACATTTGTCGGTGTGCAGTTTTTCTCCGTTGGCCAAGTCCGCTGCACCAGCGGCCTGAATACCCAGAACAATCAGGCAAAATAAAAAGACCGACTTGAAATTGAACACTCCGCCCATCTGAACCTCCTTGCCGCTCAGCACTTGCTGTAGCCCTTGTTGTTTTTCAGGCCCTTGATGTTGGGTAAATTCAAAGGGCCTGTTTTGATGATTTTTTCATTCTTAAGGTAAGCAGACATTAAATCCCAGATGGGTTCCCCGCCCACGGCTTTGCTTTCTTCTGAAACTGGTGCCCAACCGGCCACGCGGTAGACCTTATTGGGGTCGATGAGTTTTCCGCGCAAGCGCATGTTGCTGATTCTTTGGCCCGCAGCCCCCTCCGGGTCTATGTCGTAGTGCAAGCCCCCCACTCTCACCATGTCACCGCCTTGCTGATAATAGGGATCTGGGTTGAATAGGTTGTCCGCCACATCTTCAAGAATGGTTTTTATCATGTCACCCTTCATGTTGTTCAGTGTGGTGTAGGGGTAGGTAATCGCTGTTTGATCCAGCAAGTTTTCCATGGTGATGGTTTGCCCCGGCAGCAAACTGGTACCCCAGCGAAACCCTGGAGAAAATGCAATTTCAGCCTCTTTTGATTTCATCAAGGCATCTACAATCAGTTGATCAAAGCTGCCATTAAAATTCCCGCGCCTGTAAAGCGTGCCTTCCGTGATGGCCAGTTTTTCATTGAGCCGGGTCTCGTAGGGCGCGCGGATTCGGGTGATCAGTTTTTGCATTGCCTGGTCTGCAGGCAGCAAATCTGAAAACACAGGTAACAGGCGGTATTTGAAGTTGCTGACCCGTTTTGCCTTCACCTCAAAATCAAGCACCCCCAGAAACTTGCCGTTTGAACCCGCGTTGGTTACCAAGGTGATGCCACCGCGATTTTTAACCGGAATCGGCGCAGGAATGCCATCGTGGGTATGGCCGCCCAGAATCGCATCCAGACCGCTGACACGGGAGGCTAATTTCAGATCGACATCCATGCCATTGTGAGACAAAAGTACCACCACCTGCGCCCCTTTGCCCCTGGCTTCATTAACCACCGCCTGCAGACCCTCCTCCTGAATGCCGAAAGTCCAGTTTGCAACCATGTAGCGAGGGTTTGCAATTGGCGTGTATGGAAAAGCCTGACCGATAATGGCCACCGGCACGCCGTTCATTTCTTTCATGACGTAGGATTCAAAGACTGGATCGCCAAAGTCATTGGTTTTAATGTTTTGTGCCAGAAAGGAAACCTTGCCTTTGAAGTCGTTTTCTACGATTTGCTTGACCCGCTCCTCGCCCAGCGTCATTTCCCAGTGTGCAGTCATAACGTCCACCCCCAACGCGAGGCAGGCATCAACCATGTCCTGGCCTTGTGTCCACAAGGCTGTGCCTGAGCCTTGCCAGGTATCGCCGCCATCAAGCAGCAGCGCTCCTGGGCGGTTTGCTTTCATGCGCTGCACCAGCGTTGAAAGATGTGCGAAGCCCCCCACCTTGCCGTAGTTCTTGGCGGCTTGTGCGAAATCAAGACATGTGAAGGCATGCGCCATTCGGGTGTTGGGTGCCAGTTGGAAGGCATTTAAAAAATGTTCTCCGACCAAATGCGGGGCCTGGCTTTTTTGCTCTCCGAAGCCTAGATTCAAGCCAGGTTCACGAAAATAGATGGGCTTGAGTTGGGCGTGGCAGTCGGTGAAGTGAAGCAAATGAACATTTCCAAAGGCAGGCGCGTCATAGAGGGTTTCAGCCGCCTGTTGTGCCGCCTGCGCTTCATTGTGAAGCCCCATGCCGGCAGCGCTGGCCAGCGCCAGCAAGTTCAGAAACTCTCTTCTGTTCATTTTTGCCTTGGTATTGTGGTGTCTATGCCCAAAAACGGGCCATACGGCCTGTTTTGCAAGGCCAGATTGTTGTGTGCATTGCGGGCGTGTTCGGGCAGTACCGAGCCAATTTGTACAAATGGCCTGCATGCCTGCATGCATGGAACCGCTTTTACATCCGGTTGGCCGTCTACTTTGCCAAGCCCGTGTTGTTGCGTCATGCCGTTTCGGTTGGGCATTCGCGCCTGAACCTGCGCCATGGTTTGTTGCGAAAGTACAAAGTCCTCAGGGATGATTTCCCCCAAATACAAGACATAGGAAAGCACTGAATAAGTGTCGTCTACGCTCAGGCTGCGCGGGGCATACCAAGGCATGGCCCTGTAAATATAGTCCCACAGCGTGGAAATCGTGGCCACTTTCATTAGTGTGCTGCGTTGCGGTGTTTTTTGATCAATCAGGGAGGCCACCCGACCGGTCTGCATGTCTTTTTCAGTGGTTCCGCCAACAATGGGCGTGAATACTTCATTCGATTCGCCGAATGTGCCATGGCAGCCTGCGCATTGCGCATCCCAGATTTCCATGCCCTTTTGGACCGTGCCCCTGCCCGCAGGCAGTCCTTTGAAGTCGGGTCTGACATCAATGTCCCACGCTGCAATTTCAGATGTTGTTGCTGGCCGTCCAACTCCAGGGTAGGTTTTTTTTGCCTCGGCCTGCGCGCCGGCGCATGTGCTTGCAAAAACGAGACACCACACGGGTGCCCAGCATTTGAAATCCGTTTTGAAATCAACCCACTTGAACATTGCTTACCTCGCCGTCAGGGTCTACTTGCCAAGACTGTATTGCATTGTTGTGATAGATGGAACGGGTGCCGCGAATGGCGCGCAGTTCCCTGATGTTGGGCTGTACATAACCGGTTTCGTCGATTGCGCGGGACTGCAAGATAGCCGAGCCGCCATCCCATACCCAGTCGATGTTGAAGCGCGTGAGCGACTTCGAGAGTATCGGGGTTTCAAGGCGTGCGGTTTTCCAATAATTACCGCCGTCAAAAGACACATCGACCCGTTTTATCTTGCCACGGCCTGACCACGCCAGACCACTGACGTTGTTAAAACCCTTATGCACAAGCCGTTGCCCGCCCGACGGCGTGGTGATCACAGATTTGCATTCCTGAATGCTGGTGTATTGACGGTGCAGTCCGTCTGGCATGAGATCTATATAGTGAACCGCTTCGTCTTTGCTGGCCCATGGCATGTCACCCACTTCCAGCCTGCGCAGCCATTTCACCCAACTGACACCTTGAACCCCAGGAACCACCAATCGCAACGGATAACCATTTTCAGGTCTGAGCATTTCTCCGTTCATGCCCCAAGCCACGATGACGTCGTCCAAGGCTCGAGCCATCTCGATGGTGCGGGTCATGCCGGAACCATCTCCGCCTTCGGCCAATACATACCTGCCTTTTTTAAGGTCGGCGCCACAAATGTCCAACAAGGTAGACAATAAAACGCCGGTGTATTCGCAACAGCTCAACATGCCGTGGGTGTATTGAACCGTGGGAACCGCGACATTGCCCCATTCCAGACCGGTGTTGGCACCACATTCAATAAAATGGGTGCGGGACACCGAAGGCAGCCGCATCAGGTCGCTCATTGAAAAGATTTGAGGTGTTTTTACAAGACCATTGAGCATCAAGCGGTGTTTTTGCGGGTCGACATCCACCCATCCTTGGTGATGTCTTTCAAAATGCAGCCCGTTGGGCGTGATGGTACCGAACAGCCCCTGCAATGGAGTGAATGCAACAGAGGCGGCTGAAACTCTTGTCAGTCCGGGCGACTCCCTGCGCTGAAGGTTGGCCTCCTGAACTGCCGGCTGGCCATAGCCGAAGGTAGCCACGGGTTTGCCCAACTGGGTTTGCCAGGCCTGCTTTTGCAGAATCTCGGGCTCTCCTTGCCCTGTGATGTCAGCCTTGGCCAGCGTTGTTGAACCCAAACTCAGGCCCAACGCACTTGTTACCCCCTTTTGCATCCATTCACGACGCCCTATTTTTTTCATTTTTCATCCTTTTCCTTTGAGAATATTCCACAGGACTTCCCAGAATGAAAGAAAAACTCACCACACTCCGCTGTTTGGCATGGAAATCCATGGCTCTGCCTCGGCCAATGGGGCGCCCGCTTGCAACAGCTCAATTGAAATATTGTCCGGGGAACGAACAAAGGCCATGCGACCGTCTCTTGGTGGGCGATTGATGACAACGCCGTGGGTCATCAGCCGTTCACAGGTTTCGTAAATATTTTCAACCGCGTAGGCGATGTGTCCAAAATTGCGACCCCCTGTATAGTTTTCAGGATCCCAGTTATGGGTCAGTTCGATCTGTGCGTTTTCATCGCCTTTGCAGGACAGAAATACCAAGGTGAAGCGACCTGTCTGCGAGTCTTTTCTAGACAACTCTGTCAAACCAAGTGCCCGACAGTAAAAGTTCAGGGATGCATCCAGATCGGTGACCCGCACCATCGTGTGTAGATATTTCATGTATTTCCCTTTCAGATAAAACGCTGGTGGTAATCATACCTCCCCACTAGAGTGATTTTTCAAGAGCCTGAGCGATGAACCGACTATAATCCGCGCAAATAGTTAAAAAGTTATGCAAATACTATGCGCGTTCCTCTGATTGACCCGGTTAAGGCAATCGCAGCCCAACTCATCGTCTGGCACCACATGATGCTCTACAGCAGCATGAGAGCGCCGTTGGAAGAAGCGTTTCCCGCATTTATCGGCTTTCTGGCAAACGAAGCAAAATACGCCGTTCAAGTGTTCCTGGTGATCGGTGGTTTTCTCGCCGCCCAGTCGTTTGAAAAATATCTGGTTTCAACCAACAATAGGTCACGCACCACATTTTCCCTAGCTGTACTAATTGAAGCCGTGGCTAACCGCTATAGCAGGTTAATCAAGCCTTTCGGGTTGGCCTTGCTGTTGGCCACTGTGTCCATCATGCTGACCTTGAAAGTCGCACCCTATGCCGAACTGGAGCGTGTTGAATGGCGGCAGTTTGCCGCTCATTTGTTTCTGCTTCACGATGTGATGGGGTTCGACGCCATTTCCGCTGGTGTGTGGTATGTCGCCATTGATTTTCAGCTGTTTGTAATGTTCACCCTGATTGTAATTTTCAGCCAGCGCTTGAGCGGTTTTTTTGGACTCAACGCTGCATTTACCGTGCTGACCTTCACCTTGGGTTTGAGCATCGCAGCATTTTTCGGTTTCAACCGGCTGCCGGAACTTGAAGCGTGGGCACCCTACTTTTTCGGAAGTTACGGCCTTGGAGTGATTGCTCACAGAGCGGTGGTTGCCAAAGAAAAAATGCTCGGGGCTTCCGTTATTGTGGTGCTGGTCAGTGTTGCCATGGCGGTTGATTTTCGTGAGCGTCTGCTGGTCGCCGCCGGCACTGCAGGGTTCTTGCTGATCGCCCCGTCAATTCAGAATTTGCCTAACTGGATGAAGACGCGATGCGTCAATTTTTTCAACCAATCTTCCTACCCCCTGTTTTTGATTCACTACCCGGTCGCGGTTCTTTTGTTCGCCTTCATTGATTTAATGCACCTTAAGTCTGTCGAGCAAAATCTGTGTGCAGCTTTTATTTGTTACGGGTTTTGTCTTGTTGCTGCCAAGGGGTTGATGAACACCTTGGCTGTCTATGAAAAGCTCGAACTCGCTGTCATGCGAAACGCCCAGCCCGGCTTGGCACGCTGGCTTTCAAAGACCGCACAAGCCATTTCTTGAACTTGTAATTGAAGGAATTCCCCCATTTATTCAGGTTTTAGTATTAAGACACAAACCCCTCGAATCTGACTTTTCACCTGAACAGTATTACCTCCAACAGACAACTAATCAGGAGGCAGGAAATGGGGGTATCAGGAATTGGCGGTGGTGGTTTTTCAGGCATGAACATCTCAGCCTCCGCTTCAGTTCAGTCCAGTTCAGCAATGCAGTCTTCAACCAGCTCGCAAAGTGTTTCGGCTGAAA
>JAJTDO010000069.1 GCA_021300475.1 Burkholderiales bacterium | reverse complement strand
CTAGCCGTTCCACGATTGTTTTGAACAGGTGAATGTACTGCGCAACCGTAACGCGTGATCCCGTCTGCGACAGCAGTTCGTCAGCAATGCCGGCATCGGCAAGGAAGCTGGTTTCAGACAGGCCACGCGCTCTGACTCCATGCAACATGTTGTGAACGAACGCAATCGGGATCGTGATGGTTGAGGGGGGCGACATTTGTTGGCTCTTTATTGACGATTGAGGCTGTTTGTCATTTGGATGAGGTGTTTTGCAATGGTTTTCAGTTAAAAGTATTTTTATGATGGTGCTTTACCAATACTAGGGCGGGCGCGGTTGTGGCCCCACGATAACAATGTATCTGACCTTGGCTTTGCACCGCGCTGTTCAACTGTACCCGCACCGTGTTGCCGTGCGTTTTGGGCAACGGGAACACCAGTTTACTCAATTCAAAGACCGCGTGGCACGCCTTGCCTCTGCGCTACAGTCTTTGGGCATGTGTGAGGGCGACCGAGTGGCCATGCTGGCACTTAATTCGGATCGTTACCTTGAATACCTGATGGCAGTGCCATGGGGCGGCGGGGTGCTCAATCCCTGCAACATTCGCTGGTCAGTCGGCGAAATCGCATATGCGCTGAATGACTCTGGTTCCAGCATTTTGTTGGTGGACGACACTTTTGCACCCTTGGTGCCGCAGCTGCGTGAGCAGGCAGGCATTGTTCGCGACGTGATTTATTGCGGTGAGGGCGAAACGCCTGCCGGCATGCATGGCTATGAGCAGATTCTGGCCAAGGCGAAGCCCGTGGAGGATGCGGTGCGCCGCGGTGAAGACTTGGCTGGCATTTTTTACACGGGCGGTACCACTGGGTTTCCCAAAGGCGTCATGCTCAGCCACAACAACATGTGTGCGTCTGGTCTGGCTTTGCGGGCTGAGGGAATGGCCCGGCCCGGAAGCGTCTACCTGCATGCCGCACCGATGTTTCATCTGGCAGACATCGGGCTTTCAATGCCGCATTGGCTTGAGGGCAGCACGCATGTGATTATTCCTGCGTTTAATCCTGAGCTGCTGCTCGACACCATTGCTCGTCACCGTGTGACGCACACCTTGCTGGTGCCCACCATGATACAGATGACAGTGGACCATCCGGGCATTAAAAACCCGCGCGACCTGTCTTCGCTAGAGTTGATTGTTTATGGTGCCTCCCCCATTTCAGAGCCTGTGCTGGAACGCGCTATGGCGACACTCCCAGGCGTCGGCTTTGCTCAGGCCTATGGCATGACGGAATTGGCACCGTTGGCCACTGTGAACCCAGCGTCGAATCACACCCTTGAAGGTCGAAAACTGGGCAAGCTGCGTGCCGCTGGCCGCGCCAGCTTTTGTATTGACCTGCGAATCGTGGATGCTTTTGGAAGGGAAGTACCCCGCGGCACGGTGGGGGAAGTTGTGGTGCGGGGGCCAAACGTCATGCAAGGCTACTGGAACAAGCCCGAGCAGACCGCGCAGGCGATCCGTGATGGCTGGATGCACACCGGTGATGGCGCATGGATGGATGAGGACGGTTACATTTTTATCACTGACCGTTTGAAGGACATGATCATTAGTGGCGGAGAAAACATTTATTCAGCTGAAGTGGAAAATATCGTTGCCCAACACCCTGCGGTGGCCGCTTGTGCGGTCATTGGCATTCCAAGTGAGCAGTGGGGCGAAACGGTGCATGCAGTCGTTGTTTGCCATGCTGGCAGCAGCGCCACTGCTGACGAAGTGATTGCACACTGTAAAACGCTGATTGCTCACTACAAGTGCCCGCGCAGCATTGAATTCCGTGAAGCCCTGCCCATATCGGGGGCCGGCAAGGTCTTGAAGACAAGGTTGCGGGAACCTTTCTGGCGGGGCCTCTTGCGACACGTGGCTTAAGCCTCACATTTCATTTTTTTCACTGTTTTATTTATCGAAAGCGATCCATGAGTCGTCAAGTTCTTGTTTGCGGAGTCGGTATGATTCCCTTCACCAAACCGGGTTCCAACGAACCCTATCCGCAGATGGCGGAACAAGCAATCCGTCTTGCGCTGGAAGATGCAGGTGTGTCTTATTCCTTGGTGCGACAGGCGTATGTGGGGTATGTTTATGGTGACTCCACTGCGGGGCAGCGTGCCATTTATACAGTCGGCATGTCGGGCATTCCGATTATCAACGTAAACAACAACTGCTCAACGGGTTCCACCGCGCTGTTCCTTGCCCGTCAGGCGGTGGAAAGCGGTGCAGCCGACTGTGTATTGGCGCTCGGCTTTGAACAGATGTCACCCGGTGCACTGGGTTCGGTTTTTAATGACAGGCCGAGTCCATTCGACCGTTTTGATGAAGCAACGCAGGCCCTTGTCGGGCACAGCGAAATCCCGCTTGCGTTACGTTATTTTGGTGGTGCCGGTTTGGCTCACATGCAGCAGTACGGCACACAGCTTTCGACCTTTGCCAAAATCAGGGCGAAGGCCAGTCGCCACGCGGTTAATAACCCGCTGGCCCTGTTTCGCAAAGAGGTGAGCGAGGAAGAGGTTCTTGCTGCACCGGCCATGTGGCCAGGCGTGATGACGCGTCTGATGGCGTGTCCGCCGACGTGTGGGGCTGCTGCGGCAATTGTCTGCTCTGAGGCATTTGCGCGTGCGCATGGTCTTCGTTGCGATGTACGCATCCGTGCTCAAGCCATGACGACAGACCAGCCTGTTACCTTCGAAGCGCGCGACATGCGCGAGGTGGTTGGCTTCAGCATGGCCAGCGCTGCTGCGCAACAGGTTTATGAAGCAGCAGGCGTTGGCCCGCAAGACCTGGACGTGGTGGAACTGCATGACTGCTTCGCACAAAACGAGTTGCTCAGCTATGAGGCGCTGCAATTGTGTCCCGTTGGCGGCGCTGAGAAATTTATCTGCGACGGCGACAACACCTACGGTGGGCAGGTGGTCACCAACCCCTCCGGCGGCTTGCTCAGCAAGGGGCATCCACTGGGCGCAACTGGTTTGGCACAGTGTTATGAACTGACACACCAGATGCGTGGCACGGCAGAAAAACGTCAGGTTCAGGGCGCCCGCCTTGCACTGCAGCACAATCTTGGATTGGGCGGCGCCTGTGTGGTGACGCTCTATGAAAAACTCTGAAGGACACAGACATGCTTGATAAAAAATGGATCGGGCACCGGTTGCCGTCTGCGACCCTGCCCATTGAGCGCAGCCGACTGCAATTTTTTGCAAAAGCGATCGGAGAGACCGACCCGGTTTATACCGACTTGGCTGCAGCACAAAAAGCCGGTTATCCCGATCTGCCCGCACCACCGACATTTTTGTTTGCTGCAGAGTTGGACGCGGGTGTGAATGATCAGTTGCTGGCTGATTTGCAAATCCCCTTGTCCAAACTGCTGCACGGCGAACAGCAATTTACGTATTACGCACCTGTTTGTGTCGGTGACACGGTGACGGTGCAATCCAGCATCACGGATATTTATACGAAAAAGAACGGAGCCCTTGAATTTGTGGTCAAGGAATCCAGCGTCACCAACCAGAACAGTGAACTGGTGGCGAAAATGCGCACGGTGTTGGTCTGCCGTCATTAAAAAAGGAAATACGTGATGAGCATGATTGACTATGAGCAGCTTCAGGTTGGCGACCGCCTGCCGGAGCTTCAAATTTCTCCGGTGAACCGGACAACGCTTGCGCTCTTTGGAGGTGCATCGGGTGACCACAATCCCATTCACATCGACACGGATTTTGCCCGCCGTGCAGGCATGCCCGATGTATTCGCGCAAGGCATGCTAGGTATGGCTTGGTTGGGCCGCATCATTACCCGTTGGGCGCCACAAAGTTCTTTGCGCAAGTTTGACGCCCGTTTTCAGGGCATTACACATCTGGGCAATGCGATGACCTGCAATGGGCGAATTTTGGAAAAACTGGAACATGGCGGTGAACGCTGCGTACGCATAGAACTGTCCAGCGCCAACCAGTTTGGGCAGACAAAAATTGTTGGCGAAGCGCTTGTCGCTTTCGTGTGAATAAAAAGGAAAAAGGAAGAATTAACATGAGTAGAAAACTGGAAGGCAAAGTTGCCCTTGTTACAGGATCAGGCCGAGGCATCGGACGGGCCATCGCGCTTAAGTTGGCGGGTGAGGGCGCGCGCATTGTTTTAAACGATCTGGATGCCGGGCCAGCAAATGAAACCGTGGATGAAATCCGCGCAGCCGGTGGCCAGGCGGTTGCCTGTGTCGGCAGCGTGACCGCCCCTGATTTTGCGGACCGCTTTGTGGGTATGGCAGTCAGCGAATTCAAGGGCCTGGATATTATTGTTAATAACGCCGGCTATACTTGGGACAACGTCATTCAAAAAATGAGCGACGAGCAGTGGTATGCCATGATCGACTGCCACCTGACAGCGCCATTCCGCATTCTGCGTGCTGCCCAGCCCGTGATCCGTAATTTGAGTAAGGCTGAGACAGAGGCCGGACAGAGGGTGGTACGCAAGGTCGTCAATATTTCCTCGGTAGCTGGTCTGTTTGGCAATGCCGGACAAACCAATTATTCCACGGCAAAGGCAGGCATTGTCGGCATGACGCAAACGCTCGCCAAAGAATGGGGACGCCTGAATGTGACTGTAAACTGTGTGGCCTACGGTCTGATCAAAACACGCTTGACGGTCACTGCAGACGGAGCCTCAACGGCGAATATTGAGGGCCGAGACATTAAAGTGGGCGTCAATCCGGATTTGATGGCAGCCATGGAACGCGGCATTCCGTTGGGCCGCGGAGGTACACCTGAGGAAGCCGCTGGCGCGGTCTATTTGTTGTGCATTCCGGAGTCTGATTATGTAAGCGGGCAAACCCTGCTTTGCAGTGGCGGTCTGACCGGTATTTGAGTGGGGCTGTGCGGGGGGAGACCCCCGCAACAGTCGCGTGGTCTGCAAACCCCAATAAACAAGACTGTGAAAAGCGCATGACAGGAACATCTACTGAAATACTGGCAACTTTTATTTTTGCCCTTGCCTTGGTTCACACGTTTTCGACCAAGTTCTTCGCAAAGCTTGCGCATACAGACACGAAGCATTCTGGCTTCTGGCATCTGCTGGCGGAAGTGGAGGTGGTTTTCGGATTTTGGGCTTTTGTCCTGTTGGCCGCCATGGCGCTGATGTCGTCCCACAAAGACGCCGTTACCTATTTGGAAGCGCGCAACTTCACCGAGCCCATGTTTGTGTTTGTAGTGATGGTCATCGCGGCAAGCAAGCCCATTTTGGTCATGGTTGGCAATTTGGTGATGAGTGTCGCCCGCATGTTGCCACTTTCAAAGCCGGTGGGTACCTATTTTCTCTGTCTTTTTCTGGTTCCACTGCTCGGGTCCTTCATTACAGAGCCTGCGGCCATGACGCTGGCTGCGCTCATATTGCGTGATGCCTACTTTAAAGGGGACCTTTCAAACCGTTTGCGATATGCCACCTTGGGGGTACTTTTCGTCAATATCTCCATTGGCGGAACGCTGACGAATTTTGCGGCTCCCCCAGTTCTCATGGTGGCTGCAAAATGGGAATGGGACACAACGTTCATGCTGGTTAATTTCGGTTGGAAATCTGCAGTGGCTGTTTTCATCAACGCAGTGGCTGTTACGTGGCTGTTTCGCACCGAATTGAATACGCTTAAAATTGATGAGAGCCAGCAAGTCTCTGGTGGCGTTCCCTTGACAGTCACCGGGGTGCATCTGCTGTTTCTTGTGGGTGTTATATTTTTCGCACATCACCCGGTCGTGTTTGTTGGGCTGCTGCTATTTTTCATTGGCTACACAGAAGCTTACAAAGCTCATCAAGATCGCCTTATTCTCCGGGAGGCACTTCTGGTCGCCTTCTTTTTGGCAGGGTTGGTAATTTTGGGTGGTTTGCAAGCATGGTGGTTACAACCTGCACTCGTGGGGGTGGAGCCCTCTGTGCTGTTTTTTATCGCAACCGGACTGACAGCGATCACCGACAATGCTGCGCTGACGTATCTGGCCTCTTTGGTTGAGGGTACAAGCCCGGAGTTTCGCTACGCGATTACTGCAGGTGCTGTGACGGGTGGGGGGCTTACCGTCATTGCAAACGCACCGAATCCGGCGGGGTTGGCCATTTTGAAGGACGGGTTTCACGATCAGGCCGTGAGTCCTCTTAAATTGCTGTTCGCCGCAGCTCTACCGACAGCGGTTGCAGCCGTGGCGTTGTTGGGTCTATAAACCGGCAGGCGCTGGCGCAGTCTGTTTTATGAAGATTTGCCATAGCGTTCCAAAACGTGCCTGCTCATGCCTGTTGCAAGTTCATCCTCAGCGAAAAATACCTTCCCCGCACCTTCGTTTTGCAGCAGATCAGCTTCTTTTTCATCGTGCAGGCGCATGGCCAGCTCTATACCTGGGTTAAGCATGCGGGCAGTTTGTATAATTTGCCGGACAGTGAAAGTATTTGATGTGGTGATCACCAGCATGCTTGCTTTTGCAATGTGCGCCTGGATCAGGACTGTTGGGTCTGAGCAGTCGCCGGAGACTGCCGGCATGCCCTTGGCTCGCAAGCGTTCTACTGTTTCCCTGTTTTGCTCGGCGATAACGTAAGGAATGTCGCGCTCGGCGAGTTTTTCGCCTATGTGGTGACCCACCCGACCATAGCCTACCAGTACAACCTGACCGGAGAGGTACCGTTCGGGGGTGGCCATTGGTAATTCAGCCAGGGGATCGGTTCGCTGCGCCAGCATACGGTTTAATTTCGAGCGTGATTCTATCCAAGACTGCAGCGGTTTGATACCTGCAAAAACAAGGGGATTCAGGGCGATGGAAATCAACGCCCCTGCGAGAATCAAATTTTGACCCTCGACTGGCAAGAGTTTCAGGCTCACTCCGAGCCCGGCCAAAATGAATGAAAACTCGCCGATCTGCGCCAGACTGGCGGAAACGGTGAGTGCTGTCTTCAGCGGGTAGTGAAAGACAAGTACCAGCGCCGCGGCTGCAAGTGACTTGCCAACAACAATGATGCCGACCACAGCCAGAACTTGCATCGGTCGTTCGATCAGCACCAGCGGGTTAAACAACATCCCCACGGAAACGAAAAACAGTACGGAGAAGGCTTCTCTCAGGGGTAAGGACTCCTCAGCGGCGCGGTGGCTGAATTCAGATTCACGCATGACCATGCCAGCGAAGAAAGCGCCTAGCGCGAAAGACACCCCGAATAAGGCGCTTGACGCGTAAGCAATGCTCACTGCCGCTGCCACGACACAGAGCGTGAAGAGTTCCCGAGAACCAGTACTGGCGACCTGCCACAACAATGCAGGGAAAACACGACGACCGATCATCAACATCAGTGCGATGAACGCAGTGACCTTCAACACCGTCATTCCCAGCACTTGCCAGATATTGCCACCTTGATTGCCGGGAACTTCACCGCCGAGCACGCCGGCCAATGGGGGAAGCAGAACCAGCACAAGCACCATCACAAGGTCTTCTACAATCAGCCAGCCCATGGCGATTCGGCCGTTCAAAGACGCTAGCGTGCCATTTGCTTCCAGCGCCCTCAACAAAACGACTGTGCTTGCAACCGAAAGGGCGAGGCCGAATACCAGCGCTGCTCCCAAGCTCCAGCCCCAGGTAATCGCCACACCCCCACCGAGCGCCGTAGCGACAATGATTTGCAATGCGGCGCCAGGCAGGGCGATCTTGCGAACTTCAAGCAGATCATCGAGAGAGAAATGTAGGCCAACACCAAACATCAGCAACATCACACCGATTTCCGCAAGTTCGCCTGCTATCGCAGTGTTGGCGACGAATCCGGGCGTGAAAGGACCGATGAGTACACCTGCCAACAAGTAGCCGACCAAGGCGGGAAGCTTGAGCCGAACGGACAAAAAACCAAGCACCAGGGCAAGCCCAAGCGCTGTGGCAATTGTCGTTATCAATGGGGTGGTGTGAAGCATGATCTCTTACTTGTACAGTGTTTCGCTTGATGTCAATCAGCATGAGGATATCATGTCGACAAACGCTCAGGAAGAACCGTCCTCACCCCTTGGAATTAATTACAAACAGCGTTTTTCTAAAGAACGAGGTCACTGGCCTCCAGAAGTGAGACCCCAGTGAGTTGAATTGCAAATTCCGCTGCCGTTGAGCTGTCTACGCTGCCGTAAAGCACTCCACCGGAGAACCAGACAGCGCCGTTTGCCTGAACGCTGCTTGTAGGCGCACTGCTTAAAAAGCTGAACGAATCATTGACGCTTCCGTTGGCCCGAGCATCAATGGCAGACAGGTCTATTTTATCTTGCCCGCGGACAAAATCCGTAATGATGTCCCTTAGCGAACTTGAGTTGGGAGATTCAGTGGTACGTGAGTAAACAAAGACATCGCTGCCGAGACCGCCAGTGAGGCTGTCGGCACCAAACCCGCCCAACAGCCGGTCACTACCGGCTTCGCCCGAAAGGGTGTCGTTGCCATCCATACCGTTGAGCACATTGTCGCCGGAGTTTCCGACAATCTGGTTGTTTAGCGTGTTGCCTGTTCCATCGATGTTCGAACTGCCGGACAGTGTGAGGTTCTCCACGTCCAGACCGAGTGTCCAGCGGATGCTGCTAAAAACCTGGTCGATGCCGCCCTGCGCACCGATAATTTCACTGATGGTGTCTCCTGTACTGTCCACAATGTAGGTGTCGCTGCCGGTGCCGCCTTGCAGGAAGTCATCACCCGTCTGACCGTCCAGTCTGTCCGCACCCTCGCCGCCGATCAGATAGTCGTCGCCGCTGCCGCCCAAGAGGGTGTCACTGCCGACTCCACCATCAATGCGATCATCGCCGCCCCGACCCTCTATTGTGTCGTCGTTGTTGGTGCCAAAAAGACTGTCGCTTCCTTCACCACCCACAATGCCTTGCTTCAGGGATGTATCGTTTACTGTCATGCTGGCGGAGCTTCCTTGAACAGTAACTGTCAGTGTCTCCGCGCCCTCTGTTGCGTTGTCTGCCGTGATGTTGAATTGAATCACCGCCTTGCCGGTCGCATCCACTGTCACCTGGCCCGACAGGGGCACATTAACGACATCTGCCCCGGTAATGCCGGAGATGGAGTAACCCACGCTTGCGCCCGTGGCGTAACCGGTGGTGGCCAATTCAAAGCGGGCCTGAGAGCCTTCATTGACCGAGGAAGACATGGCCGTTACCTGATGCGTTCGGACAACCGGTAACAACTCTTCAATGTTGACCGTGGACGAATCAAATTGAACCTTTTCGATGCTAATCAGTGTGTCGATTTCGTCTTTGCCATTTACTGAGCGTATTGCCTGAACGTTGTTGCCGCTGCGTACAAACTGGTAGCCGCTGGGGGTGCCCTTGAAAACTGCGGTGTCTATACCCGCTCCGCCGTCAATTTGATCTGCGCCATCACCGCCGTCTAGCGTGTCATCACCGGCCATGCCCATGAGCGTGTCCCGACCCAAACCGGTGCTAAAAAAGTTGGCGGCTGAACTGCCTTTAAAGCTGTCGTTGAATTCTGTGCCAATCAGGTTTTCCACATTCACAAGGTTCGTATTGATGTCGAATGTGGTTTTTTCAAACAAGTCGTAGCGGGTGAAAGTTGTTGCCAGATCGACCTGACGCGAACTTTTCGTCATGTCAGCACGCACAATGATGTCGGAGTAGGTGGCTGAAAGTTGTCGACCTATTAAAAGCCGCTCACCTTCCTTCATGACGTTGTACAAGCCGCTGAGGTCGAAAGTGTCGGTATTTGCACCCCCGTCGAAGCGGTCAGCGCCGCTGCTGACACGCATGGTGTCTTTCAGGCTGCTTCCGGTGATGTTGTCCGCTTGGCGTGTGCCAGAGTGAAACTGCTCGGTTGGCGCTGGTGGTGGTGCGGGAACAGGCGAGGGGGCAGGTGTTGGTGTTGGCGTTGGCGTTGGCGTTGGCGTTGGCGTTGGCGTTGGCGTTGGCGTTGGCGTTGGCGTTGGCGTTGGTGCAGGAACAGGGG
>JAJTDO010000015.1 GCA_021300475.1 Burkholderiales bacterium | reverse complement strand
ACCGGTTCAAGGATCTCGCGGATAAAAAAGCGGAAATTTTTGACGAGGATCTTCATTCGCTTGTGTCCAACGAGGGTTTGTCGCCCAGTGATGAGCATTACCGTTTCGTGTCTTTGGCTCAGCGCTCAGAGACCGGCGAGCGTCCTTCTGCACGGGTGGTGTTCATTGAAGACGGTGAGGAAGTCTGTACTGAGGCACAAGGCAACGGGCCTGTAGATGCAACGGTCAATGCGATTGAATCCAGGGTGGCCAGTGGTGCTGAGTTGCTGCTGTTCTCGGTTAATGCAATTACATCCGGCACCACAGAGTCGCAAGGCGAGGTCACCATGCGGTTGTCAAAAGCAGGGCGCATTGTCAATGGTGTGGGGGCGGATCCCGACATTGTCGTGGCATCAGCCAAGGCGTACTTGGCTGCGCTCAACAAGTTGAGTTCTAAAAATGAGCGTGTGAACCCTCAGGTCTGATGCAGTGTTTTTTATTTTCAGGCGGATTGGAAAAATCCGCCTGAAATGAGTATAATTGCGGGTTCGTAATTGCACGCCTTCATGTCCAATTGTCGGAAATATTGGCAGAACCAAGCAGGTTTGCTCAACTTTCTGAGGTTGTACAAGGGCTGGAATACCCATAGGGGGTTTCCCGGCTCTGTAGGCGCAAGTGGAGAATTAAATGTCAGCCGACAACAAAGCTGCCGTAAAAGCAGAAATCGTTTCTAAATATCAACGCGCAGCCAACGATACCGGTTCACCGGAAGTCCAGGTTGCGTTGCTGACCGGTCGTATCACCCAGCTGACAGACCACTTCAAAGCACACTCCAAAGACCACCACTCACGTCGCGGTCTTTTGAAAATGGTGTCACGTCGCCGCAAATTGCTCGATTACCTGAAGCGTACCAACGTTGAGGCGTATCGCGCTCTGATCGAACGTCTGGGTCTGCGTAAGTAATTGGTGCTTATTGCCCAAGCGTCATAAAAATGCCTGCAGCCTGCTGTTGCGGGCATTTTGCTTTTCTGGTGGGGCAAAAGTCCATGAAGAGCAAGGGTAAGGAACAAGAAAGGAATGTGTTGTGTTTGAAATTCATAGTGAGAGTTTTCAGTTTGGTCAGCATACCGTAACACTTGAGACGGGCGAAATTGCACGTCAGGCGGGTGGTGCTGTTGTTGTTAATGTGGACGATACAATTGTTTTGGCAACCGTTGTGGCCGCCAAAACGGCGAAGCCTGGTCAGGATTTTTTCCCGCTGACCGTTGATTACGTAGAAAAGTTTTACTCCGCAGGTCGAATCCCCGGTGGTTTCTTCAAGCGCGAAGGCAAGGCGACAGAAAAAGAGACGCTGACCGCGCGCCTCGTGGATCGCCCCTTGCGTCCGCTGTTTCCAGAGGGTTTTTACAATGAAGTTCAGGTTGCCCTGACGGTCATGTCTTGCAATCCGGAAATCGACCCTGATGTGCCCGCAATGATCGGTGCCTCAGCGGCGCTGGCCATTTCCGGTATTCCCTTCAACGGTCCGATTGGTGCGGCACGGGTTGCCTACATTGATGGTCAGTACGTCATTAACCCAACAGCGACTCAGTTGAAAACCAGCCAGATGGACCTCGTTGTGGCCGGTACAGAGCAAGCGGTTCTGATGGTGGAATCCGAAGCGGCCCAGTTGTCAGAAGAAATCATGTTGGGTGCTGTCGTGTTCGGCCATGAGCAAATGCAAACGGTCATCAATGCAATTCACCGTTTGGTACAAAAAGCGGGTAAGCCTGAGTGGAACTGGGCGCCAGAGCCACGCGATGAAACTTTGTACGCCCGTGTTGTGGAAGCGGCTGAAGCCGACCTGCGCGATGCCTACAAAATTACCCAGAAGCAGGCGCGCTCTGCACGTCTGAAAGAAGTCAGCAGCAAGGCAGTTGCCGCTGTAAACGCAAAATATGTGGCCGACGGTCAGGCAACGCCTGATTCAGGCAAGTTGGGCGACATTCTTTTTGGTCTCGAATCAAAAATCGTTCGCACGCAAATTCTCAGCGGTGAGCCACGCATTGATGGTCGCGATACCCGTACTGTGCGCCCCATCAGCATTCGCACTGGTGTATTGCCTCGCGCCCACGGCTCCGCCTTGTTCACCCGTGGTGAAACCCAGGCGTTGGTCGTTGCTACACTGGGCACCAAACAGGACGAGCAAATCATTGATGCGGTTCAGGGTGAGTACCGCGACCGTTTTATGCTTCATTACAACATGCCTCCCTACGCCACTGGCGAGTGCGGTCGCATGGGTGCTCCAAAGCGCCGCGAAATCGGCCACGGCCGTCTTGCAAAACGTGCCTTGATTCCCCTGTTGCCAAAGGGTGATGAGTTCGCTTATTCAATCCGTCTGGTTTCTGAAATCACAGAGTCCAACGGTTCAAGTTCCATGGCATCTGTTTGCGGTGGTTCATTGGCGTTGATGGATGCAGGCGTTCCCGTTGGCAATCACGTGGCTGGTATTGCCATGGGTTTGATCAAGGAAGAAAACAAGTTTGCGGTTCTCACAGACATCTTGGGCGACGAAGATCACCTCGGCGATATGGACTTCAAGGTTGCGGGTACTGAAAACGGTATCACAGCGCTGCAAATGGACATTAAAATCCAAGGTATCACCAAAGAAATCATGCAGGTTGCTTTGGCGCAAGCCAAGGAAGGTCGTCTGCACATTCTCGATAAAATGCAGTCTTCCTTGAATTCTGCACGGGTTGAGTTGTCTGCATTCGCACCCCGAATGATCACCATCAAAATCAATCCCGAAAAGATTCGCGATGTGATCGGCAAGGGTGGTGCAACAATCCGCTCCTTGACTGAAGAAACTGGCGCCAGCATCGACATTCAAGACGACGGCACCATCACCATTGCCAGCGTTGATGCTGAAGCGGGTGAAGCAGCCAAGAAGCGCATTGAAGAAATCACCGCGGAAGTTGAAGTTGGTGGCGTATACGAGGGCACAGTTTTGAAGTTGCTCGACTTTGGTGCGATCGTCAGCGTCTTGCCTGGCAAAGATGGTTTGTTGCACATCTCCCAGATCGCCAACGAGCGAGTCAATGCGGTTGCTGATTATCTCAAGGAAGGTCAGCAGGTTCGCGTTAAGGTGCTTGAGGCCGATGAAAAAGGCCGTCTTCGTTTGTCCATGAAGGCGCTGCTGACGGCTGAAGCTCCAGCGGCCCCTGCAGCAGATGCAACAGGTGAGTCTGTCTAAGACCCGCACTCGCTGAGTGAAAAAGCCCCTGTGAAGGGGCTTTTTTCCGAGTGATCAAGACCTTTACAGCAAGCCTATGAAACAAGTTGTATTCGATGCCCCAGGTGGTCCGGAGGTTTTGTCTCTCCGTGAGGTTCCCATTCCTGATCCGAAGCCCGGCGAGGTTTTGGTGCGCGTGGTGGGGGCCGGCGTCAATCGACCTGATATTCTTCAGCGGTCGGGCCTGTATCCGCCACCCCCTGGGGCCAGCCCTCATTTGGGTTTGGAAGTTTCGGGGTATGTTGAACAGGTCTCTGATGCTTCATCCGGTTTTAAGGTGGGGCAGGCGGTTTGTGCTTTGGTCAGTGGGGGCGGGTACGCAGAGTATCTGTGCATACCTGCCCAGCAGTTAATGCGCGTCCCCAAGGGTTTGTCCGTGCTGCACGCGGCCGCACTGCCAGAAACCTGCATGACGGTATGGAGCAATGTTTTTGAGCGCTGTGCTTTGGCACCCCACGAAACGTTTTTGGTGCACGCAGGTGCAAGTAGTATCGGACTGACTGCCATCGCCATGGCGAAGGCCCATGGGGCAACCGTCGCAGCCACCGTGAGCAATCAGGAAAAAGCGCTTGCCTGTGTTCAGGCGGGGGCAGATCATGTGTTTTTTTACACGGAATCTGATTGGGCACAAAAAATTGCAGTTGATTTGCCCAATATTGATGTAATTCTGGATTTCGTGGCGGGTTCCAATCTTGATAAAAATTTGAACTTGTTGGCAGTGGAAGGGCGTTTGTGCATTATTGCTCAATTGTCCGGTCGCGTTGCCGAGTTGGATATGGGTAAGTTGATGATGAGGCGTCTGACGGTAACCGGTTCTACGCTGAGAGCACGTTCCGCAGCTTACAAGGTCCATCTGTCCCTTGTGTTGCAAGAGCGGGTTTGGCCCCTGGTTGAAGCCGGGTTGTTTACGCCTTGTGTTCATCAGGTGTTTCCTTTTGAGCAAGTTCGCCAAGCCCATGAAGTACTTGAGAGCAGGGCGAACATTGGCAAGGTGTTGTTGAGTTTTGCAGACGAAAAGGAATGTTCATGAGAAAAAAAATCGTTGCAGGCAATTGGAAAATGAATGGCTCGCTTGCGGCCAACAAAGCTTTGGTTTCCGAGATTTTGACGGCTTTGCCAGACAGTTGTGAAGGGGCGGTTTTTTGTCCAGCGCCTTATCTTTCCCAGCTTCAGGGGTTGTTGGCGGGTTCTGCGTGGTCCTCTTTGGTCGGAGGCTTGTGTCCCATCGTTTGCATTGGTGAAACTTTGGCTGAAAGAGAGTCCGGAAGAACCTTTGATGTGATCGCCTCCCAGCTTGATCCCGTCGTTGAAAAACTGTCGGCCTTTGTTCGTGATGAGCAGTGGCCAGTGGTGTTGGCCTATGAGCCGGTCTGGGCGATTGGTACCGGCAAAACAGCGAGCCCTGAACAAGCTCAGGAAGTGCACCAGTTCATTCGTGAAAGAATGGCCACGTTGTTGGGTCAGCAGGTCGCGCAAGGAGTGCGGATTTTATATGGCGGAAGTGTCAAATCGTCAAACGCTCAAGAATTGTTTGCACAAAACGATATTGATGGCGCTTTGGTGGGTGGCGCAGCGCTGATTTCGACAGATTTCATTGGTATTTTGCAAGCAACATTGAGGTAATATACGGGTTATGGCTATCTTTTCTTCTTTTCTAATGATTGTTCAGGTGCTTAGCGCCTTAGCGGTTATCGTGCTCGTGCTTTTGCAGCACGGCAAGGGTGCTGACATGGGCGCTGCATTTGGCAGTGGTTCATCCGGCAGTTTGTTTGGTGCAACCGGCGCGGCTAACTTCCTGAGTCGGACAACGGCAGTTTGTGCTACAATCTTCTTTCTTTGTACCCTCGGACTTTCCTTTACATCGCAGTCTCGCGTTGTTAAAAAAGAAGGCTCGAGTGTCATGGAAGGGGTATCCCAACCAGCGATATCTGATGTGCCGGCAACGCAAGAAGCTGCGCCTAAATCAGGTGGTCCAGTTCAGGATATTCCCAAATAACGTATTTGCCGACGTGGTGAAATTGGTAGACACGCTATCTTGAGGGGGTAGTGGCGAAAGCTGTGCGAGTTCGAGTCTCGCCGTCGGCACCATGCCAAACGAAGAGCCGGTCATTGGTTAAAGGGCCGGCTTTTTTTTGGGTTTTTTTTGGCTTGATCCTGTGCAAACGTTGAGGGGTGTCATGAATCTGGAAGCGTATTATCCAATTCTTTTGTTCATTCTGATTGGGCTGGCAGTTGGCGGTGGCGCCATGGCCGTTGGCAAAATCATGGGGCCAAGCCGTCCCGATAATCAAAAACTGTCTCCATACGAATGCGGCTTCGAGGCGTTCGAAGATGCGCGCATGAAGTTTGATGTGCGTTATTATCTTGTCGCCATTTTGTTCATTTTATTTGATCTGGAAATAGCCTTTCTGTTTCCGTGGGCCATTGCCTACAAGTCAATTGGTGCCGTCGGCTTTTGGGCAATGATGGTTTTTCTTGGGGTTCTGGTCGTTGGATTCATTTACGAGTGGACCAAAGGCGCCCTGGATTGGGAATAACAGCATTCGATCACTTGGAGGGTTAGCATGGGTATCGAAGGTGTCTTGAACGAAGGCTTTGTTACAACAACAGCCGACAAATTAATCAACTGGTCTAAAACGGGTTCGCTTTGGCCCATGACATTCGGTCTGGCCTGTTGTGCCGTGGAGATGATGCACGCGGGTGCCTCCCGCTACGACCTGGATCGCTTTGGTGTTGTATTCAGGCCCAGTCCACGCCAGTCTGATCTAATGATCGTGGCCGGAACCTTATGTAATAAAATGGCCCCGGCTTTGCGCAAGGTCTATGACCAAATGGCAGAGCCACGCTGGGTTCTTTCCATGGGGTCGTGTGCAAACGGTGGTGGCTACTATCACTACTCCTACTCAGTAGTGCGAGGCTGTGATCGTATTGTTCCTGTGGATATTTATGTGCCCGGTTGTCCTCCGACAGCAGAAGCACTTTTGTATGGCATTTTGCAGTTGCAAAACAAAATCCGTAAAACCAATACCATCGCTCGCTGACAAAGGTTGTTTATGTCCGAAAAACTGGAAGCTTTAAAAGGTGCGGTGCAACAGGCTTTGCAGGCATTTGAAGTGAACTATCTTACAGCCCTCAATGAACTGACCATTGAGGTTCGTCAATCAGATTATCTGGCCGTTTGCCAGAAGCTCAAAGACGATCGCGCATTGAGGTTTGACCAACTCATTGACTTGTGCGGAATGGACTATTCCACTTACCGCAATGAAGTGAAAGAGTCGCAAATTTTTGCTGTGGTTTTGCACTTGCTGTCAGTTGAGTTGAATCAGCGCATTCGTGTGCGAGCCACCTGTATCGATGACGACTTTCCGATGGTGGCCTCGGTCGTCGATGTGTGGTCTGCCGCTGGATGGTACGAGCGCGAGGCGTTTGATCTTTACGGCATCGTGTTCCAGGGCAACCCTGATCTGCGTCGCATTCTTACCGACTACGGATTCATGGGGCACCCCTTCCGGAAAGATTTCCCCTTGTCGGGCCATGTTGAAATGCGTTACGACCCAGAGCAGAAGCGCGTTATTTACCAGCCCGTCACCATTGAGCCGCGTGAAATAACGCCTCGTATCATTCGTGAAGAGCAATATGGAGGGTCACGTTAATGGCTGAAATTAAAAATTACACCCTGAATTTTGGTCCTCAGCATCCAGCCGCGCACGGTGTGCTGCGTTTGGTGCTTGAGTTGGATGGCGAAGTGGTTCAGCGAGCCGACCCCCATATTGGCTTGTTGCACAGGGCCACTGAAAAGTTGGCTGAGCACAAAACCTTCATTCAGTCATTGCCCTACATGGATCGTCTTGATTACGTATCCATGATGTGCAACGAACATGCTTATTGCATGGCCATTGAAAAACTCACGGGTGTAGAGGTTCCTATACGTGGCCAATACATCAGGGTGATGTTTGATGAAATCACACGGTTGCTGAACCACTTGTTGTGGTTGGGTGCCCACGCTTTGGACGTTGGTGCCATGGCGGTGTTTCTGTATGCCTTCCGAGAGCGTGAAGATCTGATGGACTGCTACGAGGCGGTTTCGGGTGCGCGTTTGCATGCTGCTTATTACAGGCCTGGCGGCGTTTACCGCGATTTGCCTGACCACATGCCCAAGTATTCGCCTTCCAAGTTGCGTGGTCAAAAGTCGGTGGATGGTCTAAATGCAGACCGAGATGGTTCAATGCTGGATTTCATTGAGGCATTTACACAGCGTTTCCCCAAGTATGTCGATGAATATGAAACCCTGCTCACAGACAATCGCATCTGGAAACAGCGTCTGGTAGGTGTTGGTGTGGTGTCCCCTGAGCGCGCCTTGTCCATGGGCTTTACTGGTGCCATGTTAAGAGGTTCCGGCATTGCCTGGGATCTTCGCAAGAAGCAGCCTTACGAAGTTTATGACCGTCTGGATTTTGATATTCCAGTGGGCAAGAACGGCGATTCTTATGACCGTTATCTCGTTCGTATTGAAGAGATGCGTCAAAGCAATCGCATCATTCGTCAGTGCGTGGATTGGCTTCGCAAGAACCCCGGTCCCGTCATGGCCGACAATCACAAAATTGCGCCACCAAAACGTGTTGACATGAAAACCAACATGGAAGAACTGATTCACCACTTCAAGTTGTTTACCGAAGGCATGCATGTGCCTGAAGGCGAGGCCTACGCTGCCGTAGAGCATCCGAAAGGTGAGTTTGGGATCTATCTGGTGTCCGACGGAGCCAACAAGCCTTATCGCTTGAAAATCCGCGCGCCCGGGTATGCCCATTTGCAAGCGTTGGATGAAATGGCCAAAGGCCACATGATTGCAGACGTGGTGACCATTATTGGTACACAAGATATTGTTTTCGGTGAAATCGATCGCTAAAGATCGAAATCGCATAAGGGTGTTGAAATGCTGAGTGCAGAGGCATACAAAAAAATTGATCGTGAAGTGGCCAAATACCCTTCAGATCAAAAGCAATCCGCGGTGATGTCCGGCCTGAGAATTGCGCAAGTCGAATTGGGTTGGTTGTCCATGGAGGCGATAGAGCATGTCGCAAACTACTTGGACATGCCGCCGATTGCTGCGTACGAGGTTGCTACTTTCTACAACATGTACGACGTCAAACCGGTCGGTAAACACAAGATCACCGTCTGCACCAACCTGCCTTGCGCTTTGTCAGGTGGAACCCATGCAGCGGAACATTTAAAGCACCAGTTGGGCATCGGTTACAACGAGACCTCGGCTGACGACTGCTTCACCCTCAAAGAGGGCGAGTGCATGGGCGCCTGTGGCGATGCCCCTGTGATGCTGGTGAATAACCACCGCATGTGCAGTTTTATGAACAATGAAAAAATTGATCAATTGATCAAGGAGTTGAAGTCATGACCAGTCTCCACGGTCGTCACATTAATCCCGTTATTCTGGCGGGTCTGGATGGCAAAAATTGGCACCTCTCAGACTATCAGGCAAGAGGGGGTTACAAGGCTCTCAGTAAAATTCTCAAAGAAGGCATCAAGCCTGAAGATGTTATTGCAGAAGTCAAGAAATCCGCCCTGCGTGGTCGCGGAGGCGCCGGCTTTCCAACGGGTCTGAAATGGAGCTTTATGCCGCGCCAATTTCCAGGCGCGAAATACTTGGTCTGCAATTCAGATGAGGGCGAGCCTGGTACTTTCAAAGACCGCGATATTCTCCGCTACAACCCACATTCGCTGATCGAAGGCATGGCCATTGCAGCCTACGCGATGGGTATCTCCGTGGGGTATAACTACATCCACGGTGAAATTTGGGAAACCTACGATGTATTTGAGGCCGCCCTGGAAGAGGCGCGGGCCGCAGGTTTCCTTGGCGATAAAATCATGGGTAGCGATTTCAGTTTCCAGTTGCATGCCCACCACGGTTATGGCGCATACATCTGCGGGGAAGAGACCGCTCTCATCGAGTCAATTGAAGGCAAGAAAGGGCAACCACGTTTCAAGCCACCGTTTCCCGCTTCTTTTGGCTTGTACGGTAAGCCCACCACCATCAACAACACGGAAACCTTCGCTTCAGTGCCTTTCATTATCAGCAATGGCGGCGAATGGTTCCATGAACTTGGCAAGCAAAACAACGGTGGCACGAAAATATTCTCTGTGTCCGGTGATGTTGAGCGCCCAGGCAATTACGAAATTCCCATGGGTACACCGTTTGCGAAATTGATGGAACTGGCTGGTGGCATGAAGGGTGGCAGAAAAATCAAGGCTGTCATTCCAGGTGGTTCTTCAATGCCGGTTATTCCCGGCGACATCATGATGAACACCGACATGGACTATGACTCGATTGCGAAAGCAGGCTCGATGCTTGGTTCCGGAGCAGTGATCGTTATGGATGAAACCCGTTGCATGGTGAAGAGTCTCTTGCGTCTTTCCTATTTCTATTTTGAGGAAAGTTGCGGACAGTGCACGCCTTGCCGAGAGGGCACGGGCTGGTTGTATCGCATTGTCCATCGCATAGAAAATGGACAGGGTCGTCCCGATGACCTCGATTTGCTGAACTCGATTGCAGACAACATTCAGGGTCGCACCATCTGCGCCCTCGGTGACGCCGCGGCCATGCCAGTGCGGGCTTTCGTAAAGCATTACCGCGATGAATTCGCCTATCACATCGAACACAAAACGTGTTTGGTGCCGGCTTACATCTAACAGGTTGCGTGACAGAACATGGTTGAAATTGAAATTGACGGCGTAAAAGTCGAGGTGCCCGAGGGCAGTATGCTGATGGATGCCACGCAACGCGTGGGTACCTACGTACCGCACTTTTGCTACCACAAAAAATTAAGCATCGCGGCAAACTGCCGCATGTGTCTGGTTGAAGTGGAAAAGGCGCCTAAGCCGTTGCCGGCCTGCGCAACCCCTGTCACTGCAGGCATGATCGTTCGCACGGCGTCGCCCAAGGCTGTGAATGCCCAAAAATCCGTGATGGAGTTCTTGCTGATCAACCACCCATTGGATTGCCCCATTTGCGATCAGGGCGGTGAATGTCAGTTGCAGGATCTCGCTGTGGGTTACGGTGGCGTCAGTTCGCGCTACCAGGAAGAAAAACGCGTCGTATTTCACAAAGACATGGGTCCGCTGATTTCCGCGCAGGAAATGAGTCGTTGCATACACTGCACGCGGTGCGTCCGTTTCGGTCAGGAAATTGCCGGCGTAATGGAATTGGGCATGGCCGGTCGCGGAGAGCACTCCGAGATTCTTTCGTTCGTCGGTCGTTCGGTTGAATCCGAGTTGTCTGGAAACATGATTGATCTTTGCCCTGTGGGCGCACTGACCTCGAAGCCTTTCCGTTACAGTGCACGGACTTGGGAATTGGCCCGTCGCCGTTCCGTCAGCCCGCATGACAGTCTGGGTGCAAATCTGATTGTTCAGGTTAAAGGCGACCGCGTTATGCGCGTCTTGCCTTATGAGTCCGATGATGTCAATGAGTGCTGGATATCAGACAAAGACCGTTTTTCCTATGAGGGCTTGTACGCTCAAGACCGCGTCACAGTCCCCATGGTGAAACGTGGTGATGTCTGGATGGAGACCGATTGGGAAACCGCCTTGAGTTTGGTTGCAGAGGGCTTGAAGGAAGTAACCGGCAGCGAGGGTGGTAACGCCGTTGGTTTGTTGGCCTCACCCACGTCCACGGTTGAAGAGCTCGCTTTGGCTGCTCGCCTGATGAGGGGTTTGGGCTCTGAAAATATTGATGTGCGGTTGCGCAGAACAGACTTTTCTGCAGATTCACTGCGCAAGGGCATTCCTTGGCTTGGCACCGAAGTTTCAAAAATCAAGCAGTTTGACCGGGTGTTGGTGGTGGGGTCGTTTTTGAGAAAAGACCATCCTTTGCTGGCTCAACGCATTCGTCAGGCCGCCCGCCGTAAAATGAAGGTCATGTCCATTCATTCTTCAAACGATGATTGGTTGCTTCCCATCGCTGCAAAGCAGGTGTTGGCGCCCACCCTTTGGGCTGCAGCATTGGCTGAAATTGTGGTTGCAGTGGCTCAGGGCAAAGCAATTGCTGCGCCTTCGGCGCTCAGTGGCGTTGTGGCCAGTCCTGCCTCCAAGGACATGGCCGACCGTTTGCTTTCAGGCAAGGCACCATTGATCTTGATGGGCAACGCAGTCGGGCAGCACGCCGAGTCTTCACAAATTGAAGCTTTGGTGCAGACCTTGGCTGAACTGTTGGCCGCTCCGTTTGGCCACCTGACCGAGGGTGGAAACACCTTGGGTGCCTACGTGGCAGGTGCCCTTCCCAAGGCAGATGGTAAAAACGCCGCTCAGATGTTGTCCGGCGGTCTGAAAGCCATGCTGTTGCTAAATACCGAACCTGACCTCGATGCTGCCGATGGTGCCCAGGCGCTGTCTGCCTTGAAGGAAACACCGTTCGTCGTTGCACTGGCGACCCATAAAAACCGGGTTTCCCAGTATGCAAACCTGATTTTGCCGATTGCGCCATTCACTGAGACATCTGGCAGTTTAATTAATTGCGAGGGCAGGGTGCAGAGCTTTGCTGCCGCAGTCAGACCGCTGGGTCAAACCAGACCTGCGTGGAAGGTGTTGCGCGTACTGGGTAATTTGTTGGGTTTGTCCGGCTTTGATGAATCCAGTTCCGAAGATGTACGAAAAACGTTGGCGCTCAATGCGGTGTCGGAGCAACTCAACAACGCACTTGCCTTGCAGCCGGTCAGGCCTTCTGTGAAGTTGGGGCCCCTGACATGCGTATCAAATGTGCCTATTTACAGCACTGATGGTATTGTACGGCGCGCGGCGGCCTTGCAGGCCAGTCCTGCTGCTGCGAAGCCAGTGGTCCGCATGCACACGGCCACCGCTGAGAAGCTTGGGCTCAAGGACGCTCAGCCTGTATTGGCCCGAATGAACGGTCACGCAGGCGCGCAACTGTCCGTGCTGATTGATGACAGACAGGCGGAATCCGTGGTGCAGATTTCTGCAGCGCTTCCCGAGACCGTGGCCGTCGGACCGATGTTCGGCGCAATTGAAATCAGTGCGATTTGAACCATGAGGGTGAACAAAGTTCCCCGCCAGAGAGGATGTTGAACCGATGAGCAGTCTTCTGACGAGCATTCAGGCCCAAGGCGCCGAGTTACTCGGTCCGTTGTGGCCCACCGTCTGGACAGTAGCAGGCATCTTGGCAATCACGCTGCCGTTGCTGATCTGCGTTGCTTACCTGACCTATTGGGAGCGTAAGCTGATTGGCTGGATGCACATACGCCTAGGCCCCAACCGTGTGGGTCCCTTGGGTTTGTTGCAGCCGATTGCCGACGCAGTGAAGCTGATTTTCAAGGAAATCATTGTTCCAACGAATGCCAGCAAAGGGCTTTTCATTATTGCGCCCCTGATGACCATCATGCCAGCGCTTGCCGCATGGGCCGTGATCCCATTCGGTCCTGAAGTGGCGCTTTCAAACATCAATGCCGGTCTTTTGTATGTCATGGCGATCACCTCCATCGGTGTTTACGGCGTCATCATCGCCGGTTGGGCCTCCAACTCCAAGTACGCATTCATTGCAGCGATGCGAGCATCAGCACAAATGGTGTCTTATGAGTTGGCCATGGGCTTTTGTCTGGTGACCGTCTTGTTGGTCAGCGGCAGTTTGAACATGACTGAAATTGTTTTGGGACAAGAAAAAGGCCGCTTCGCAGACATGGGCTTGAACTTTCTTTCCTGGAACTGGCTGCCATTGCTGCCTTTGTTTGTCATCTATGTTGTGTCGGGTGTGGCAGAAACAAACCGTCACCCCTTCGACGTGGTTGAGGGCGAGTCCGAGATTGTTGCCGGTCACATGGTTGAATATTCAGGCATGACCTTCGCTGTGTTTTTCTTGGCTGAATACGCCAACATGATTCTGATTTCCGCATTGGCCTCCATCATGTTCCTTGGTGGCTGGAGTGCTCCCTTGAATTCTGTTGTTTTCAACTGGTTGCCGGGTTGGATCTGGCTGGGTTTGAAGACCTTCATTGTTGTCTCATTCTTTATCTGGTTCCGTGCATCCTTTCCCCGCTACCGCTATGACCAGATCATGCGCCTGGGTTGGAAGATATTCATTCCGCTCACACTTGTGTGGTTGGTGGTTGTGGCTGCTTGGATGCAGACCTCCTGGAACATCTGGAAATAAGCTGAAAGGTTATTCGTATGTATCTCGCCATTAAAGAGTTTCTCTCCAGTCTGTTGCTCAAGGAGTTGTTGAAAGGCATGGCTTTGACGGGTAAATACCTGTTCATGCCGAAGATCACCATTCAATATCCGGAAGAGAAGACTCCGATGTCCCCGCGTTTTCGTGGGTTGCATGCGTTGCGTAGATATCCCAACGGGGAAGAGCGCTGCATCGCCTGCAAGTTGTGCGAGGCAGTTTGCCCTGCCATGGCCATTACCATTGAATCTGATGTTCGGGACGATGGCACCCGTCGCACCACACGCTACGACATTGATCTGACCAAATGCATTTTCTGCGGTTTTTGCGAGGAATCTTGCCCGGTGGACTCTATTGTGGAAACCCATATCCATGAATATCACGGCGAGAAACGCGGTGATCTGTACTTTACAAAGGAAATGCTGCTCGCCGTTGGAGATCGCTATGAGTCTGAGATTGCTGCCAATCGCGCAACCGACGCTCAGTACCGTTGATTGAAACTGAAAATTACCAGAGCTCAAAACTTATGACAGCCATCACCCCCGTTTTCTTCTACGCGTTTGCCGCCATCCTGGTGTTTGCGGCTATACGTGTCATCACCGCGCGCAATCCGGTTCATGCCGCCATGTTCCTAGTGCTTTCGTTTTTCTCAGCGTCCGGCTTGTGGATGTTGCTTGATGCTGAGTTTCTTGCGATTTCGCTGGTGCTGGTCTACGTGGGCGCCGTCATGGTTTTGTTCCTGTTCGTTGTGATGATGTTGGACATCAACCTCGACGTACTGAGGGCGGGGTTCTGGAAAAACTTGCCAACAGCCATTGTCGTGGGTTCCTTGATCGCATTTGAAATGTCTGTTGTTCTGATGAAGGGTTTCTTCACAACAGATTTACCTCAGGCGATTCCTAAATCTGTGAACAACACGGAAGAGTTGGGCAAGGTGGTTTACACGGAGTTTCTTTATCCGTTTGAAATTGCTGCGGTTATTTTGCTGGTGGCCATGGTGGCAGCCATTGCGCTGACGTTGCGCAAGCGCAAGGACACAAAATCCCAGCGACCTGGTGATCAGGTTCGCGTCAAGAGCACAGACCGCGTGCGACTGGTCAGCATGGACGCTGACTTGAGCAGCCGACAAACCCCAGCAGCAGAATCCAAAAAATAAAGGCGGGACGACGACATGGTGAGTCTTTCAAATTATCTGGTGCTTGGCGCCATATTGTTTTCGATCAGTGTGATCGGAATTTTTCTTAATCGCAAAAATATCATCGTGCTCCTGATGGCCATCGAATTGATGCTGTTGGCGGTAAACATGAATTTTGTGGCGTTTTCCCGATACCTCGGCGATTTGTCCGGACAGGTGTTCGTGTTCTTTATTCTGACTGTTGCAGCGGCAGAGTCTGCAATCGGATTGGCTATCTTGGTGGTGTTGTTCCGTAATATGAATTCAATCAACGTCGAAGATCTCGACCAACTCAAGGGATAAAAACGATGAACCCCTTGTACCTTGTTGTTCCTTTCGCACCTTTGGCTGGTTGCATACTGGCGGGCTTCTTCGGTAAGCAGATAGGCCGCACCGGTGCGCATTGCGTCACCATTTTGGGTGTTCTTATTTCTTTCCTCGCCTCCTGCGCTGTTTTTATGGACGTCAGAGAAGGCAACACTTTCAATGGCATGCTTTATGAGTGGGCCAGCGTTGGTCCCCTGAAATTTGAAGTTGGATTTTTGGTGGATTCGCTCACCGCCACCATGATGCTGGTGGTGACTTCAGTGTCTCTGATGGTTCACATCTACACCATTGGCTATATGCATGAAGACGCTGGCTATCAACGCTTCTTTGCCTATATTTCCTTGTTTACCTTTGCAATGCTGATGCTCGTTATGAGCAACAACTTCTTGCAACTGTTTTTTGGTTGGGAAGCAGTGGGTTTGGTGTCTTATTTGCTGATCGGTTTTTGGTACACCCGTCCGACAGCGATTTACGCCAACTTGAAGGCTTTCCTTGTGAACCGGGTCGGAGATTTTGGCTTCATTCTCGGAATAGGCTTGATACTGGCCAACACCGGATCAATGAATTATGCAGAGGTGTTTGAACAGGCAGACGCGTTGGCTTTGAAAACATTCCCCGGTACCGAATGGCCCTTGCTGGCTGTGGCTTGTATTTGTTTGTTCATCGGAGCGATGGGTAAATCAGCGCAGTTTCCCTTGCATGTCTGGTTGCCTGATTCCATGGAAGGTCCAACACCGATTTCCGCACTGATTCACGCCGCCACCATGGTGACAGCGGGTATTTTCATGGTCAGTCGCATGTCGCCCCTGTTTGAGTTGTCTGACATTGCCTTGAATTTTATTTTGGTGATTGGTTCCATCACTGCCTTGTTCATGGGCTTTATGGGCATCATACAAAACGACATCAAGCGCGTTGTGGCGTATTCAACACTGTCGCAACTGGGTTATATGACAGTTGCCTTGGGTGTGTCGGCCTATCCAGTTGCCATTTTCCACCTGATGACACACGCTTTCTTTAAAGCCCTGTTGTTCTTGGGTGCAGGCTCCGTGATTATGGGAATGCACCACGATCAAGACATTCGCAACATGGGCGGCTTGTGGAAATACATGCCAATCACATGGCTGACATCTCTGCTGGGTTCGCTCGCGCTTATTGGTACACCGTTCTTCTCTGGTTTCTATTCGAAAGACTCCATCATTGAAGCGGTTGCATTCAGTCATTTGCCTGCGGCCGGTTTTGCGCAGTTCGCGGTAATGGCGGGTGTGTTCATTACAGCGTTCTATTCTTTCCGGATGTACTTCCTCGTATTCCACGGGGAAGAGCGCTTCCGTCACGTGGCGCACGCCCATGGTCATGATGATCACAGCCATGACGACCATGCTCACGACAAACACGCGCATGACGACCACCATGGTCATGCCCATGAGCCCCATGAGTCTCCTTGGGTTGTGACCCTGCCTTTGGTGTTGCTGGCCATTCCCTCTGTGTTGATCGGATATTTGACGATTGAACCCATGTTGCACGGTTCTTTCTTTGAGGGTGTGATCACAGTGCTGCCGGAACATCATGCGATGGCAGAACTGAAAGAGGAATTCCATGGCGCGATGGCGATGGGTATGCACGCATTCAGTACTGTGCCGTTTTTCCTTGCCTTGGGCGGTGTGGTTACTGCTGCGGTGTTTTATTTGTTTGTGCCGGCCTGACCAAACCATCATTGATGGTGGTCTGGTAAATGGCAGCGCCAAATTGGTCGGCTTTATTTCAGGCGTTACACGCCTGTTCCAGAGTGGCTATATTTATCATTACGCATTTGCCATGATCTTGGGTGTGCTCGCGATGCTGAGCCTTTTCGTTACATTGAATCCTTAAAATAACCGAGCCTCAATCCACTTTGAGGAAAACTTGATGCAAAACACAATTCCGTATTTGAGTCTGGCCATCTGGATCCCGATACTTTCAGGTCTTTTCATAATGACCACAGGGAAGGACGAAAACGCTTCGGCGGTTCGCGGTCTTTCGCTGATCAGTGCCATCGTCAGCTTTCTCGTGACGATACCGTTGGTCACACAATTCGACACGGCGTCTTCGGCGCTGCAGTTTGTTGAGTCTGCAAACTGGATTGAGAGCATCAACGCCAAATACGCTTTGGGTGTTGATGGCATTTCGGTCTGGTTTGTTCTCTTGACTGCGCTGATCACTGTGTTTGTTGTTGTGGCGGCCTGGGAAGTCATTGAAAAGAAGGTCGCGCAATACATGGCCGCCTTCCTGATGCTGTCGGGCGCCATGATCGGCGTGTTTTCAGCAACAGACGGCCTGCTGTTCTACATTTTCTTCGAGGCCACGCTGATTCCCATGTACGTCATCATCGGGGTCTGGGGTGGTCCGAACAGGGTGTATGCCGCTTTCAAGTTTTTCCTCTACACCCTGCTGGGCTCATTGCTCACCTTGGTTGCCATTATTTACTTGTACCAACAATCGGGCACTTTTGAAATCCTGGCTTGGCACAACCTGCCAATCAGCATGGAAGCCCAGATTTTTATATTCTTGGCATTCTTGATGGCATTTGCAGTAAAAGTGCCAATGTGGCCGGTTCACACCTGGTTGCCCGATGCACACGTTGAGGCTCCAACCGGTGGGTCCGTGGTTCTGGCGGCCATCATGTTGAAGTTGGGGGCTTACGGTTTCCTCAGGTTTTCCTTGCCCATCGCACCCGACGCCAGTCAGGCGATGTCCGGTTTCATGATCACCTTGTCGCTGATTGCGGTGGTCTACATTGGTTTGGTCGCGCTGGTTCAGACCGACATGAAAAAACTCGTGGCTTACTCCTCAATTGCACACATGGGTTTTGTGACCCTGGGTTTTTTCATGTTTCAAGCGCTGGCGGTTGAAGGCGCAATTGTTCAAATGATTTCGCACGGTTTTGTCTCCGGTGCCATGTTCCTTTGCATTGGTGTTCTTTACGACCGCATGCATTCCCGCAACATTGCCGATTACGGCGGTGTGGTTAATCGCATGCCCAAGTTTGCTGCGTTGTTCTTGTTGTTTGCAATGGCGAACGCCGGTTTGCCTGCAACCAGCGGATTCGTTGGTGAGTTCATGGTGATTCTGGGCGCGGTGGAATATAACTTCTGGATAGGCATGTTGGCCTCCACAACCCTGATTTTTGGTGCCGCTTATTCATTGTGGATGTACAAGCGGGTGGTGTTCGGTGATGTTGCAAATTCGCATGTGGCGGAGTTGGAAGATGTGAACTCACGCGAATTCTGGATGCTGATGACCATGGCGGTGTTGGTACTGGCAATGGGCTTGTACCCAAAACCTTTCACCGATGTCATGCACGAATCTGTCATGTCGCTGCTCAAGCATGCGGCCACTTCTAAGCTTTAAGGAAAAACAACGTGACTGGAATAACCTTCGAAAGTTTGAATGCTGCTGCGGCCGCACCCGAGCTTTTCTTGCTGTGCGTCGTTTCTGCCTTGTTGGTGTTCGACGGGCTGACACAGGGACGATCCATGGCGTTCATCCACAACGTCTCAGTGGCCTGTGTCACCCTGATTGGTTTGTACTGCCTATACGGGGTCAGTGATGCCCAACCGGTGCTGGCCTTCAGCGATATGTACATCAACGATTCAATGGGGCTGGCCTTAAAGGGCTTCACCTGTTTGGCGGTCGCAATTACGCTGGTGTATGCCCGTCAATATGCCGCCGACAGGGACATGCTGCGCGGTGAGTTTTATGCGCTTGCATTGTTTGCATTGCTCGGGCAGATGGTCATGATTTCTGCCAACACCTTCCTGTTGATTTATTTGGGTTTGGAATTGCTGTCCTTGTCTCTGTATGCCGCTGTCGCTCTCAGACGAGACCACTTCGAGTCATCAGAAGCCTCCATGAAGTATTTTATTCTGGGTGCGTTGGCATCAGGCTTCCTGCTCTACGGCATGTCCATGATTTACGGTGCAACCGGATCCCTGGAGTTGTCTGCAATTGCAAAGGCCTCGGGTGCGCTTGGCGCCAACAAACTGATCTTTGTGTTTGGTTTGGTGTTTCTGGTGGCTGGCTTGGCTTTCAAGTTGGGTGTGGTGCCATTTCACATGTGGGTACCCGATGTGTATCAGGGCTCGCCAACCGCAACCACGTTGTTGATCAGCGCAGCTCCGAAACTTGCTGCTTTCGCCATGTTGATCCGTATTTTGGTGGATGGCTTGCTGGCTGTGGCCAATGACTGGCAGCAAATGTTGATGGTGTTGTCTGCATTGTCCATGGGGTTGGGCAACCTTGCCGCGATCGCCCAGACCAACCTGAAACGGATGTTGGCCTACTCAACCATTGCGCAGATGGGCTTCATGCTGCTTGGAATGATGTCGGGCGTTGTGGGTGCAGACACCACTGGCGCCGCGAGTGCCTACAGCGCTTCCATGTTCTATGTGGTGACTTATGTTTTGACCACATTGGGCACCTTCGGTGTGATGTTGTTGTTGTCAAACAAAGGGTTGGATGTAGAAAACATCAGTGATCTGAATGGCTTGAACTCTCGTGCCCCCTGGATGGCGCTGGTCATGCTGGTGCTGATGTTCTCTCTGGCAGGCGTACCACCAATGGTGGGCTTCTATGCCAAGCTGGCTGTCTTGCAGGCGGTGTTTGCAGCCGGGCACGTGTGGCTGACCGTGTACGCGGTCATGATGTCTTTGATCGGAGCTTTTTATTACTTGCGTGTGGTCAAGGCCTTGTATTTTGAAGCCCCGGTAGATACCACTGTTCCTTTGGTGGGTACCCGGCCTGGCGCCTTGTTGGGCGTCAATGGTGCTGCGATTGTGTTGTTGGGGATTTTGCCATCACCCTTGATGGCGCTTTGCCTGACTGCGATGCAACGCATTCTGGGCAGTTGATTGTTCTTCAAAACGACTTGAATATCAAAGCCGTTTATCAAAGCCGCTTTAACGGTGGGAGCCAGGAATGAGTGATACACCCAAACCTGATTCCCATTTGTTTGAGTCGCGCATCAGCAGCGAAAAAGTTTATGACGGGAAATTGCTAAAAATTCACAGGGATGAAGTGCGTTTGCCAAACGGCGCGTCCTCAGTTCGTGAATACACCTTGCACCCTGGCGCAGTCATGATGATTCCCGAGTTACCTGACGGGCGTTTGGTGATGGAGCGGCAGTTTCGCTACCCCTTGCAAAAGGTTTTTCTTGAGTTCCCCGCCGGTAAAATTGATGCTGGAGAAGACCCTTTGCAAACAGCCGTCAGGGAGTTGCGCGAGGAGACTGGTTATGAAGCCCTGCATTGGGAGTATTTGATTGTCATTCATCCGGTGATTTCATATTCCACAGAAGCCATACATCTATACCGCGCTTCGGGTTTGACCTTGGGGGAAAGGCGTCTGGATGAAAACGAGTTTCTGGATGTTGTATTGGTGTCTCTTGAAACCCTCATGGAGGCTATCAAAGAAGGCGAAGTGACGGATGTAAAAACTGTCATTGGTGCGTTCTGGCTAGAGAAGATGCGTGCTGGTCAGTGGTAGTTTTTGACCTTGGTTTTAGATAAAAAAAAGCCCGAACTGCATATTTTGCGTTTCGGGCTTTTTTCTAAATGCATGTTTACATGTTGGGATAGTTCGGGCCGCCACCACCTTCCGGTGTGACCCAGTTGATGTTTTGACTCGGATCCTTGATGTCACAGGTTTTGCAATGAACGCAGTTTTGGGCGTTAATTTGCAAGCGGCTGCTGCCATCTTCGTTTTTCATGTACTCATAAACACCGGCTGGGCAGTATCGTTGTTCCGGCCCTGCGTACTTCGCCAGATTCAGGCTCACCGGAACGCTGGCATCTTTCAATGTCAGGTGGGCGGGCTGATTCTCTTCATGGTTGGTGTTGGAGATGAACACTGAACTCAAGCGGTCAAACGTCAGCTTTCCATCGGGTTTTGGATATACGATGGGCTCAAACGCGTTGGCCGGCTTCAAAGTTTCATGATCGGTGTGGTTGTGGTGCAGCGTCCATGGCACATGACCGCCCAAAACTTTTTGTTCCAGACCCACCATCATGGTGCCGGAGTACAGGCCTTTGCCCATCCATTGTTTGAAGTTGCGGGCCTTGTAGAGCTCGTCGAACAGCCATGAGTCGTTGAATGCCCTTGGGTAGGCTTCCAGTTCGTCTTGGGCCCTGCCTGTTGCCAGCGCATCGAATGCAGCCTCTGCTGCCAGCATGCCGGTTTTAATGGCGGCGTGACTGCCCTTGATTCTGGATGCGTTCAGGAAGCCAGCGTCGCAACCCACCAACACACCACCGGGGAAAGTGAGCTTGGGCAGTGACATCAATCCACCGGCTGCAATGGCTCGTGCGCCGTAGGAAATGCGTTTTCCGCCTTCAAAATATTTTCTGATGGCCGGATGCGTTTTGTAGCGCTGGAATTCCTCGAAAGGAGACAGGTGCGGGTTTTCATAGCCCAAGCCGACCACAAAACCAACAGCCACCTGATTGTTTTCCTGGTGGTAAAGGAAGGAGCCGCCATAGGTGTCGCTGTTGAGCGGCCAGCCGGCAGAGTGAATGACCAGACCTTCCTGATGTTTGGCCGGGTCAATTTCCCAGAGTTCTTTCAGCCCGATGCCATACACCTGCGGATCGCGACCTTCATTGAGCTTGTACTTGGCCATCAGGCGTTTGCCTAAATGACCGCGTGCGCCTTCTGCAAAAATAACGTATTTGCCGTGCAGTTCCATGCCGGGCTGGTAGGCTTCCGTGGGTTGGCCATCTTTGCCGATACCCATGTCACCGGTGACAACACCTTTGACTTTTCCATCTTCGGTGTAAACGATGTCTGCGGCGGTGAAGCCAGGAAACACTTCTACGCCCATGGCCTCGGCTTGCTGGCCAAGCCAGCGAACCACGTTGGCCAGACTGATGACGTAGTTGCCGTGGTTCTGGAAACATTTGGGCAACAAAAAGTTGGGGACTTTGTAGCTGCTGGTTTCTGTAAGAAACAGGAATTGGTCTTCTGTCACCTCGGTGTTCAGCGGGGCACCCATCTCTTTCCAGTTGGGAAAGAGTTCGTTCATGGCGATGGGGTCCATCACTGCACCCGACAAAATATGGGCTCCAACTTCAGAGCCTTTTTCCAGGAGAACCACACTGAGCTCCTGGCCTTTGTCTCTGGCCAATTGTTTGAGTCTGATGGCGGCTGCCAATCCGGCCGGACCACCACCAACGACGACGATGTCGTATTCCATTACATCGCGTTCAATTTGTTCTGACATTATTGCGTCTCCATAAAGCAATTAGCGCAAGGTTACCAAAAAACTTGCTTCAGTATTGTCTCGCAGGGGCCTTAGAGTATGCAATCTAGGTCACGAAACCTGCAGCATCCTGTGCGATCATTCAGTGTTTATGCAACAAATATGTCAAAACACCAACTGTTTGATCGGGAGATGATTGGTATGGAAATCAATGATGCAGGCATTGGAAAGACTTTGAGCGGCAAAATCGCTTTGGTCACAGGAGCTTCGAGTGGTTTGGGTGCAAGGTTTGCGGCAGTTCTTGCGGCTCAGGGCGCCACTGTGGTGTTGGCATCGCGACGCCTTGATCGTTTGAAAAGCCTGAAGGCGGAGATTGAAGCCGCCGGTGGGCGCGCCGCTGTTGTGGCGATGGATGTCACCGATGTTGAAAACTTGCAGGGTGTGGTGGACAGGATTGAGCTTGAGGTTGGGCCGATTGATATTCTGGTGAACAACTCAGGGGTCAGCAAGGCGGCCCGCCTGGTGGATGTCACGCCGACAGACTTTGATTTTATGATGGGCACGAACCTGCGCGGCGCATTTTTTGTGGCGCAGGCCGTTGCAAACCGTATGTTGGCGCGCGCCAAGGCAAGGCCTGAAAAAACTCACCGCATCATCAACATTGCCTCTGTGGCGGGTTTGCGCGTGTTGTCCCAGATTGGCGTGTATTGCATGAGCAAGGCTGCTGTGGTGCAGATGACCAAGGCGATGGCCCTGGAGTGGTCGCGATTCAACATCAACGTGAACGCCATTTGCCCCGGTTACATCACCACCGATATGAATGCATCGCATTGGGAGACTGAAGCGGGGCAGAAGATGATGGCCATGTTGCCGCGCCGCAGGGTGGGCAAGCCAGAGGATCTCGACGCATTGCTGCTGTTGTTGGCAGGTGATGGCTCTGACTTTATTAATGGCGCAATTATTACCGCCGATGACGGTTTGAGCGTGACTTGATTCATCCTCAAGGTAAAAATTGAGGGAAATGATGCAATGCACCAAAAAAAGGGTTTAGAATTGTTAGAGTGCGCAATCTAACTTTAAGCGCAATTTCCAGCTTCAATTAAAACACAGCGTAAAGCGATACTTTTCGGGATGGTTTGAGTCATGGCAATGAACAAGGTTTACGCCGATGCCAATGCCGCTTTGGCGGATATTGTGTCGGACAGCATCACAGTGGCCGTCGGGGGCTTTGGCCTGTGCGGCATTCCAGAGGCGCTCATTGCTGCGCTGCGAGACAGTGGCGTCAAAGGTCTGACCGCCATTTCAAACAACGCGGGCGTAGACGGTTTTGGTTTGGGTCAGTTGCTGACCACCCGCCAGATCAAAAAAATGATTTCTTCCTATGTGGGCGAGAACAAAGAGTTCGAGCGTCAATATCTGGCAGGCGAGCTTGAATTGGAATTCACGCCCCAGGGTACCTTGGCGGAAAAACTGCGGGCAGGTGGTTCTGGCATTCCTGCATTTTTTACCAAAACCGGCTTTGGCACCATTGTGGCCGAAGGCAAGGAAACCAGAGAGTTTGATGGTCAGACTTTCGTAATGGAGCGTTCACTGCGTGCCGATGTTTCTTTGGTCAAGGCATGGAAGGCCGACACTGCGGGGAATTTGATCTACAGAAAAACCGCCAGAAACTTTAACCCCATGGTGGCCATGGCGGGAAAAATTACAGTGGCTGAGGTGGAAGAAATTGTGGCGGTGGGCGAGTTGGAGCCCGACATGATTCACACCCCCAGTATTTTTGTTCAGCGTTTGGTGTTGAATGCACAGCCGGAAAAACGCATCGAACAACGAACCATTAGCCAATAAGCAGCACGGAGAATAGCAATGCCTTGGACAAGAGATGAAATGGCCGCACAAGCGGCAAAAGAGTTGCGTGACGGTTTTTATGTAAATTTGGGCATCGGACTGCCCACTTTGGTGGCCAACCACATTCCTGACCACATGGATGTGATGTTGCAGTCTGAAAACGGCTTGTTGGGCATCGGTCCTTTCCCAGTCGATGCAGCAGTGGACGCAGACCTCATCAACGCGGGCAAACAAACGGTGACCACCATGCCTGGGTCCAGTTTTTTTTCCAGTGCGGATTCTTTCGCAATGATCAGGGGCGGGCACATCAATCTGGCCATTTTGGGTGCAATGCAGGTCAGTGAGCGCGGTGATCTGGCCAACTGGATGATTCCAGGCAAATTGGTCAAGGGCATGGGCGGCGCCATGGATTTGGTGGCGGGCGTGGGCAGGGTGGTTGTTTTGATGGAACATGTGGCCAAGAAAAAGGACGGGTCCGAGGACATCAAAATTATGTCGACCTGCAATTTGCCTCTAACGGGGGTGGGTGTGGTTAACCGAATCATCACTGACTTGGCTGTTTTGGATGTGTGTGAAGAGGGTTTGAGGTTGGTTGAACTGGCTCCGGGTGTCGATTTGGAAACTTTACGCTCAAAAACTGGCTGTTCGGTTCTGGCATAGGCGGCAGGCACGGTATAATTCCGATTTCACTGATGCGCCTTTTGTGCGCTTGTGTGCGTTATGACCAAATATGTGTTTGTTACCGGTGGTGTGGTGTCCTCGCTCGGAAAGGGCATCGCCGCCGCTTCTCTGGCCGCCATCCTTGAAAGCCGCGGCTTAAAAGTCACCATGCTCAAGCTCGATCCCTACATTAACGTGGATCCGGGCACCATGAGCCCTTACCAGCATGGTGAAGTGTTCGTCACCGAAGATGGTGCTGAAACCGACCTCGACTTGGGTCATTACGAGCGTTTCATCTCTGCGCGCATGCGCAAGTCCAACAATTTCACGACCGGTCAAATTTACGAATCCGTGATTCGTAAAGAACGGCGGGGTGAGTATTTGGGGAAAACCGTTCAGGTCATCCCACACATTACCAATGAAATTCAAGCTTTCATCGAGCGTGGCGCCAAAGCCGCCTGGGATGGGCAAACAGATGTGGCCATTGTAGAAATTGGCGGCACTGTGGGTGACATCGAATCCTTGCCGTTTTTGGAGGCGGTTCGCCAGATGAGTCTGAGAATGGGCCGTCACGGTGCATTTTTCATTCACCTCACATTGGTGCCGTTCATTGCCTCTGCAGGCGAACTGAAAACCAAACCCACCCAGCACTCGGTTCAAAAATTGCGTGAAATCGGTATTATTCCCGATGCCTTGCTGTGCCGCGCTGACCGCCCGATTCCCCACGACGAAAAGTTCAAAATTTCCCTGTTCTCCAACTTGCCTGAAGATGCAGTGATTTCCGTGTGGGATGCAGACACCATCTACAAGATTCCCGCCATGTTGCATGAGCAGGGTCTGGATGCTGCGGTGGTTGAGAAACTTCAACTGAAAACCACCGCAGCCGATCTCAGTGTCTGGAAAAATCTGGTTGAAGCACTTGAAAATCCGCAACATGAGGTGCGAATTGGCATGGTGGGCAAGTATGTTGAGCTCACCGAATCCTACAAGTCATTGATTGAAGCGCTTAATCATGCGGGCATGAAGGCACGCAGCCGCGTTAAGCTGACCTACATTGACGCTGAGCAACTTGAAACCGACGGTTGCGATGTATTGAAATCCCTGGACGCTGTTTTGGTGCCTGGTGGTTTCGGCAAGCGCGGTACCGAAGGAAAAATCAAGGCCATCCGCTTTGCACGTGAAAACAAGGTTCCGTATTTGGGTATTTGCCTGGGGATGCAATTGGCTGTTATTGAATTTGCACGCCATTGTGCTGATTTGGCCCACGCCAGTTCCACAGAGTTCGATATTGATACACCTCACCCTGTGGTCGCGCTGATCACCGAATGGGCTGACAGAACCGGAAAAATTGAAAAGCGGACTGAAGAATCTGATGTGGGTGGCACTATGCGCCTTGGTTCGCAGCGTTGCCCCGTGCTTCCTGACACGCTTGCAGCAAAAATTTACGGTTCAGCGGTAAATGAGCGCCACCGGCACCGTTATGAGGTTAATAATACCTACGTTCCACAATTGGAAGCCGCTGGAATGGTGATTTCTGCAAGAACTCCAACAGAAAACTTGCCAGAAATGATGGAATTGACAGACCATCCATGGTTTGTCGGTGTACAGTTTCACCCGGAGTTCACCAGTACGCCGCGTTACGGACACCCTTTGTTCTCCTCGTTTATTGAGGCGGCACTGGCGCAGCGGCAAGCAAGAAACAAATAAAGTCGCCCTCACTCAAGAAGGAGCAGGTCATGAAGCTTTGTGGTTTTGATGTCGGGTTGGATCAACCCGTGTTTTTGATTGCAGGCCCTTGTGTCATCGAGTCTGAACAGATGGCCATTGATACAGCCGGACAATTAAAGGAGATTTGCCAGCGGGTCGGTATTCCCTTCATTTACAAAAGCTCTTATGACAAAGCCAACCGCAGCTCAGGCAAAAGTTTTCGCGGGCTGGGCATGGACAGTGGCTTGAAGATTCTTGAGAACGTTCGCAATGTCATTGGCGTTCCCGTACTCACGGATGTACACGAAGAAGACGAGATCAACGAAGTGGCTTCCGTCGTGGATGTGCTTCAGACACCGGCTTTCTTGTGCCGTCAAACCGATTTCATTCGCGCTGTGGCCACCACAGGCAAGCCCGTGAATATTAAAAAAGGGCAGTTTTTGGCCCCGGGCGACATGAAAAACGTGGTTGATAAAGCGCGTGAAGCTGCCATTGAGAAAGGTCTGGGCACAGACCACATCATGGTGTGTGAGCGAGGCGTCAGCTTTGGTTACAACAATTTGGTGTCCGACATGCGAAGTCTGGCCATCATGCGTGACACGCAGTGCCCAGTGGTGTTTGATGCAACCCACTCCGTGCAATTGCCCGGCGGTCAGGGTGCAACTTCAGGTGGTCAGCGCGAGTTTGTGCCGGTTTTGGCCAGGGCAGCGGTGGCCACAGGGGTGGCAGGTCTGTTTATGGAAACCCATCCTGACCCGGCAAAAGCCATGTCTGACGGCCCCAACGCATGGCCGCTTCCCAAGATGGAGGCACTGTTGAGAACCTTGGTTGAACTGGACCGTTTGGTCAAAGGACATGGCTTGGCCGAACTGAGCCTTTGATTCGGTTTTGTAAAGAATTTCATTTAATTTTTTAGAGGATGTTATGAGCGCAATTGTTGATGTGATTGGCCGTGAGGTGATTGATTCTCGGGGTAATCCGACCGTTGAGTGTGATGTGTTGCTGGAGAGTGGTGCCATGGGTCGCGCAGCGGTTCCATCGGGTGCCTCAACCGGTTCACGGGAAGCCATTGAATTGAGGGATGGCGACAAAAGCCGTTACTTGGGCAAGGGCGTGCTGACTGCAGTTGAGCACATCAACACGGAGGTGTCTGAATCCATTCTGGGTCTGGATTCCCACGAACAAAGCTTTCTGGACAAAACCCTGATTGACCTTGACGGCACTGAAAACAAATCGCGGTTGGGCGCAAATGCCTTGTTGGCGGTCTCAATGGCCGTTGCAAAAGCGGCTGCTGAAGAAACAGGTTTGCCGCTGTACAGGTATTTCGGGGGCATGGGTTCCATGGCCATGCCTGTGCCCATGATGAACGTCATTAACGGCGGGGCTCACGCCAACAACAATCTGGACATTCAGGAATTCATGATTTTGCCTGTAGGCGCTCCTACTTTCCGTGAAGCGATTCGCTACGGTGCGGAAGTATTTCATGCGCTGAAGGGTATTTTGCATGACAAGGGTTTGTCCACTGCAGTGGGTGACGAGGGCGGTTTCGCTCCGTCAGTGGCCAACCACGAAGCCGCAATTCAATTGATTTTGCAAGCGATTGAAAAAGCAGGCTACGAGCCTGGTACCCAGATTGCCCTTGGTCTTGATTGCGCCAGCTCCGAGTTTTTCAAAAACGGCGTGTACCGCATGGAAGGCGAGGGATTGAATTTGAGCGCTCAGGATTTCACGCATTTGCTGGAAACCTGGTGCAACAAGTACCCCATTATTTCCATTGAAGACGGCATGGCTGAAAACGACTGGTCGGGTTGGAAGTATTTGACCGAGCGTCTTGGTCGTTCTGTTCAGTTGGTGGGCGACGACTTGTTCGTAACCAACACCAAGATTTTGCAGCAGGGCATAGACCAGCACATCGCCAATTCAATTTTGATCAAGATCAACCAGATTGGCACTTTGACTGAAACTTTCGCAGCCATTGAAATGGCCAAGCGTGCCGGCTATACCGCAGTGGTGTCCCACCGCTCCGGCGAAACCGAAGACAGCACCATTGCAGACATTGCAGTGGGTACAAATGCCATGCAGATCAAGACCGGTTCCATGAGCCGTTCAGACCGCGTTGCAAAGTACAACCAATTGCTTCGCATTGAAGAAGACCTTGGCGATGTTGCGTACTATCCTGGCGCTCAGGCTTTTTATAACTTGCGCAAGTGAATGTCGCAAAAGTGTTCATTTTGGGTTGAACGATGAAACAACGCGGCTTCACGCTGGTTTTTTTAGTGCTGCTTCTGGGTGTGCAGTGGCCCCTCTGGTTTGGTAAAGGGGGGTGGCTGCGCGTTTGGGAGTTAGAGGGCGAGTTTGCTGCTCAAGTACGCTTTAACGAGTCACTTCGCTTGCGCAATCAAAAATTGCAAAGTGAAGTGGTGAGCCTGCGCGATGGTCTTGAGGCCATTGAAGAGCGTGCGCGTTATGAATTGGGTATGGTCGGTGTTGATGAGACCTACGTCCAGATAGTTTCAGCTGAAGCGGCACAGCTCAAAGCCCCGGAACCAGCAACTGCGACCACCCCCAAAAAGCCCTGAGTTTTCAGGAGGCGGTACGGTTGTAGTGGGGAGCCACTGTCGTGGCTTCGCCTGTTTCCCTACTTTTTAAGTCAGTGCAGGTTGTCCTTGGATGTGGAATCGCTGGTGTTGTTTGAAAGTGTTGCCATAAACAGGGCTGCGCAATCGACGGCATCAAATTCATATTTCGAATTGCAATAGTCGCAGTTCACGGACAACACAGTCTGTTCCACAATCGCCTCATTGATTTCCTGCTCGCCCAGTGATTTGAGCATGCGAGCCACTTTTTCCCGTGAGCAGGTGCAGTGAAAGCTGGGTTGGCGAACCGCCAGCGTTTCGTGGGGTTCTTGCCAAAACAGGCGTTTTGCAATCACATCACTGGTATTTTCCAGTAATTCCTGTTGTTTAAGTGTGTCGCTCAGCATTAACAGGCGATCCCATGCATTTTCCAGGCTTTCCGGAATTGTTGTGCTTTCCGGTTGTGCAGTCTGGGCCGAGACAATACCGCCCGTGCTGGGCATTTGCTGTAACAGCAGACCTGCTGCCGTGTTCGAATCGGCTTGCAGCCATAGGCGGGTCTGCAATTGCTCGGATTGCGCCATGTAGCCTTCAATGGCCTGAGCGATACTGTTGCCGGTGATTTCAATGATGCCTTGGTAGGGTTGCTGGCCCGGCAGACGGTCTTTGGGGTCAAGAATAATGACGAAACGCCCCTTGCCACTCTCATTGACCAGCGCCTTGAAGTCAGCGTCAGGTGAAATCGGGGTGGTTTTATCGAACATGGCTGTGGCACGAATGCCCAGCTCGCTGTTGCACTCCGCAACCACCAGCTTCACCGGACCATCGCCCTTGATTTGAAGTATGAGCGAACCATTGAATTTAAGGCTGGCAGACAACACCAGACTGGCCGCCACAAGCTCTCCGAGCATGGTTTGAATGGAAGACGGGTAGTCATGGTTTTCAATGATTCGTCGCCAGCTTTGCGTCAGTTGGGTGAGTTGTGCCCGAACAGGTTGTTCAGTAAACAGCAGGGTGCGTAATTCACACGTCATCTTTAACCGATTTTCTTGAGTTGCGTTTTAAACAGTTTGGCTTTTTCAACGTAGACCATGGCGCCGGCCCGAACCCTGAATAGGTCTTCATCCGTGAGGGTTCTGACCCACTTTGCGGGGCTTCCCAAAATCAGGGAGCGGGGAGGGAAGACTTTGCCCTCGGTGACCAAGGCGCCAGCCCCGACCAGCGATACGTCGCCAATCACGGCTTTGTTCAGAACAACCGCCTGAATTCCGATCAAGCAGCCATCTCCCACCGTACAACCATGTAACATAGCTTGATGCCCAACAGTTGTTTGTTTGCCAACCACCAGGGGGCAGCCGATGTCTGTGTGTAAAACGGCACCTTCCTGAACGTTGGCACCATCGCTGATGGTGATGGTTTCGTTGTCGCCCCGCAATGCGGCAAAATCCCAAACCGAGGTGTTTTTTCCCAAAACCACTTTACCGATGACGCTGGCCAGTTCTGCCACGTAAGCGCTATCGTCGATTCGGGGTGTTTCTTCACCCAATTGATAGATGGCCATCGAGTTCCTTTGAGTCGAAAAGAATGTCTGTACATACTGCCATTGTAACGCCAAGCTCCCATGAGCCGCTCGGCAAGCCCTCTGAAAAATTGCGCGCGTGTGCGCTGCAAGCCTTCCTTGAGGGGGATGCACAACGCAAGGCGCAGTTGCTAGCGGTTGCCCAGCCTTCCAGTTCAGCCCTGTGTGTTGATAACCGTTTTGCCGTGTCCGAACTGCCCGGCAGGCCTGTCAAGCCTGAATTGGTTCACCCGGCAAGGGTCCCTTCCAGAGGGGTGGGCACGCCCAATGGGCGCGGACTGTTGATCCATGCCTTGGCGCACATAGAATTTAACGCCATTAATCTGGCGCTGGATGCCTTGTTGCGTTTTGCAGGTATGCCTGAGGCCTATTACCGCGACTGGTGGACAGTGGCGTGGGAGGAAGCGCTGCATTTCAGATTGTTGTGCGACCGACTGGCCTTTTATGGCCTGTCCTATGGTGATTGCTCTGCTCATGATGGTTTGTGGCAGATGGCTGAAAAAACATCGGATTCCGTACTGGCCAGAATGGCGCTGGTGCCGCGGTTGATGGAGGCCAGAGGGCCGGATGTGTCTCCTGCCATTCGCGACCGGTTGGCCAAAAACGGTGATCAGGACAGTGCTGACGTTCTCGACATTATTTTGCGTGATGAAGTGGGGCATGTTGAAGTGGGTAACCGTTGGTTCGCCTACCTGTGTGACCAAGCGCAGTGTGAGCCCATGGCCACCTATGAGAAGCTGACCCATGAATACGGTGCCCCGTGGCCGCGCCCCCCCTTTAACAAAGAGGCCCGCCTGGCAGCCGGATTTACGCCGGCGGAATTGGAGTGGCTTGAAACACTGGTGAAGTGATAGCATTCACAGATGCGTAGTTATCCTGATCCTCATCTGTTGAATGCCGACCTGCATTGTCATTCCAATGTCTCCGACGGCAAGTTGTCTCCGGCCGAATTGGCCCGTGTTGCACATGAAAATGGCGTTCGCGTCTGGGCGCTCACCGACCACGATGAAATCGGCGGCATTGCACAAGCCGCTTGCGCAGCCAAGGCACTGGGCCTGCATTTTATTGCAGGTGTTGAAATATCAGTGACTTGGGCAAATGAGACACTGCACATCGTGGGTTTGAATGTCAGCCCTGATGACAACTCTCTGCTGCACGGCCTGGCCAGTGTAAGGGCAGGTCGTGAAGCCCGCGCCCGCGAAATGTCCGGGCAATTGGCATTGGCTGGCATCGAAGGGGCTTACGAGGGCGCCATGAAATATGTGGGAAACCCTGACCTGATCAGCCGTACCCACTTTGCCCGTTTTTTAGTCAGTCAGGGGTGTTGCGCTGATGTCAGCGAGGTGTTTCAAAAATATCTGACCCCCGGCAAGCCGGGTTATGTGCCCCACCAGTGGGCCACGCTGACACAGGCTGTTGGATGGATAAAGGCCGCTGGCGGTCAGGCGGTGATTGCACACCCGGGGCGATACCGGCTCACAGATTTAATGATGCATGCGCTGCTTGAGGAGTTCAAGGAGCTTGGCGGTGAGGGCATTGAGGTGGTGACTGGCAGTCACACGGTTGATCAGTATGCCCGGTTTGCAAAGGTGAGCCTGTCTTATGGCTTCAAGGCATCGCGGGGCAGCGATTTTCATGGGCCGGGCGAATCGCGTGTGGCCTTGGGTGCCTTGCCTGCGTTGCCCGATGGATGCGTGCCGATCTGGCACGATTGGAATATGGAATAGAACAAGGACATGGCTCAGTTTTTTGAAATTCACCCGGACAACCCTCAATTGCGCTTGTGTCGGCAGGCTGCTCAGATATTAAGCAGCGGAGGCATTGTGGCAATGCCCACAGACTCCTGCTACAGCCTGGTGTGCCGGCTGGATGACAAGTCTGCCGTTGAACGGCTCAGAAAAATACGGGGATTGGACGACAGGCAGCACCTAGCGCTGTTGTGTCGGGATCTGACCCACATCGCCAACTATGCGAAGGTCAGCAATCTGCAGTACCGCATGTTGAAGTCGGTGCTGCCCGGACCTTACACCTTTATTCTGGAGGCCAGCAAAGAGGTGCCGCGCAGGGTGTCACATCCCTCCAAAAAAAGCATAGGTATCCGTTTGCCTGAGCATCCGGTGGTGCAGGCGCTGCTGGCGGAAATGGGTGAGGCGCTGATTGCCACTTCCTTGCAGTTGCCCGGTGACGATGCGCCTCTGACAGACCCCGACGAGGTGCGCGAGCGCCTGCAAAATCAGGTGGATCTGGTGATTTCCACAGGCGAGCCCTGTGGCGTGCATCCCACCACGGTGATCGACTGGACCGGCCCCGACCCTGTGGTGCTTCGCGAGGGGGCGGGTCCTTTGACCGGGGCGCTTGAGCCATTGGAAATCAGCTTGAGTGATCGGATTTGAACAGTGGTTGGCCCAAGGCTTGCTACAATCGCCCCTTATGAACCCTGAGATTTTAAGTACGATCCTGATTTATGCGGTGCCTGTGATCTTTGCCATCACACTGCATGAGGCTGCGCACGGCTATGCAGCTCTGCTGCTGGGCGACCCCACCGCAAAACTGGCGGGTCGAATCTCGCTCAACCCCATCAGGCACATCGACCTCGTAGGCACCATTCTGCTGCCGCTGGCTTTGCTGCTGACAGCCAAAATGCTGGGGGCCGGACTGTTTCTGTTTGGTTGGGCCAAGCCGGTTCCTGTGGATTTTGGCCGTTTGAACTCTCCAAAGCGCGACATGCGCTGGGTGGCATTTGCCGGGCCCGGGGCAAACTTCCTGATGGCCTTTTTTTGGGCGGCCGTTTTGAAATACACGCTGATCAGCGATTATCCGGGTGAAATGCTGCCTGAGATGGCCAAGGTGGGTATTTTTACCAACGTGGGTCTGGCCATTTTGAACCTGATACCTTTGCTGCCTCTGGATGGCGGCCGGATCTTGTTCAGTCTCTTGCCCAACCGGTTGGCCGAGGAGTACGGGAAGTCCGAGCGCTACGGCATGCCGATCTTGTTGCTCCTGATGATGCTTAACCTGCTGCCCGTCATCATGCTGCCCTTTGTGGCACTGACGGTGTCTGTCATTCAACTGATTTTTAACTTATGAGAAAAAAACATGTTTCCTGAGCGCGTTCTCTCTGGCATGCGTCCCACCGGAAGCCTCCATCTGGGTCATTACCACGGGGTTTTGAAAAATTGGGTCAAGCTGCAAAGTGAGTTCCCGTGCCTGTTTTTTGTGGCGGATTGGCATGCGCTGACCACCCACTATGAAACGCCCGATGTCATTGAAAAAAACGTCTGGGACATGGTGATCGACTGGTTGGCCGCGGGTGTGGACCCTTCTCAGGCAACGCTTTTCATTCAGTCCAGAGTGCCGGAGCACGCCGAACTGCACCTGTTGCTCTCAATGTCCACCCCCTTGGGATGGCTGGAACGCGTACCTACCTACAAAGACCAACAGGAAAAGTTGAGTGACAAGGATTTGTCCACTTACGGTTTTCTGGGTTACCCGCTGCTGCAGTCTGCGGACATTCTTATTTACCGGGCCAGCCAGGTGCCTGTGGGTGAAGATCAGGTACCGCACATTGAAATGACCCGCGAGGTGGCTCGCCGTTTTAACCACCTCTATGGCAGGGAAGTCGGTTTCGAGGAAAAAGCACTTGAGGCGGCCAAGAAGTTGGGTAACAAGCGCATGAAGCTTTACCTTGAGCTGCGCGACCGCTACCAGGAGCAGGGCGACGATGAAGCCTTGATGCAGGCCCAGGCGATGCTTGGCGACTGGCAGGGCATTTCTTTGGGAGACCGTGAGCGTTTGTTCGGTTACCTGGAAGGCGGGCGAAAAATCATTCTGGCTGAGCCCAAGGCCTTGCTCACCGAAGCCTCCAAGATGCCGGGGCTGGATGGACAAAAAATGTCCAAGAGCTACAACAACACCATTGCGTTGCGTGAAGACGATGCGACGGTGACGCAAAAAATACGTCGCATGCCCACAGACCCGTCAAGGGTTCGGCGGACGGATGCGGGCGACCCTGCGCGCTGCCCTGTGTGGCAATTGCACGAGGTTTACAGCGACGAGAATCTGAAAGATTGGGCCAGCGCAGGTTGCAAGTCTGCAAGCATTGGTTGTCTTGATTGCAAGCAACCCATTATTGATGCGGTAATTCGCGAGCTCACGCCCATGCGTGAAAGAGCGCAGCAATACATTGATGACCCCGCGCTGGTTAAAAATGTAATTTCCGATGGTTGCGAGCGTGCCCGTGAATTTGCCCAAGAAACCATGCGCGATGTCCGTGAAGCGATGGGATTGAACTATTCATGACCCTACCGCTCAACGCGCACGGTTTGGGTGAGCCTTCTGTCTGGGTTCTGAATTGCCTTGACGGCCTTTCAGACGAGCACACGGCGCGGGGTGGAGTCATGCCCAAGGCGCTGGATCTGGCCTGCGGCGGTGGCCGCCACAGCCGCGCCTTGTTGGCGGCAGGCTATGAGGTGCTGGCCGTGGACAAGGACACAACTGCCTTGGCTCAATGCCCCGAAGGGGCTCAGACTCAGATGTTGGACCTTGAAGGGTCTGTCTGGCCGCTTTCTGACTGTCGGTTTGACCTTGTGCTGGTGACCCATTATTTGTGGCGCCCTCATTTTTTGGCGCTGTTGGACTGTGTTGCGCCAGGTGGCTATCTGCTCTATGAAACCTTCATGGTGGGCAATGAAGCGTTCGGTTCACCGAAAAATCCTGCTTTTTTATTGCGCTCTGAAGAGTTGCTGGACCTGTGTCGCCCCGGGTTCGAGGTGTTGCGATTTGAACAGGGTGTTCGAAAAAATCCGGGTCCGGCGCTTGTGCAACGAATACTTGCACAGCGAAAGCCCTCGCTTGCGATACAATCCGCGCACGTGGTTTCTGCTCGGAACGGAAAGGAAAAATCATGATCACAGGAAGTTTGGTTGCACTTGTCACCCCGATGTTTGAAGACGGTTCCATTGATTGGGACAGTTATCGCAAATTGGTGCAGTGGCACATTGCCGAAGGCACTGACGCAATTGTTGCTGTGGGGACCACGGGCGAGTCGCCCACGGTCGATGTGGAAGAGCATGGTGAGCTGATAAAAGTCGCGGTCGAAGAGGCTGCTGGCCGTCTTCCCATTATTGCAGGTACCGGCGGCAACTCAACCACAGAAGCCATCGAACTGACCGCTTACGCAAAGCAGGTTGGTGCTGCGGCCAGCCTGCAGGTGGTGCCCTACTATAACAAGCCGACCCAGGAAGGCATGTACCAGCATTTTCGCAAGGTTGCCGAATCGGTTGATCTGCCTGTGGTTTTATACAATGTTCCCGGCCGAACCGTGGCCGACATGAGCAATGAAACAGTGTTGCGACTGGCCCAGGTCAGTGGCGTGGTGGGCATTAAAGATGCCACTGGCGACTTGCACCGCGGTGCATGGCTGGTGAGAAACGCTCCCGCTGATTTCGCGGTATACAGCGGAGATGATCCGACAGCGGTAAATTTGATATTGATGGGTGGCAAGGGCAATATTTCCGTGACTGCCAACGTGGCACCCAAAGCCATGGCCAAGCTCTGTGCACTGGCACTGGCAGGCAATTCGAAAGAAGCCTACGCCCTGAACATGAAGCTGTTGCCCCTGCACCGCGATCTTTTCTGTCAGGCCAATCCCATTCCGGTTAAGTGGGCCTTGGCTGAAATGCAGAAAATGGCGTCTGGAATCCGTCTGCCTTTGGTAAAACTTGAGGCACAATATCAAGCTGTGGTGCGAGACGCACTGCGTGAATGCGAAATCCTTTGAAGCTTAGTCTGAGTCCACGAAAAATTACTATGTTGAAATCTCCTTTGATCCGTCACGCCTCCATGCTGACGTTGTTTGGTGTGCTGGCAGCTTGCGGAACCATCGATAAACTTAATGAACGTGGCAAGATCGACTACAAAAATACGACACAGTCCAAGCCCTTGGATATTCCTCCGGATCTCACCGCGGTGACGGCAGATGAAAGATTCATCGTGCCTGACATCGGTGCCAAAGGTGTGGCCACAGCGTCCGGTTTGGCTGGTGAGTCCGGTGCACCTGTTCAGGTGTCTGGTACCCCTGTGTTGCAAAAAGCCCTGGATGTGAAGCTTGAGAAATCCGGTAACCAGCGTTGGTTGGTGGTGAATCGCCCGCCGGAAGCGGTGTGGCCTGTTGTGCGTGAATTCTGGTTGCAATCGGGTTTCAACCTGAAAATAGAAAAGCCTGAAATCGGTATTCTGGAAACCGACTGGACTGAAAACCGCGCCAAGATTCCAATGGACGGTGTTCGTCGCATTGTCGGTAAAGTGTTTGACGGACTCTACAGCAGTGACGAACTCGATCGCTACCGCACCCGTCTCGAGCGCTCAGAAAGTGGTACTGAAATTTATATTTCGCACCGCGGTTTGCTTGAAGCCTACGCTGACAATCAGAAAATTCAAACCGTCTGGCAACCCCGGCCGGCCGACCCGGAGTTGGAAGCAGAGTTTTTAAACCGTCTGGTGGTGAAGCTTGCAGGTGAGGCGCCCAAAGTTGCCGCTGTTGAAGGCAAGGCCCCCTTGGTGGCTGCGAAAGCGGTCATTAACAGCGATGGAACCCAGAAGCGTTTGATCGTGTCGGAGAATTTTGACCGGGCATGGCGTCGGGTTGGCTTGGCGCTTGATCGCACAGGTTTCACGGTGGAAGACCGGGACCGTTCCAAAGGCATGTACTTCGTGCAGTACAACTCCCCGGAGGGGCAGGAAGTCAAACAGGAAGGCGATGGTTTTTTCAGCAAGCTGTTTGGCGGTGGCAAAAAAACGGTGGATGTGGATTTGAACCCGCAAAGCCGTTACCGAATTAAAGTGGCCACCAGCAACAACAAATCCGAAGTGACGGTTTTGAACACAGAGGGTGTCGCAGTCAAGACAAGCGCTGCCGACAAGATTCTCGCATTGCTGGAAAATGAATTGCGTTGATTTCAATCTTTGAATTCTATCTGGTTGTGAGCCCAATTTAATGCGGTTCTGTGCGCTTGGCAGTGGCAGTGAGGGCAACGCCTGGCTGTTGGAGTCGAAAAGCTCTGACGGGCGTCCCACACGCATCATGATCGATTGTGGTTTCACGCTGAAAGAAACTGTGGCGCGTCTCGCGTTGCGGGGCTTGTCCCCGGCTGACTTGCAAGGCGTTTTGGTGACCCACGAACACGATGACCACGTGGGTGGTGTGTTTAAGCTGGCCAGAAAGTTCGGGGTGCAAATTTACTCAACCATGGGGACGTTTCGCGCTTCTGTGCAAGCCGGACTGGTTGATCAAAAATGGCTGGACGAAGACAAGGTGCGGGTATTCAACCCTGAGCGCGCTTGGACCATAGGCGACTTGCACATTCAACCCTTCACCGTGCCGCACGACGCTGCTGAACCCGCCCAGTTCACTGTCACCGACGGTGTGCACCGCTTCGGAATCATGACCGACTGCGGACGCTCAACACCTCACATTATCAAGCACTTGTCTGGCTGCGACGCTTTGGTACTTGAGAGTAACCATGACGGTGAGATGCTCAGTCGGTCAGAGTATCCGGGCTCATTGAAAAAGCGTATTTCAGGCGACTACGGGCATTTGAGCAACGATGCAGCCCATGAGATTTTGGCGGCCGTTGAAAAAGCGTCTCTGCGGTATTTGGTGGCGGCACACTTGAGTAAGAACACAAACCATCCGGACCGTGTGCTCAACAGTTGGAGCCAGACCTTGAACGGCTACAGTGGAGAGTTCCGGTTTGCAGACCAAGCCAATGGATTGGACTGGCAGACTTTGTAATTTAAGTTGCGAAAAACAATCAAAAAAAACAGATAAAAAAAGCCGACCTCAACAAGAGAGTCGGCTTTTTTGCGTTGCCTGAAGGCAACGAAGAGATTACTTCTTCTCTTCTGGCTTAGCAGCGTCAGCAGCAGGAGCGGCTGGGGCAGCAGGAGCAGCGGCTGGAGCAGCAGCGTCAGCGGCTGGAGCAGCAGCAGGTGCTGGAGCAGCAGCTGGAGCAGCAGCAGGAGCTTCTTCTTTTTTGCCGCAAGCGGTCAAAGCGATAGCCAACAGGGATGCCAACAGAAGGGACTTCTTCATAATTATTTCCTTTAAACGACGGTTGATGTGATGGTTTTTAATTCAATCACTTGTTGTGGGCGAACATGCTTTTCAACAATGGTGCAATTCTAACTTTTCTATTCATATTTTCAAAACATACTGAGCAATAAAAGCTAGGGTGTAGTCTCTAATCCAACACTTTTCTTTAAACGTTTCAAGCCTCAAATGGGTTGACTGCGATTTTTATGTATTTCCATGTGGTTTTTTAACGGAACTTCAACCAACCCGCGTTAAACATATCAACGCACCATCTTATAAACGGCGATTGACTTGTCAGTTGATCGCTGGGTTGCTTGTCCAGTTTTCTTGTGGCGCTGAGCGCATGAATCAACGTTTTCATCTGTTCGTCCTCATATTCAAACAGTTCGCCATTGATTGAAAAGTGGTGGGATGCACAAATAAGCCGGGACTTTTCAGACAGTTCAATGCCTTGGCCGTGAAGCGCTCTTAACGCTTTCGAAGCTTGGGTGGAGCGCGGTGGTGGATCAAAGTAAACCGTGTCTTTGGGTTCTGTGCAGTGAACCAACAAACCTTTGATGATGCTGTCTTTTGCAACGGGTTGCTGGCTTAGCAGTTGTTGCGTCCAGCTCAGCATGTCTTGCGGTAATTCCCCGGGGTTCGAACAAGCGCCTCTGAGGGGGTCTTGGAAGCGGTGGTTCAGCAGTTCTGCATGCTGTTCAATGTCGTCTGCAGCCTGCCGGTAGACACTGGCCAGCAATTCTGCAGCGGTGGGGGCTCTGAACCCGATGGACAGGGTTGTGCATTCTCCGATGGCCACACCTTCGTGTGCATAGCGCGGTGGCAGGTACAGCATGTCTCCAGGGTTGAGAACAAACTCTTCGGTGGCTTGAAAGTTTTTGAGGATTTTTAGCGGCAGGTCCGGTTCCAGGCTGAGGTCTGTTTGTGCGCTGATTCGCCAACGCCTTTGTCCATGCATTTGCAGTAAAAATACATCGTAGGAGTCAAAGTGAGCGCCGACTCCGCCGCCATCGCTTGCGATGCTGACCATCAAGTCATCAAGCCTTGCTTCGGGTACAAAACGGAATCGGTTCAGCAATGCCGCAGCCGATGGCAAGTGAAGATTCAGGCCTTGTATCAAGGCTGTCCAGTGTCGCTCTGACAGGGAGGGGAGGGAATCCAGCGGACCCGCCTGCATCTCCCACCGTCCGTTGAAGGCCGTGATGAGTCTGGTTTCTGCTTCTCCCTGTGTGGCCAGTTCAAGCAAGTCATCAATGCTGCAGACTGGATTGAAGTCGGGAAAAACGTTTCTAAATACCTTGGCATTGACATGCCAGTCTTCACGCATGAACTGCGCTACTGAAACATCGCCGAGCTGAGTCAGCACTGCATGTTCAGGAATTTGGTGATCTAAATTGGGTGAGTTCGATGGCATGATTTAATGAGAGGCGGGTGGTGTTGTATGATTGTAAGTCAGGGTTTATTCCGAAGAAGGTCGGGGAGTGCAATATGCAGGTTGTCAAGGATACCGTGGTTACGGTGAAATATCAGGTGTGGGACGCTCAGGGCGAAATGATTCAGGACGCTGATCAACCCATGGTTTATTTGCACGGTGGTTATGGCGACGTGTTTGAAGCCATTGAACACGCGCTTGAGGGTCGTGAGGTCAGTGAAGAGTTGTGGGTTCAGGTTGAGCCTGAGGATGCATTTGGTGAATACGATGCTGAATTGATTCAGGTTGAAGAAAGGCATTTGTTTCCAGAAGAGTTGGAAGTCGGCATGCAGTTCGAAGGTATTCCTGAACAGGAAGAACCACTGGACGATGACGAGGTTCAAATTTGGACAGTGACCGGCGTTTCCGAAGACAAAGTGGTGTTGGATGGCAACCATCCGTTGGCAGGCATTGCGCTTCGCTACCACCTGATCATCAGTGAAATCCGCATCGCCACAGAGGAAGAGCTAGAGCGTGGCAGCGTACAGCCTGACCCATTGCTGATTGATCCGGGTTCACTGCATTGAAACACCTCTGGTCTTAATGTTCCGTGGTGACACTGAGCCTGTGTATCACAGGCTCAAACGGATACTCTCTTTCTGTGTTCACCTTGATTTCCACCCAGTTTCTGGTGAACGGATAACCGAAGGTTTCCAGGCGCTTAACCTTGTTCAGCGGCTTTCCTTCGGCATCTTTCAGCGCTTGATCCATGCGGTGTGAATGGGTGTCACCATGCAGCAGCAGCGCGGGCTTGTTGAGGTCTTTCAAGCCGTTGGCCAGCAGGTCTCTGAATTCCAGATAACCATCGCGTTTTTCAGGGGCGTGCTGCCTTGCGCCATCAGCCTCAAAGGGGTTACCTTGGAAGCTGACAACAACCGCTTTTACCTGGCTTTTTTTTGCGTGCTGCAAAGAACTGTTCCACCAAGCGTCATTGAATTTTTTTCTGATGTTGAATTCCTGATTTTCCGGACTGTCTTGGGCAAACTGCCCCCAGTAATTGTTGTTGCTGCCGGGTATGTTCAAAACAATGAACATCACTTCATTTTTAATCCAGCGGTAGTTTTCCGAAGGCCCTTCCGAGCCTTGGGCCTGTTGTTCAAAGGCCAATTTTTGCTGCCCCAGCGAAACAGGTTTTGAGAACACGGTTTTTCTTAAAAATGCCAGGCGTTCCACTGGTTGGTAGGCACCTGCCGTGCGCCTGTGGCAGTCTGTCCATTCATTGTCGCCCACCGCCAGCAGCAAGGGCTTTTGACTGAGGTTGAGCAGGCTGATTCGTTTTAGCAGCAAAGCATCTTCGCACGATTCCCCTCCCGATTTGATGTCTCCCAAATGCACTGTGAACGCCGACTGGCTTTTATCAATGTCGGCAAGCACATCGGTCAGATTTTGTTCATCCACCACGGAATAGGGAAGGTCGCCGATGGCTGCAAATGAAAACGACTGCGCGTCCGCCAAATTGCAGTGGGCCAAACCAAAAAAAATGCTCAGGGTGCTCAAGCAGTGTTTCAGGGGTTGTCGCATAAGTCTTTCAGTTCATAAAGGAGTTGTAGCGCCGCTTTTGGCGACAACTGATCAATGTCTGTTTTTGCAATGATGCCAACTGCTTCATGCAGGGAGGGCATGTTTTTTTCAGGGGCAGCGTCCGTGTCAAACAGGCTGCCTTGATTGTCGTACCGCTTTTGTTTTTCTTCCAGACCCAGCAAACGTTTTTGTGCGTGTTTGATGACTTGGGCGGGCAGTCCAGCCAGTTTTGCGACCTGCAGCCCAAAGCTGCGATTTGCAGGCCCGGCTTCAACACTGTGCATGAAAATAAGATTTTGTCCGTACTCGGTGGCGCTCAAATGAACATTCACCGCCTCAGTGTGCTCAAGTGCCAATTCCGTGATTTCAAAGTAGTGGGTGGCAAACAGCGTCAGGCAGCGGTTTTTATTCACCAACTGGCGAGCGATTTCCCAAGCAAGCGACAAACCATCGAATGTGCTGGTGCCACGGCCGATTTCGTCCATCACCACCAGACTGTTTTCCGTGGCTTGCCGCAAAATGGTGGCGGCTTCCGTCATCTCCACCATGAAGGTGGATCGTCCGCCTGCGAGGTCGTCTGAGGCGCCGATGCGGGTAAAAATCCGATCGACAATACCGATCTGGGCCCGCTTGGCGGGTACATAGCTGCCGATGTGGCTTAACAGAACAATCAGCGCGGTTTGACGCATGTAGGTGGATTTTCCGCCCATGTTGGGGCCGGTAATCAACAACATGCGCCTGAGGCTGTGGAGCTCTGTGTCGTTGGGTGTGAAGCGTTCAACCTGGGTTTCCACCACCGGGTGACGCCCGCCCTCAATGTGTATGCCCGGGCTGTTTTTAAGTTCGGGGCAGACCCATGAACGCAAAGCGGCCACTTTTGCCAGACTGGCCAAGGCATCGATTTCCGCAATGGCGCGGGCCACCTGCGACAGGCTGGCGATGTGCGGCTCGAACCAGATCAGCAGGGCTTCGTAGAGCTTTTTTTCCAGTGCCAGTGAGCGGTCTTTTGCAGACAGCGCTTTGTCTTCAAAAAGTTTTAATTCCGGTGTGATGAAGCGTTCGGCATTTTTCATGGTTTGCCGGCGGCGGTAGTGCTCAGGTGCTTTGTCGGCTTGTCCGGTGGGAATTTCAATGTAGAAACCGTGCACGCGGTTGTACTCCACTTTCAGCGTTGAAATGCCGGTGGATGCGCGTTCGCGGGTTTCGAGTTCGATGAGGAACTCGCCGGAGCCTTGTTGCAAGGCACGCAATTCATCAAGTTCAGAATCAAATCCGTCTGCCATGACGTTGCCATCCCTGACCATGGAGGCGGGCTCTGCTGCGATGGCGGCTTCCAGTTGTGCCAGTACGTCTGCATTGAACGTCAATGCCGCAGACAACTGCGCGATGCGGGCTGGAACGGTCTGCAAAGCCGAGGAGGGTATTGCCAGCAGTACTTTTTGAAGCTTGGGCAAGGCTTGCAGCGAACTTCTGAGTCCGGATAGGTCGCGGGGGCGTGCCGACTTCAGTGCGATGCGGGAGACGATGCGCTCGATGTCATTGATACCCCGAATGTTGTCCAGAACCGCTTCATAGGTTGGGGTGATGGCGCTTGCCATCAACCAGCCGATGGATTCCTGTCTTTCACGCAAGCGATTCAGTTGCCTGATGGGTTCGGTGACCCATTGGCGAAGTTTTCTGCTGCCCATGCCGCTGGCGCACTGGTCAAGAACAGCCAGCAGGGTGTGCTGGTCTGCGCCACCTTGCAGCGTGTCTGTGATTTCAAGGTTTCTGCGGGCGCTGGCGTCCAGCACCACCGCTTCGTTTTCTGATTTGACGCCAAGTTCGGTGATGTTTCGTAACGCGTTTTGATCGCTCTGCGTGGCTTTGGCATAACTGAGCAGCGCACCTGCGGCACCGCAGGCCAGCGGCGCGTTTTCAACGCCGAAGGGTTCAAGCGCGCTGACCCCCAGCAGGGTTTTGAGCTGGGAGGCGGCTTGTTCCGGGTCGAAGTGCCAGCTTGGACGTTCATTGCCGCGCCAGGGCAGACAGGCGGCTTGCAGCGCGATGTCTGGCAAGAGCAGTTCGGCGGGCTTTAAGCGGTCTAGCGTGGCACTGAGCAACCCGGCCTCTACATCCAGCAATTCAATACTGCCTGCCGAGAGACTCAGGCTGGCAACGCCCCAGCGCCCCGACTGTGTACATACAGCCACCAACGGACGGTTTTCCCTGTCGGGCAGCAGGTTGGCATCGGTCAAGGTGCCCGGGGTGATGATGCGGACAATGCGCCGCTCCATGGGGCCCTTTTGCTGCCCAGGCTCGCCGACCTGTTCGCAAATGGCGATGGATTGGCCGGCAGCAACCAGTTTGGCCAGATATTGATCGGCCGAGTGAAATGGCACGCCAGCCATTGGAATGGGCTGGCCGGCAGATTGCCCGCGGTGGGTCAGGGTAATTTGCATGAGTTGCGCCGCTTTTAGCGCATCGTCAAAAAACATCTCATAAAAATCGCCCATGCGGTAGAACAGCAGCATGTCTGGCGCCTGGGCTTTCAGCCTCAGGTACTGCTGCATCATGGGGGTGTGCGAAGATAAATCTGGAGTGGAAACTTCCGACATGGGGCAATAGCGACTGGACGACAGTCGCTATTGTGACCATTTCAGAAAAACTTTGCAGCGTTGTTGGTCAGGCGAAGTCGCCTTGACCCACAGTGAACTCAGACGTTTTGCAGGCTGCGCAAAATAAGTGGCAGCAGTTTTGGATTGGCGGCAATCAGGTTGCCGTTTTCCAGATAGTCGGTTTCTCCGGAGAAGTCGGTGACCAGTCCACCGGCTTCTTGAACCATGAGCGCTCCGGCTGCGATGTCCCACGGTTGCAGACCATGGGCAACATAGGCGTCCAGACGGCCGGCCGCCAGGTAAGCCAGATCCATGACGGCCGAACCGGAGCGGCGCACACCAACCGAGTTGGCATTCAGGCTGGCGAATTGTTGAGCCAAACGGCTTTCCTGGTTGCCGTTGCTGGCGGGCCAGGAAACGCCCACCAATGCTTCATTCATGCGCAGGCGCTTGCTCACCCGGATGCGTTTGTTGTTCAGGAAAGCACCTTCACCGCGACCTGCGGTGTAGAGGTCGTTGTTCACTGGATCGTAAATCAGGCCCTGAACGACTTGATCCTTGAATTTCAGCGCAATGGAGACTGCGTAGCAGGGGTAGCCGTGGATGAAGTTGCTGGTGCCGTCAATGGGGTCGATGATCCAGAGATAATCCGAGTCACCGGAGGCGCCACTTTCTTCAGCTAAAATGGCGTGATCAGGGAAGGCTTGCTTAAGCACTTCGATAATGGCGGTTTCGGCGGCTTGATCGGTTTCGGTGACGAAATCGTTCGGGCCCTTGCTGCCTACCTTGACCAAATCAAGGTCCATACTGGCGCGGTTGATGATTTTTCCAGCCGCTCTGGCGGCCTTGACTGCTACATTGAGCATGGGATGCATGATGACTGCTTTCTACGTTCGAAGACTGATTTAAACCGTATTGTAATTGACCTTCTCTGGAGACCGCATTGGCTGAATACATCGCCTGCATCAAAGACGTTGAAATTTTTGTGGAAATAGGCATTCATGACCATGAAAAAGGTGAGGCTCAACGGCTCCTGGTTTCTGTTGAAATGAAGTCAGAGTTCACAACCATGCGGATGTTGAGGCATTTGGAGCATGGAATCGATTATGAGCCCGTCTTGTGTTTTATTCTTTCATGGCAGAAGCAGGCGCATGTCGATTTGATAGAGGAATTGCTCGAAGACCTGATGGATTTCTGTTTTTCCAACGTTTTGGTGAGTGAAGTTGTCGCATCCATTCAAAAAAGTCCGAAGGCGCTGGTTGAAAAAGGCGATGTCGGCATTACGCTGAAGGTCAATCGAGAGGAGTGGGCGCAGTGCAAAGCGAGACTTTGATGCTGTCGCGGG